>JAZSDM010000049.1:0-15102 GCA_045531145.1 Acutalibacteraceae bacterium | reverse complement strand
GATGACGGTCAGATGGATACATCTATAACAGTTGCGGCAGTCACACTTGACGGTGAAGGGAAAATAGTTGATTGCGTTATAGACACCGTTGAATTTGAAGCAAAGTTTTCAGGGGCAGGCGAAGCTCTTCCTGTTGATAAAATCTTAAGTAAATACGAAAAAGGCGATTCTTACGGTATGAAGGCTTACGGCGGTAGTGAAAAAGAGTGGTACGAACAGGTTGAGGCATTTGCTGAATTAATAAAAGGCAAAACCGCCCAAGATGTTAAGGCGCTTGTTGCTACTGATAATAAGGGCAACGATGATGTAGTAAACGCAGGTTGCACCATTGAAATTGCAGATTTTGTTAAGGCGGTTGAAAAGGCAATTAATAATGCCAAAGAATCCAATGTTTCTAAAGGTAATACCTTGAAAATCGGCACGGTTTCAACACTGACTGATAGTAAAAATGCAACAGAAGATATGGACGGTGTAAACCAAATCGACACTTCTATTGTTGTTACTGCACTTGATAAGGACGCAAAGGTTGTTGCCGCTTGTTCGGATGTTGTACAGTCTGCCACTACTTTTGATACAAAAGGCGCAAACACAGGTGCCGCAGGTGAAATTATGACTAAACGAGAAACTGCGGACAGTTACGGTATGGCACAGTACGGTCAGGATTTGAACGGTGACGGTGTTGTAAAAGAATGGTATGAACAAGCAGACGCTTTTGATAATATTTTAGCAGGCAAAAATTCTTCGGAAATTGCAAAAATTGTAACCGATAAGGGTTACGGAAACGATGAACTTCAAACTGCAGGTTGCACAATTGAAGTTTCAGATATGGTAAAAGCTGCAGTAAAGGCTGCTACTGTAAAATAAAAATATAAAAAAAGGGGCACTAAAAAGAGCCCCTTTTTTCGTTTTGAGGTATTTTAATGAAAAGAATTATCTGTTGTTTTTTAAGCTTAGTCTTAACAATAGGGTTATTTTCGGGTTGTAAAGGCGGAAAAACAAAATATACTGCCTATTGGTTTGATTATTTTGATACCGTTACCACAATAGTAGGGTATGAAAACAGTCAGGAAGATTTTGACAGCAAATGTACCGAAATCAAGAAACTGTTGGAAGAATATCATAAACTTTACGATATATACAACAGTTATGACGGTATAAACAATTTGCACACCGTAAATCAATTGACCGACGGTAAGCATCAAGAAGTAACGGTTGATAAAAAAATAATAGATTTGCTTGAATTTGCACAGGAAATGTATATGTTTACTCAAGGTAAAGTAAATATTGCAATGGGAAGTGTGCTTAAAATATGGCATCAGTACAGGCAAGAGGGGTTAGATAATCCCGAAAGTGCACAACTTCCGTCCGATGATATATTAAAGCAGGCAAGCAAGCACACAAATATTGATGACATAATAATAAATAAGACCGATAATACAGTTTACCTTGCCGATAGCGAGATGACCTTGGATGTGGGAGCTATAGCAAAGGGTTACGCTGCCGAAAAAGTGGCAAAATGGATGACCGGCAATGGATATTACGGTTACATTTTAAATATCGGCGGTAATGTTCGCACAGTGGGTGAGCGAGACGGTGAAAAATGGAAAGTGGGAATTGAAAATCCCGATACCGAAGATACCGAAAACCCGTATATCGAATATCTCGAACTCGGCGAAATGTCGTTGGTTACAAGCGGCTCGTATCAGCGGTATTACACAGTAAACGGCAAAAATTACCACCATATAATAGATTCAAAAACCCTTATGCCCGCGCAAAATTTCCAATCGGTTTCGGTGTTGTGTGAAAATTCAGGCGTTGCGGATGCACTTTCAACCGCGCTTTTTTGCTTGAGTTACCAAGAAGGACTTGCCATTTTGGAAAATTTTTCTAATACCGAAGTTATGTGGGTTTTGCCCGACGGTAAAAAACTTTATACCGACGGATTTAAAGGGTACTGCATAGATGAATCTTAAAACAAATGATTTTACAAATTCAACCTTGAAAAAATGCTTGTAATATAGTATTATTAATTAGTTATTAGGAGGAATTGGTATGATCAGTTATAAACTAATGGAAAAAGAAAAACTGAAACAGGAATTTCAAAACGTTAAATGTGAATATGAAAATTTAAAGGCACTTAATTTGTCGCTTGATATGTCCCGCGGTAAACCGGGATTTGAGAATATGGATTTGTGTGAAGATATTTTCAGCCTTGTAAATAAGGATAAAGGCTTTAAAGATGCAAGCGGTGTGGATTGCCGTAATTACGGCGGTATGGACGGCACACCCGAAATGAAAAAACTCTTTGCCGAAATTTTAGAACTTGACCCTTCACAAATTATTGTAGGTGGTAACTCTTCACTCACTATGATGTTTGATACTATTGCGCAGGCTATGACTCACGGTTTGGGAGAAAAGCCTTGGTACGAATGTAAAAACCGTAAGTTTTTGTGTCCTGTTCCTGGGTATGACCGCCATTTTGCTATTACTGAACATTTTGGGTTTGAAATGATTCCAGTGCCTATGAATGCAGACGGTCCTGATATGGAAAAGGTTGAAGAACTTATAAAAGACAGTTCGGTTAAAGGTATTTGGTGTGTTCCCAAGTATTCAAACCCTCAGGGTATTACTTATAGCGATGAGGTTGTACGCCGTATGGCAAACCTTAAACCTGCGGCAAGTGATTTCCGCATTTTTTGGGATAATGCCTATGTTGTTCACGATCTTTACACCGAAAGTGACAAACTTTTAAATATATATTCCGAATGTGAAAAAGCGGGTAACCCCGATTTGCCGATTATTTTCACATCAACTTCAAAAATCACTTTCCCCGGTGCAGGCGTAGCGGCACAAGGGGCGAGCGCTAAAAATATTTCAATTTTAAAAAGCAGGCTTAAATATCAAACAATAGGGCCTGATAAAATCAATCAGTTAAGACACGCAAGAATGTTTGAAAATCTTGCTGACGTTCAAGCACATATGCAAAAATTAGCAGAAAATCTGCGTCCTAAGTTTGAAATGGTGTTGGAAGTTCTTGAAAAAGAATTAAAAGGCAAAGAAATTGCCGATTGGACAGCGCCTAGAGGCGGATATTTTATAAGCCTTGATGTAATGCACGGTTGCGCTAAAAGGGTTGAGCAACTTTGCAAGAACGCAGGTATGATTTTAACAACCGTTGGTGCTACTTATCCTTACGGCAAAGACCCTCAGGATACTAATATACGTATTGCGCCGTCATTCCCGTCGGTAGAGGATATTGAGAAAGCTTCAAAACTTCTTTGCACTGCAGTTAAATATGCTGCGCTTGAAAAAATATTAGGATAATGTCGACATTGACTTTAAGTTAAAAATTAGGTATAATAAATAATCATACATTTGGAGGATTTGCCAATGAAGTCCAAAAGAACAGGCAAGTTGGTATTTTTCGTAGTTTTTATTCTGATTTTGGCGCTTACATATACCGCCTTCTTCGGCATTGATAATTACTACGGCGATACCAGACAGATTTATTTTAAAGGTGCCAACGATATTCGTTGGGGTATTGACATTAAGGGCGGTGTAGAAGCAGTATTCTCACCCGATAAGCAAGATGTGGATATCACCGAAGCGGATATGGATTCGGCAAAAGCAATTATTGAAACCCGTCTTGTAAACAATAATATTACAGACTATGAAGTTTACGCTGATAACGACAATCATCAGATTATTGTTCGTTTCCCTTGGGCAGCCGATGAAAGCGAGTTTGACGCTGCGGCAGCAGTTCAGGAATTAGGCGAAACTGCACTTTTGTCTTTCTGCAGAAATCAAGACAATAAGGATGTAATTTTAAGCGGTGCGGCTGATATTGAATCAGCACAGGCAGGCGTTGACGAAAACGGCAACTATGTAGTTTACCTTGACTTTACAAGTGCCGGTACTTCAAAGTTCGCAACTGCTACACAGGAAATGCTTAATAAAACCATTTCTATCTGGATGGATGATCAAATGATTTCAGCGCCGACCGTTAACAGTGTAATAACTGAGGGTCAGGCTTACATATCCGGTATGGCTAATGCTGACGAAGCAAAGGAACTTGCTGATAAAATTAATGCAGGTTCACTTCCGTTTGCACTTTCTGTTGATGACAGTAAACTTCAAATAGTATCGCCTACCTTAGGTTCCGACGCGCTTAAAGTAATGGTAATCGCAGGTTCAATCGCATTTGCGCTGATTTGTTTATTGATGATACTTCGCTACCGCCTTAACGGTGTAATTGCTTCGATCGCACTTTTAGGTCAGTTAGCAGGCTCAATTGCATGTATTTCGGGTTACTTCGCAAGTGCGGACAGTTTTACCCTTACAATCCCCGGTATAGCAGGTATTATCCTTTCTATCGGTGTTGGTGTTGACTGTAATGTTATCGCATCTGAACGTATCCGTGATGAATTTGCAAAAGGCAAAACTATCGACGGTGCTATTGATTCGGGTTATAAGAATGCTATAAGCGCAATTATTGACGGTAACGTAACCATCGTTATTGTATCGTTAGTGCTTATGGGTGCTTTCGGTACACCGGATAGCTTTATGACCAAGATTTTCTCCCCCATAATGTCACTTTTCGGAACATCTATTACAGGTTCTATCTATTCGTTTGGTTTCACCCTCTTAGTAGGTGTTATATTCAATCTTATCATGGGCGTTCTTGCTTCCAGATTAATGTTAAAGAGCATTTCTCAGTGGAGAGTGCTCAGAAGACCTTGGCTTTACGGAGGTAAGAAAAATGCGTGAATTTAAAATTGATTTTAACAAAGCTCTTCCAAAAGTGCTTATAGGTTATTTGGCAGTTTTTGTAGTCGGTATTATAATGGCAAGTATTTTTGGCATAAAACTCGATATTAACTTCTCGGGCGGTACAAAAATATCATATTCTTATACCGATGAAATCGTTGAGGCTGATGTTGAAAAAGAAATTAAAGATGTTTTAGATAAGTCCTTTAATTTGACTAAAAGTACAGCATTAGCAGGTGATACCCAAACCTTTGAAATTGCTCTTTCGGGTAAGGATGCTATTTCCGCTGAAACACAGGAAGAATTGACCAAAACTTTGAGTGAAAAATTTAAAGACAATAAGATTGAACTTTACAATTCAAACTCAGTAAGCCCCACAATCGCAGGTTCATTCTTCGCAAAAAGTCTTGTGGCAGTTCTTATAACCGCTGTTTTGGTTGTGATTTATGTAGGATTGCGTTTCAGTAGAATCGGCGGTGTATCTGCGGCAATTACAGCACTTTGTGCTTTGGTTATTGACGTGTTGGTATCCTTCTTTGTTTGTGTTATCTTCGGTCTTCAAATTGACTCGAACTATATTGCAGTAGTGCTTACCATATTCGGTTATTCACTTAACGATACTATCGTTATTTATGACCGTGTCCGTGAAAATGAAAGATTCAATCCCGATATGGAAATCGGTGACCTTGTTAATTTAAGCGTTAACAAAGTTATGATAAGAAACATTGTAACAACTATTACAACAATTCTCGCAGTAGTAACAATTATTGTAGTAGCTGAAATTTACGGACTTACAAGTCTTCGTACCTTTGCAATTCCTATGGCATTCGGTCTTGTATCCGGTACAGTATCTTCACTGTTTGTGTCAGGTCCGTTGTGGGTTGTTTGGAAAAGATTCAGAGCTAAAAAAGCAAAATAAAATTAAAAGGCTTTTCGGTTTTCCGAAAAGCCTTAATTTTTTATTATTATATTAAATATCCTGCCGCAATACCAAATATTGCCGAAAGGCAGACAATTAAAATAGGATGAACCTTTTTAAAAGCAAGTACGGTTGATATACCGAAAATTACAAGTGAAATATAAAACGAAATTTCAGTAAATAAAGATAAATTAAAACCGTTTGGAATAAATACGGTAGCGCCGATAGAGATTACAGCCGAGCCTATAAGACCGATAACTGCCGGTTTCAGACCTGACATAACACCCATAACAACTTTACTGCTTTTGAATTTATCATAAATTTTTGCCACTATCAGTATAACGATAAATGACGGAAGTACCACACCTAAGGTTGCACAAACCGAACCGAAAATACCGCCGACCTCACTTCCTACATAGGTGGAAATATTTATCGCAAACGGTCCAGGGGTGGATTCACTTACCGCAATAAAGTTTACAAGTTGCGAAAGTTCCATCCATTCTTGCGCAACAACCTCTTCCTGAATAAGCGGTAGCATTGCGTATCCGCCGCCAAAGGTGAATAAACCGATTTTAAAAAATGTAAGAAACAACTTTAAAAAAATCATTTATTATTCATCCTCCTTTCAGCTATGAAAGAGGATGTAAGACCTATAACAGCGCAAGCGATTATGCAGTAAAGGACATTAAGCTTAACAATTGCCGCTAAAACAAACGCCAAAACCGATATTATATAGGATATCAAATTTTTAGGCGTTTTTTTATACATTGTCCAAAAAGCCTTAATAATAAGAGCAAGCACACCCGCGCGTATGCCTTCAAATGCGTAGCGTACAACCGTAATGTTTTGGAATTCGTTAAGCACAAATGAAATAAGTAAAATAATTATAAAAGACGGTATAACCGTACCAAGAGTTGCAAAAGCCGAGCCTAAAACCCCCGCAACCCTATAGCCTACAAAGGTTGCACTGTTAATCGCAATAGGTCCGGGGGTGGATTCTGCAATTGCTACAATATCAAGTATATCTTGGTCGGATATCCATTTTTTGTTTTCTACGGTTTCTCGACTTATAAGCGGTATCATCGCATAACCGCCGCCAAAGGTGAAAGCACCTATTTTAAAGAAAACCCAGAAAATTTCAAACAACAGTTTCAATTTTTTCATAATTTTCCTCAAACTAAACACCGATGTAAAACATCGGTGTATTTTATTCAAAAAAAGTGTCCCGCTCTGCCGTAATGTGCTTAAAATAACCTAGCCAAAAAGCCAGGTGGGTGCCGTCTGCACGACTTCGCGCTCCCTTCTTCCGAACTCGGCACAGCCGCGGGAGGTCTGCAAGCCCATCGCGCAAGAAAAGGCCCCAATAATAAAAGTGTAGGGTTATATAAGTCACGGTCCGCGAACAGAGCAGGAACTGAAACGGTCTTTTCCGTTATCGCTTTGTTTCAATGCCTCGGAATATTTTATATATGCCTTCGGCATTTCAACTTCGCGATAACGAAAAATCCCTGTTTCAGTTAAATTCAATATAGATTCGTTTTTGCGAAAGTTTAATTGCCTTCGAAATATTATATATGTCTTCGATGCCCCGACTTCCCGACAACGAAAAATCTTTATTTCAGTTAAATTTAATGTAATTTGATGTTAGCCGAGTTTGGCATCTTCGAAATATTTTATATATGTCTTCGATGCCTCGACTTCCCGATAACGAAAAATCCCTGTTTCAGTTATTTATTTTCGATTTCAAAAAAGTCTTCAAGACGGTCGATAAAAGCGTCGGCAACGGTTTCATATTCGTCATCGTCTTCAATTTCGTAGTAATATTCTTCGCCGTCTTCTTCGCCAACCTTAACAATTACCAATTCTCCGCTTTCTTCAAGCATTTTTTGCGGGTCGGCATAGGTGGGTAAAAGTGCTAAATATCTGCCGTCGTCGGTTTCTATTGCGTCAAGCACTTCAAAAGTGTATTCCTTGCCGTCATCATCTGCAAGTGTAATTAAATCAGGATTATAATCATTATTCATTTCAGCCATTTTTATCGTCCTCCTTAGTATATTTTAGCTATTTAAATGGTTCAAGTCAATATGTTGTTTATTTTTTTCATAATCCAAAACTTTTTTAAACTGCGTTTCGTAAAGTTCTTTATATTTTTCACAGGTGCCAAGCAATTCGCCATGCGTACCCTCGTTTGTTATTATGCCCTTTTCTATCACCATTATTTTATCCGCCGCAATAACGGTTGAAAGCCTGTGTGCAATTACAATACTTGTTCTTCCTACCATAACATTATTTAAAGCATCGCTTATAAGATTTTCGGAAATAGAATCAAGTGAAGAAGTGGCTTCGTCTAAAATAAGCAGTTTCGGGTTTTTAAGCACAACCCGTGCTATCGACATACGCTGTTTTTCACCGCCCGAAAGTTTAAGTCCGCGGTTACCTACGACCGTATCAAACTTATTGGGCAAACTTATAATAAAATCGTAAATGTTTGCAACCTTACAGGCATTTTCAATCTCTTTCATATCGGCGCTTGGTTTTGCGTATAAAAGATTTTCCATAATAGTACCGTTAAATAAATAAGTATCCTGTGTTACGATACCTATATTTGAGCGCAAATACGAAAGATCAAAATCCTTTACATTAACTCCCGCAATCTTTACTTCGCCATTTTGAGTATCATAAAGGCGGGGTATCATACCGATAATTGTCGATTTACCTGCGCCCGAAGTACCTACAATAGCGTAGATTTTGCCGCTTGGAACTTTAAAATCTATACCTTTTAAAATTTCTTTGTTCTTTTCATACGAAAAACGAACATTGCAAAATTCAATATTACAGTCACTTAAATCCGGTTTTTGCGGATTTTCGGGGTTTTCTATTTCGTGGCTTCTGTCAAGGTACTCAAAAATTCGTGTAAACAACGCCAAAGAACGAACAAAGTCAACCTGTAAATCAAGCAGGGAACGAACAGGCTGATAAAGTCGGTTAATAAGTGATACTACGATTGTTATATCACCTACGGTTAGCGAACTGTCTGACTTACTCATAATAAGGAAACCGCCTGCAAAATAAATGAGCAAAGGCGCTATTTGGATAAACATTCCTAAAAATACGTGGAACCAACTGCCTGCACGGCGCTCTTTGATAGTAGTTTTGGTTACTTCCTCATTAATAGATTTAAATTTTTTATATTCGGTTTCTTCCTTTGTAAACAGTTTAACAAGCATTGAACCGCTTACCGAAAGGGTTTCACCAATATGGGTATTAAGGTCATCGTGCTTTTGCTGAACTATGCTTGCAAGTTCCCATCTGCGTTTACCGACTGCCCTTGTAGGCAAAATCAAAAGCGGTAAAATTATAATACCTATAATAGCCAAGCGCCAATCGGTATAGAACAAATAGAAAACACAAGTGCCTACGGTTAAAATATTACTTACAACCGATGTCAGCATAACCGAAATAACAGAACTAACACCGTTTATGTCACTGTTCATTCGGGTTATTATATCGCCCTGTTTTTCGTTTGTGAAAAAAGCGTGGGGCATATGCTGCAAATGATCATACATTTCATTTCGCATATCGAAAATTATTTTTTGCGATATCCAGGAATTTATGTATTGTTCCAGAACACTTATTATCTGCGATAACGATAATACCAAGAATGCCAATATAAGCAGTTCTAAAAGGGCTCTGATACTTCCGCCTGCTATAATGGTGTCAACTATCTTACCTGTTACAACAGAAGGCATTAATCCTAAAACAGCGGAAACTATTAGAGCAGCAAAAACAGCTAAAAACTGCCATTTATAAGGTTTTAAATATCCAAGTATTCTAAAAAGCAGTTGCTTTGTGAGTTTTGGTCTGTTTTGTTTTTCACTTTCGGTTAAATAACCACGCGGTCCTCCGCCAATACGCATAGGTCCGCGCATACCGGCTGGTGGTGGGTTCATAGGACGCATGAAATCAACTCCTTTTAATACTTATATTGTAACATAATCACCAAAAATTTCATAGATTTTTGAACAATTTGTAAAAATATACAAAAGTTATCAACTTTTGCTTGACATTTTGTGCATAAGTGATTATAATGAAGACAGAAAGAAGAGAGGAGGAGTAAAAAACAATGAAAGAGTTAACTCCACCCGAAAGGTTTCAAAAATAAAATAGAAAGAGTGAGTCCAATGAAGTAGTTAATTAAAAATCAAAACGATAAAATTTTTGGAGAGACCAATGCACTAATTAAAAGTTAATGTTCGTAAAAGAAATTTAATATAGATACACTAACGGTGATAATTATGATTGTGAGAAAATATATAATCAAATAAACTGTTAAGGTGATTCCGATGTACAATTTAACTTAAAAACTCAATTAACTAAGATTGCAAATGTGAGTTAACTCAGGGAACACCCTGAGAAAAAATAAAAAAAACCGTATTCGGTTAAGCAAAGAAGGAAAAATTGAGTAATGGATAAAACTGAATATTATTAGCAGCGGTTATGAATGGAAAAATTTCATAACCGCTGTTTTTTGCCAAAATAACACCGCCCTGAAGTTTAGGACGGTGTTTGTAATTTATTATTGATATGTAGGCTCTACAATCTTTTTAACTTTAAATTGACCTACAGCATATTTATTAATTTCAGTTTTAAGGTCTTTTGCAATTTTTGAAATATCTGTAGTAAATTCTTCGTCTTTAATAAGGTGGCGTGCGGTTAAATCCAAGTTGTCAAGATAGTAAGGATCGGCTTGAATATCTTGCTTTATAACAAGCAAAATACCTGTACCGTCTTCTTTTTCAATAACCGAGATTTCATTTGTTGCCATTTTTTGAATATCTTCATAATAATTGTGTTCGTAACCTGTACCTTCAGCACCTAAAACGGTAGCGTATTTATCCTGCGGAGCGGGTTCTTCACTTTCGGTTTCTTCAGAATTTTGAGTTTCTTCGTCTTTAATTTGGTAATAATCTTTATAAACATCCTCAAAAGTCATACTGCCTTTTTTAAGTTTGTCAGCATAATCTTCCAACTTTGTTTTAATATCTGCCTTTTCTTCATCAGTTTCTTCTGAGAAGGTTACTTCTATTATATCTGCAAGTATGAAGTTATCGTAAATTTTTGTTTTAACTTCATCGGCGGGGATTTCTTTTTCGCCCTCTTTACCGTAAAGATGTTCAAAATAAAGGCTTGAGTAATACGAATCTACGGTGTACTGTGTATAGGTGGCTTCACTTACGCCGTTGGGCTCAAAATACTGAGAATAACCGCTTTGCCAGTAGTAAGATGCGTAATATTCAGCGGACTCTTTGTCCTCGCCTTCAATTTCAAGTTCTGCTTTCTTGCAAAGTGACTTATAAGCGGCAATTTCTTTTATAATATCAATTGCGCGGTCTTCTACCCACTGGGTATAGCCTTTATCGTCAATTTTTTTTGAGTAGTAGTCAATTTCTTTTTGCAAATCTTCGTCTGATAAACTTTCTTGAACTTTACCTTGTGCTTCGGCATTGGCGTTGATAAGAGCACACATATAGTAAGCAGATGTAAATTTGAAACCGTCAACCGTTACGGCGATTTCATTCTTTTTGTGGCAACCCACTGCCGATAATGCCAAAAGGCATACAAGTAAGAGTGCGGATAATTTTTTAAAAATCTTCATTTTGTTTCCTCCGTGAGATTAAACTTATAGATATTATATAATAAAATATATAAAAAGTCTACTAAAAAATTGCAAACGTTTTAAAGCGCCTGGGACAATTCTGCAACAAAGTCGGACATTTTTTGATTTTTTTGAAGTTTAACGGTGTAAATCGGTTTGTCTGCTACTTTGAGCAAAAATCTGTTACCGAAATGAGTCGACAGTTTTGACATAATTTCAGGCTCTATTGAATTGATATGAAAAACAGCGGTATTGCCACTGCTTGTAATTTCGCAAATTTTAGCCTTTTCGGCTTTATTCCTTAAAATTGCAACATTAATAAGCCCCATTACCGACACGGGAGGTTCGCCGAAGCGGTCACAAAGTTCGTCAATAACGTCGCTAGCGTCGTCATCTGTTCTGATAGCCGCAATACGCTTGTAAATGCCAAGGCGGGCAGGCAGAGAGGCAATATAATTTTCGGGAATATGTGCCGAAATATTAAGGTCAACCGTGCAGGGATTATCATCTTCTATTTCTACACCGTTTTCCTCTGAAACCGCTTGCGATAAAAGTTTAAGGTACATATCATACCCGACCGATTCCATATTGCCGTGCTGTTCGCCGCCTAAAATACTGCCCGCACCCCGAATTTCAAGGTCGCGCATAGCAATTTTAAATCCGGAACCAAATTCGGTATACTGTCTTATTGCTTCAAGCCTTTTTGACGCAATGTCCGACAGTTGCTTATTCTGTGTAAAGCAAAAATAAGCATAAGCACGCCTTGGCGAGCGTCCAACTCTGCCGCGCAGTTGGTGTAATTGCGAAAGTCCCAAACGGTCAGCATCTTCTATTATAAGGGTATTAGCGTTTGGTACGTCCACGCCCGTTTCTATAATGGTGGTGCATACAAGCAAATCAATTTCGTGGTCTAAAAGTTGCTTCCACACATTCGACAGTTCGTCCTGACTCATTTTACCGTGAGCAATACCTATATTAATATCGGGCAGTTTTTGTTTTAATCTTAAAGCGCACCGTTCGATACTGTCCACACGGTTGTGCAGGTAGTAAACCTGACCGCCGCGACGGATTTCTTTATTTATGGCATCGGCAATTACGCCCAGATTGTATTCTAAAACATAGGTTTGCACAGGGTGGCGGTCACCAGGGGCTTCGTCAAGGGAGGACATATCACGCAGTCCCGACATTGCCATATTTAAAGTACGGGGAATAGGTGTAGCCGAAAGGGTTAGGATATCTACATAAGGATACTGTTCTTTAAGTTTTTCCTTTTGCGCCACGCCGAAACGCTGTTCCTCATCAATAATTACAAGACCTAAATTTTTGAATTTAACATCCTTCGAAATTAGGCGGTGGGTACCTACTACCATATCAAGTCTGCCGCACTTAAGGTCTGAAACAATCTTTTCCTGTGCTTTGGGACTTACAAAACGGTTAAGCAGTTTTACAGTAACAGGCATTTCACCGAAACGGCGCATAATAGTGTTGTAGTGTTGCATTGCAAGAATGGTTGTGGGCACTAACATAGCGCATTGTTTGCCCTCACTTATGCACTTAAAAGCGGCGCGCAAAGCCACTTCGGTTTTGCCGAAGCCCACGTCCCCGCAAAGCAAACGGTCCATAGGCACTTCGCGTTCCATATCTTTCTTTATTTCGTTAATGCAACGCAGTTGGTCTTCGGTTTCGTCGTATTCAAAACGCCTTTCAAAATCGTTTTGCAAATCGGTATCGGGCGAGAAAGCATACCCTTTGACTGACATTCGCTTGGCATACAAAGCGGTAAGCTGTTTTGCCATATCCTTAACCGCTTTTTTAACGCGGGAGCGGGTCTTTTGCCATTCACTTCCGCCTAAACGGTTGATTTTTATATTACTGTCTTCTGCCGAACCGATATAGCGTGAAACCAAATCGAGTTGTGTAACAGGAACATACAAAACATCGCTTTTAGCGTACTTTATTTTTATATAATCCTTTGTAATACCTGCATTTGTAATGCGGTTTATTCCGTCAAAAATACCTATACCGTGCGCTTCGTGAACTACATAATCGCCTTTTTTAAGACTATCAAGCGAGCCGATTTCCTGTCCCTTTTTGGCGTGTTTTTTCTTGCGCTTATTTTCCCCTGCGATATAGCGGTGGGTTATAAGGATGAATTTTTTGCTTGGTATTTCAAAACCGCTGGAAAGTCCGCCTAAAGTAACCGTGACAAGTCCCTCACAAACGATGGGGTTTTCACTCAATACCGCATTAATACCCTTTTCTAAAAGGGCGTTTGTAAGCACTTCGGCGGCACGGCGTCCGCCTGCTAAAATTACGGCGCTTCCCTTGTTTTCAAGGGTATAGGTTATGTCTTCAAGCAAAACATTTATATCACCGCTCCAAGCAGTTGAACGCTTGTAAGAAAAGTTTATAATATCTTTGATTTTAACTTCGTAAGAGGTGCGCGGAAAGTTTTCGAGGATAATGGCGTTTTTAATTTTGTCCCAAAATTCTGTTTTTGTAAGCCAAAGTTTTGCGGTATGTTTTGTAAGGATACCCTCCTCTAAAAAATTCTCTATATCGGAAGACTGACTGATTTCAATACTTTTAAACCGTTCAGCCAAATTGCCCGATTCCGCCACAATAAAAAGGGTATCTTTCAAATAGTCAAAAACGGTGTTATTTTCCTGATAAATCAAGGGAATATAGCGGTCAGGGTTAATGGATATACCGTTATTTATTGTCTCAATATCGGCATTTATTTTTGTAAGTGCATTTTCGGGGATTTTTTTATCTTTTGTTATATTTTCTAATTTTTCAATAAGGCTCTGAGGAGTGTATAAAACTTCACAAGCAGGGGTTATTTCAATTTGTTCCACCATATCGTTTCTGCGCTGGGTTTCGGTATCGAAACTGCAAATAGTGTCAATTTCGTCACCCCAAAATTCTATACGGTAAGGGACGGTACTGCCCGTTGGAAAGATATCAAAAACACCGCCGCGAATTGAAAATTGACCTGTGCCGTCACAAATTTCGTTTCTTGTATATCCGCCTAAAATAAGCCGTTCGGTCAAATCTGCAATTGATATACTGTCACCGCATTTTAAGGTGAAGTTGGCTTTTTCTAAAACTTCGGGCGGGGTGGTGTACTGTAAAGCGGCATCAAGCGACATTATAACAACGCCAAAATCCCCGCCTAAAAGTTTAGACAGGGTGTCAGTACGTTTGTGCTCATATTCTTTTGAATAGCCCTTAATGTCTGCAAGGCAGTAATCTCGGTAAGGGAAATCAAGTACATTTACCGACATTGATTTAAGGTCGTCGCTTAACTGGTTGGCGGTTGCCTCGTCGGGTGTGATTACTGAAATTTTCTTGTCAGTGTGGCTGTGCATTGCCGAAATTACCGCCGCTTTATGCACCGTAGAAAGTCCTGTTGCCGCAACGGGCAAACGGTTTTTTTCTACATAACTTAAAAGTAGGGCATATTCACGCTCGGAAAATAATATATCGTTTAAAAATTTCATATTTAACTGTTAAATAGATTCATAGCCGAATCGATACCGCGTGTGATAATTTCTTTTATGGCTCGGCTTGCGGTTTCAAGCGATTTATTAAGGTTTTCGGTATCTGTTTTTGGGAATTTTGATAATACCCAATCTGCCAAATCATAATCGGGGTGCGGTTTCGCGCCTACACCGATTTTAATACGGGCAATATTATCTGTTCCTAAGTGTTCGACAATATTTCGCATACCGTTGTGACCGCCGTGACTTCCTTTTCT
>JAZSDM010000043.1:0-1943 GCA_045531145.1 Acutalibacteraceae bacterium | reverse complement strand
CGGTTAACGGCAGTTGGGTTAACCCAATGAATTATTATAGAAAAGTAGGATAATTTTAAGCCGCCACAAATATCTGTGGCGGTTTTTTGAAAAAGCAAAAGGGGATTATATGAAAACATTTTTAAGAATTTTAAGTGTTATTTGTCTTATTGCTTGGATGGGTTTGATATTTTTTCTTTCATCACAGGATGCAGAACAGTCTTCAGAAGTAAGTGGCGGATTAATTGCAACAGTGGTTGAAAAGGTTTATCCCGAATTTGAAAGTTTGACCAATTACGAACAAGAGGAAATAATTTCTTCTTTTCAGCATGTAGTACGCAAATCTGCACATTTTTGTATTTTTGCGGGTTTGGGATTTTTTGCATTCTTAACCTTTATAAGTTATGTTAATTTAAAGATTAAAACCCGTATTTTCTATATGCTGTTTGTTTCAGCACTGTATGCGGCAAGTGATGAAATACATCAGAACTTTGTGGCTGGGCGCAGTATGGAATTAAGAGATTTTTTAATTGACTTTTGCGGTGCGCTTTTGGCAGTGTTAATATGCAGTTTATTTGTGGCTGCAATAAGACCTTTGCGCGAAAAGGTGCGTTTCAAGGCAAAGACTGCAAGTAAAAAAGCGCTTGTAAATCTTACTAACCAGCTGTATGAAAAACTTGACGATTCTTTATATTTACAAAAACAAATGGAAAAGGAAATAATAGGGTATAAGGCTATGATTGAAAAATTAAACGCACAAAAGGAAGAACCGCAAGAGCAAACTCCTGTTATTGAGGAAAGCAAACCTATAGAACCGCAAATACCTGAAGATTTTGAATTTGCGGCATCGGTTATAGGTAAAACAGTGGTTGAAGCTACAAGAACTTGTAATGAACTGACTATCCAAAACGGTGCGGCAGACAAAAAAGAACTTGTAAACTTGGTGCTTGGCAGAACCGAAGTTTTAAAGGCTGAAATTTTAAAGATTTTAAATAGCACAGAAAGTTTTGAACAAAAGAAAGACTTAATGCAAAAAGAACAAATGGCGGCTTATGATTATTTCAACAGTATTAAAGCGCAAATAAGTTAAATTTTTGTCAATTAGGCTATTGTCTTTTTTTGTAGATTTTGGTATAATACATTTATAATTCTGAAAGGAGTACATATATGAACTATTCACATGAAGTAGAAAATATGTGCCCATTGGCCAAAGGCACATATCACGGTCCCGCTCCTATTCCGGAGGAGGGCAAATGGGTTCAGGTTAAGGAAGTAAAAGACGTATCGGGTTTAACACACGGTATCGGCTGGTGCGCTCCTCAACAGGGTACCTGTAAACTTACTCTCAACGTTAAAGAGGGTATCATTCAAGAAGCATTGGTTGAAACTATCGGTTGTTCGGGTATGACTCACTCGGCTGCTATGGCTTCTGAAATTTTGGTTGGTAAAACCATTCTTGAAGCACTCAATACCGACCTTGTATGCGATGCAATTAACACCGCTATGCGCGAACTTTTCTTGCAAATCGTTTACGGCCGCACACAAACTGCTTTCTCGGAAGACGGTTTGCCGATAGGCGCAGGTCTTGAAGACTTGGGTAAAGGTCTTCGTTCACAGTGTGGTACTACCTATGCTACATTGGCAAAGGGTCCCCGTTACCTCGAACTTGCAGAAGGCTATATCACCAAGATTGCTGTTGACGAAAATGAAACCATTATCGGTTACAAGTTCGTTCACCTCGGCAAAATGATGGATATGATTAAAAAAGGTATGGACGCAAACGAAGCTTTGGAAAAAGCAAGCGGCCAGTACGGACGTGTTGATGATGCTGCAAAACTCATCGACCCCCGTGAAGAATAATTAAGGAGGAAATGAATAATGGCATTATTTGAAAGTTATGACAGAAGAATAAATCAAATTAACGCTGAATTAGCTAAGCACGGCATTTCTTCCATTGAAGAAGC
>JAZSDM010000131.1:0-9074 GCA_045531145.1 Acutalibacteraceae bacterium | reverse complement strand
AGCAACCACCTTTGAGCCGTAGGCAGAAAGCCTCATCAAAATTGCTTTTGCAAGTGCCGCCCCTTCAATTGGGTCAGTACCTGCGCAAAGTTCATCAAAAAGCACCAACGAATCACTGTCAGCCGATTCAATAATATTGATAATATTAACCATATGTGACGAAAAGGTAGAAAGCGACTGCACGATGCTTTGTTCGTCACCGATATCGGCAAAAATTTTGTTGTATATCGCAATTTCACTGCCGTCATCACAAGGAATCATAAGACCGCACATAGTCATTAAAGTAAGTAAACCTATTGTTTTAAGGGTAACAGTCTTACCGCCTGTGTTAGGGCCGGTAATAACCAGTGTGGAATATTCTTTGCCAAGTTCCACCGTTATTGGCACAACCTTTTTGTAATTAATAAGAGGATGTCTTGCCCTTTTAAGATAGGTAAAACCGCTGTTATTAATTTTCGGCACAATTGCTTTCATTTTATAGGCAAGTTTTGCCTTAGCAAAAATTAAATTAAGTTTTACCAAAGCATCATAAGAAGAGATTATACTTTCGGCAAAACTTCCCGCTTCAGCCGACAGTTCGGCTAAAATACGGTCAATTTCTTCTTTTTCGCGTAGTTTTAAAACCCTTATTTCATTGTTGGTTTCAACCACACTCATAGGTTCAATAAAAATGGTAGAGCCCGTAGCCGAAGTATCGTGAACAATACCGTTTATCTGCCCTTTATGTTCAGCTTTTAACGGCACTACAAACCGACCGTCGCGTTGGGTTATAATAGCCTCTTGCAGATATTTTGCAGTAGGGCCTTTAACAATTTTATCAAGATTTTCGCGAAGCTTGGCAGATTTTGCAATTATTTTTCGGCGAATATCGTAAAGCGTAGAAGACGCGTTATCGTTAATCTCATCCTCGCTTTTAATTGCAAAGGTTATTTTTTCTTCTAAATATTTGTTAGGCACAAGGCTTAAAAATAAATCTTCAAGCGAAGTCTGTGGCATACCGCTACAGTTATTACGCCATTCCTTTACAACACGGATAACTCGCAAAGTTTCGGCAATATCAAGAAGTTCCCGCATAGAAAGTACTGCCGAAGCGTTCGCCCTGTTTAATTGTGATGCCATATTCTTACCACCCGAAAATGACGGTGCCGAATACCGCGACATAAAGTTATATGCATCAGAAGTATTTAAAAGCAAACTTTTAACCGTTTCAAAATCGGTTTGGGGTATAATTTCAAGCGCGGCATTGAAAGAATCTTCCAAAGCGGTTTCTTCCGCCAAAGAATTTAAAATCTTATCAAGTTCTAAGGTTTTTAAACATCTCTTTAAGTCCGACATTGTTACTCCTTAATACTTTCGTAAAAATCTAAAGTAGAAAATCTGTGATCAGTTTGTACTGTTATATATTTTCCCGTAATTTCGGAAAGAAGTCTCGCCTTATCATCAGGAATTTCAAAAGAATAAAGCTTTGAAAATTCGCAGTAAACAATATGCCTCATAGCCGAGAGCATTGTTCGGTCAATAGCAGCATATTGCCCTTTTTTTTCGCAGTCGCCACAGCGCAAATCCCCGTCTGTAATCTCAAAATACATAATATCGTCTTCAAATTTACCGCATCCGTCACACGCGATTAAATTAGGGCTGTAACCCGATATAACCGCAGTTCTGAGTTCGGTTATTGCTTTAATCAACGGCGGATAACGCTTTTCCTTAGTAAGAAAATGCAGCGAATTTAAAATAAGGCGCAAAAATTCCGTATTAGGTGTTCCCTGTAATGCAAAAACACTCGCGAGTTCGCAAAAATACTGCGAAAGTGATAATACTTCAATATCACTCCCCGCGCCGAAAAACATAGAAATGGGGGTTGCTTCGTAAATTCTGTAACTGTCGTTTTTGCGTTTAATTGTAAAACTTGCGTATGTAAGCAAAGAGGTGGCTGAGCCTTTTTTCGACTTTATGTTTTTAGCTCCGCTTGCAAAGGCTTTAATTATACCGTAATCTCGGGTAAAGAGAGTAACCAAGCGGTCACTCTCCCCTACATTCATTTCCTTTATTACAAGCGCCTCGGTTGTAAAACGAGTTTGAAGTTCCGTCACTAATTTTATTCTCCTTACAAGAATCTACAAAATTTAAATAATCACTGACTTTTCCGCTTTTCATAAAGCGAATCCAAGCATTTTCCGTTTCCATTTTATCACCTAAAATTAGTTTTAGATGACTTTCCTAAAATATAAAAGGTAAAATTAGTCAAGACCAAATGTGTGTATCAAACCCTGTCTGTTACGCCAATCTTCCTTAACTTTTACCCATAATTTAACAGTCGCTCTGATACCGAAAAAGGCTTCAATATCCTTTCGCGCCATTATGCCGATGCGTTTAAGCATTGCACCGTTTTTACCGATAATAATGCCTTTGTGGGAGTCTTTTTCACAAATAATTGTGGCTTCAACCTCTACAATCGGTTCGCCGCCCAAAGTATCACGCTCGACAAAACGCTCCAAATCAACCGCAATGCCGTGCGGCACTTCTTTATTAAGTGTTAAAAGCAATTTTTCACGAATCATTTCAGCAACCATTACCTTTTCAGGCTGATCAGTTATATCATCATCGGGGAAATAATGGGGCGACTCTTTTGAAAACTTTTTAAGTTCGCTTATTAATGCTCCAATCCCGTCACCTGTTTTTGCAGAAAGCGGAACAACCGTTTCAAAATCAAAGGCTTTGGTATAAGCCATAATCATATTAAGCAGCTCTTCCTTGTTAGGCAAAAGGTCAATTTTGTTTATTATAAGTATTGCTTTTAATTTGCGTTTTTTAAGTTCTTTTATAAGTTCAATTTCCGCAGGGGGCAAATTTTCACCGTCAAAGGTGAATTTGGGGTTGGCTTCAACCACCAATACAGCAGCGTCAACATCTGCCATACCATCCCCCACGGCTTTGTTCATATTCTTGTCCAGTTCATTTCTGGGTTTATGAAAACCGGGGGTATCAATAAACACCAACTGGTTTTCACCGTCGGTTTTAATACCCATAATTTTTGTACGGGTAGTTTGCGGCTTGTTTGATACTATCGCAACCTTTTGACCCAATATTTTATTAAGCAGTGATGACTTCCCGACATTCGGGCGTCCTATTATAGTTATAAAAGCAGATGTTTGTTTCATTTTATTTTCCTTACTCAAACTTTAATTATTGCAAGTCCTAATGCTTCGAGTATAGCCTCTTCCTTTTCACGCATAACGGTTTGTTCCAACCCGCCGTTCACATGGTCATACCCTAAAAGATGAAGCATTGAATGTACCGTCAAAAAGGCTATTTCGCGCTCTACCGAGTGACCGTACAAATCAGCTTGGTGAAGTGCATGGTCTACCGAAATCACAATATCACCAAGCATTAACGCCGAAGTTTCGGGGTTCTTATCATAATTCCCATTTTCACCCAAAGGGAAAGACAACACATCGGTCGAAGAATCAATATTTCGAAATTCCCTATTCATTTCCTTTATAATTTCGTCATTAACAATACTTACGTCAACCTCTGCATTATTTTCAAAATTTTCGTATTTCAAAGTTGCGTTACAAGCCTTTCTTATAAGCAAGCGCGTTCCCGTAGGCAACTTTATATTCTTCTGTTTAACAGTTATATTTACTTTTACACTCATTTATTTTGTTCACTTCTTTCATAAGCTTTTATAATTTCCTGAACCAATCTATGACGTACAACATCACGGTCATTAAGACGGATAATTGCAATATCATCAATATTCTTTAAAATTCTTACGGCATCTTTAAGACCCGATTTTTTACCGTCAGGTAAATCTATTTGGGTAATATCACCCGTTACAACCGCTTTTGAATTAAATCCTAAGCGGGTTAAAAACATTTTCATTTGTTCGCTTGTGGTGTTTTGGGCTTCGTCTAAAATAATAAAACTGTCGTCCAAAGTTCTGCCACGCATATAAGCAAGCGGTGCTACTTCAATATCGCCCCGTTCCTGACACCTTTGAAAATTTTCAGCGCCAAGCATATCAAACAGCGCATCATAAAGCGGTCTTAAATAAGGGTCAATTTTCTGTTGCAGGTCACCTGGCAAAAAGCCTAGCCGCTCCCCTGCTTCAACAGCGGGACGGGTTAAAATAATACGGTTTACCTGCTTTGAGCGAAATGCCGCAACCGCTTCGGCTACTGCAAGATAGGTTTTACCCGTACCTGCAGGGCCTACACCTATTGTAATGGTGTTATTTTTTATTGCATCTAAATACTTTCTTTGGCCAAGCGTTTTAGGTTTTACAGGTCTTCCTTTTGAAGTAATGCACACACAGTCAGCATTTAGAAGATTATTTATCTTACCATCTTCACCGTCTTGCACTAAATTGCTTGCATATTCAATCATCTGTTCGTTTATCTGTTCACCCTTGTTAATCATAGCAATAAGGCATTCGATTGTCCTAATCGCATCAAGAACATTTTCCACTTCGCCTTTAACTTTAATTTGGCTGCCGTGGGAAGTTACCGTAACATTATACTTCTTTTCAACCTGTTTAATATTCTGGTCAAAATTACCGAACAGATTTATCAACTGTTCAATCCGTTCGATATCAATAGTTTTTTCAAACATCTTATCACTTCCCATCGATATATTCCTTTTCATTTTAGTATACCACATTTTTCTTTAATTTCCAATAGTGAATATAATATTTTCACTGTATGTTATATCCTGCGTTTTACAAATTATCGCGCTTAATATAACATCATTTCCATCCTGACGAAATTCTTTTGATTTTACGGTGTAGTTATTATCTTTACTTTCGGAAAGTGATTTATCTTCAAGTATGTCGCAAACTTGGCTATACTCGCGTTTTTGGGTTTCGTATTTTGTGTAGACAAACTTTTTTGTATGTAAAACTATAGGCAGTTTTTGTGAAAACAGTTCTAAGGCGCTTTCTTTGGTTTGGGTTTCAAAATCGCCCTTTTCCTTGCCTATGTAAAGCGGAATTTTTAAGGTGAAAAACTCAAGCACACTTTTTTGTTTTACTTTACCCGTAGGGCATTTCACCTTTCTTACAAGCGGTTCGCTAAAAGTAATTGTTTGTTCGGTTTCAGCAAGAACAGTACCTATTGAGTGTACAAATTTCGTTTCTGACGCATTTTCAATTATGCCCGATACTAAAACATCACCCTTTTTAACCGTATCCCCCACCTTTACAACACAATTGCCCGATGTTACATCAATTTTCTTTATAACCCCGTCGGCTGAGGCTTTAAGATTTGTTGCTACCGAGTTATCCTCCTGCTTAGGCGTGACCTCACTTACATTTACCGTAAGTTTGCATCCTTCTATATTAAAACTCCCCCACGAAAGTTCATCCATTTTAAGCAGTAAATCCTGAGCCCTGTTTTTTGTATCTATACTGTTGCTTTTTGCCCCTATTTTAATTCCCAACTCACTGCAAACTGCAATAATTTCGGTTGTTTTTACTGTTTTGTTGCCTTGCACCTGCATAATCCAAATAAAGCTGGACATAAACTGCAAAACCGCAAAAAACAGAATAACGCCCGCAAAAATACCAAACCGCCTTTTGTATTTATTTATAAAAAACGGAAAACCTTTTTTTCTTAGAATATGCGCTCTTATACCGCTTCTTCTAAGAATTTTAGGCAATTTTTTAAAATCTTTAACGGTAATAAATAACCTTATTTTTTGCCCTAAAAAACGCGAATTCCAAACACCTATCCTGTTTTGTGCGCATAAATTAAGTATTTTTTCAGGGTAAATTCCTGAAAACTCAACCTCTAAAATTCCGCAAAAAAATCTGTAAAGAAAAAGCATAAATTCACCTACAAGCAAAATTCAAGTGAAGTAATTTTACCTTTTACGGTTATCATTTTATTTTCAAAAGTCACAATATCAAAATTTTCACCGCAAATGACCAGCGCCCCTTTTTGCAGCCGCAGTTTTAAGTATGTATCATTATATTCATAAACACCCAAACACCCATCAATCACTATTTGGTTATTGTGAAAAAGTTCAATATGCGGTCCTTTTATTAAATCATCATCCAAAACGGCATCATTAAGACGGAATAAATTCCATTTTTCTTTTTTCTTTGACCTTTCAATTTTAAGTTTCTTAGCCACTTTCAAACACTCCTTAGCAACAATAACTGTTATAATGCTATGAATAAAAATATAAAATAATTCATATGTGATAATATGAAAAAAACAATATTTTTAATCTGTGTATTTTGTGTTTTAGGAATTATAATTTTAATGATAATAAACCCTACCGTTTGTAGAGACGGGGCAGTTTACGGACTTCTTTTATGTTCAAAAGTAATTATACCAAGCATTTTTCCTTTTTCGGTTTTTGTTTTATATATTTTAAAGTCGGGCGTTTTAAACAAACTTGGATTTTTAAATTTTATAACTCAAAAAATCTTAGGGCTTGATTCAAATGCTTTTTCGGTTTTTGTTTTATCCCTGATAGGCGGTTATCCCATAGGCGCAAAGGTTTTGAACGAATCAGTTGAACTTAAAAAAAACGATAAAGAAAATGCCACCTTTATGCTTAACTACTGTGTAAATGCAGGCCCCGCATTTATAATTTTAGCAGTTGGCAGCGGTATACTAAATTCCAAAACTTTGGGGTATATTCTCTTTGTTGCACATATACTTTCTTCCTTTGTTTTGGCAATCTTTTCAAAAAAATTTGTAAGTAATCAAAAAAGCCAACCGCAAAAGACAAATTTCAGTATAATGGATAACTTTGTTTTGTCGGTTTCAGAAAGTGCATCCTCCACACTTTCAATTTGCAGTTTTGTAATACTGTTTTCAGTAATTTTAAATTACATAAATTTTTATTCTAAAAAGTTTGCATTTTTAAAAAACATCGGTTTTCTGCTTGAAGTTACAAACGCAGTTGCACAAACTAAAAATGTTATATTTATTTCATTTTTATTGGGCTTTGGCGGAATTTGTGTTTGGTTTCAGGTTTTCAGCATGGCAAGGAAATTTAAAATTAATTACGGTTTATTTGTTCTTTTCCGCTTTTTGCAAGGAATTTTGAGTAGCGGTTTTACATTTTCGCTTTTAAAAATTTTCAAAATAACCGCGCCCACCTTTTCAAACGGAATAAACACCTTTTATAATTTTACAAATTCGACCTACTCGGTAGCACTTTCGCTTATTTGTATGGGGATGATTTTTATAATATCGCTTTATACAAAAAATTATGCTGGTAATTTGCTTGAAGATTTGGTATGATAGATTAAAAGGAAGTGTAAATATGCCAAAATCGGTGTTTAATAAAAAATTACCGCGTTCTTGCGAATACTGTGTTTACGGTAACCGTTTGGAATTTGCAAACGAAATAATCTGCAAAAAGCACGGTGTAACCGAAGTGCGTGATTTTTGCCGCAGTTATAAATACGACCCGTTAAAACGCACCCCACAAATACCGCAAATAAGCGATAATTATAATCCCGATGATTTTAAACTGTAAAAATAAATATCCACCCTCATATGATATGCACCCCAAAAGTCAGATGCTTTTGGGGTGCATATTCACTATCGCGTAGTTTTCGTTATACAAAAACTACTAAATGCATCACAAATTTTTAAATCTGTTATAAGTCATAACATTTATGTAATTATCATCAAAATTGTTC
This sequence comes from Acutalibacteraceae bacterium, assembly GCA_045531145.1. Taxonomy (GTDB): domain Bacteria; phylum Bacillota; class Clostridia; order Oscillospirales; family Acutalibacteraceae; genus UBA737. Next base: position 1,411 of record JAZSDM010000131.1, on the reverse strand, counting down.
GCACAACGGAAAATTCCGTCATCAAGACCTGCGATTCCGTTAGGTTTACCTCTAATAACGAATACTATAACACTGTTTTCATCTTGAGCAAATTTATAAATAGTTTCTCTTTTGCCGGGCATTTTTCCTCCCCAGTTAATAAGTGCAGGAATTTGCTCCCACACAATGCGGTCATCTATACAATGTATTATAGTATGCCTATTAGCAAAGCTTTTTGTTGTTATAATTTTATACTCTTTGTCATCTAAAACGCATTTATAAATCTTTACAAATTTTGTTTTTTCAATAAGTTGTTTTGAAATTTTAAACTGTTCAAATAATTTCATATGAGTCACTCCCTTGGGTGTATTATATGCTTGTGTCAAATTGGGAACAAATTACCCTTTGGCTCCCTCTGACGAGGGTAGATTCCCCCACGGTGTGAGGGAAATGTCACGAAGTGACAAAGGGAGACCGCCACCGTCAGTGGCTGTTGAGCGATAGCGAAACTGAGGGAGAGAATAACCAAACTTGGATATTATCTATAGTTTTTCTCTCCCTCCGTCTTTTGCTTCGCAAAATCCACCTCCCTCGTCAGAGGGAAGCAAAACCACATTTAACGATTTTTATTATTCATCGGTTAACCTTTTTTGAACCACGCGACTATCGCGTGGTTTTCGTTATACAAAAAAGAAGACTCGATTTACGAGTCTTCTTTAAACTTTTAATATTTTCTCCAAACCATTTTGTTTACAACGCCTGTGTAACTTTGAATAATTTTTACGACTTTGGTTGAAACATTTTCTTCTACATAATCGGGTACGGGGATACCGTAATCACCGTTTTGGTTGGTTAAAATTGCGGTGTCTGCCGCTTGCAAAAGGCTGTTTTCGTCAATACCTGCAAGTATGAAACAAGCTTTATCAAGCGCTTCGGGGCGTTCGGTAGATGTTCTTATGCAAACTGCCGGGAAAGGCTTGCCGATACTTGTAAAGAAACTGCTTTCTTCGGGCAAGGTTCCGCTATCGGACACTACTGCAAAAGCATTCATCTGCAAGCAGTTATAATCGTGGAAACCGAGCGGTTCGTGACGGATAACACGCTTGTCAAGTTTGAAGCCGCTTTCTTCCAAGCGTGTTTTACTTCTTGGATGGCAAGAATAAAGAATCGGCATATCGTACTTTTCTGCCATTTTATTAATAGCGGTAAAGAGTGAGAAAAAGTTCTTTTCGGTATCAATATTTTCTTCCCTGTGAGCCGAAAGAAGAATGTATTTACCCTTTTCAAGTCCTAATTTTTGGTGTATATCTGAACTTTCGATTTGACTTAAATTATTACGCAAAACTTCCGCCATTGGTGAGCCTGTAACAAAAACTCTTTCTTTAGGAAGTCCGCATTCGTGCAAATATTTTCTTGCGTGTTCGCTGTAAGC
>JAZSDM010000015.1:0-14286 GCA_045531145.1 Acutalibacteraceae bacterium | reverse complement strand
TTCGGCAAAATTAAATTCTAATATTTAATTTTGCACAACACTCATTGCAATGGGATAGGACAAATTTTTACTAAAAAATTTGTCGCAAAATCAAAGATTTTGTGGCGAAACAGAATTGTTTCGCTTAACCTATTCCATTATGAAAGTATGATTGGGAGGATATTATGACAATCGGTGAAAAAATAACACATCTTCGTAATGCTCTTGGTATGTCGCAAGAGGTTTTGGCAGAAAAACTTTTTGTTTCGCGTCAAGCCGTTTCAAAGTGGGAAATGGATCAGGCACAGCCACAAATTGATAACGTTTTGCAAATATGCGAACTTTTCAATATTTCTACTGATGAATTAATACATGATGAAATTGAAATTGATCGCGCACAAAAGGGTGCGCCTATTAAGAATAAATATTTCGGTACTGACGGTTTCCGCGGTGAAGCAAACCTTAACCTCACATCTATGCAGGCCTACAAGGTTGGTAGATTTTTGGGTTGGTATTATGCCTCGCAACTCTCGGGTTGCCAGAAGGCAGGGTATAAGCCGCGTATAGTTATCGGTAAAGATACACGTCGTTCAAGTTATATGCTTGAATATTCTATCGTTGCCGGTATTACCGCATCTGGTGCGGATGCTTATATGCTTCACGTTACTACCACACCCAGTATTTCCTATGTTACCCGTCAGGATGAATTTGACTGCGGTATTATGATAACCGCATCACACAATCCTTTTTACGATAACGGAATAAAGGTTATAAATAAGTACGGCGAAAAGTTGGATGATGAAACCACCGCTTTAATTGAGGCTTATATTGACGGTAATCTTTCTGCTTTGGGTGTTGAAGGCAAGGATTTACCTTTGGCTCACCGCGAGCGCATCGGTCGTATTATTGACCATGTTTCAGGCAGAAACAGATATGTTGGTTATTTGATTTCGGTTGCATCAAATTCTTACAAAAATTTGCGAATAGGTCTTGACTGTGCAAACGGTGCTTCCTGGATGATTGCAAAAGCAGTGTTTGACGCTTTGGGTGCACAGACGGTTATTATCGGTGCTGAGCCTGACGGTCTTAATGTAAATAACGGGTGCGGTTCCACCCATATGGAAAAACTTTGCGAGCTTGTAAAGGAACGTCACCTTGATGTTGGCTTCGCTTTCGACGGTGACGCTGACCGCTGTATCGCAGTTGACGAAAACGGAAACGTGGTTGACGGGGATGCTATGATGTATGTTCTTGCGAACCGTTTAAAATCACGCGGAATGCTTAACGGCAATACTGTTGTTGCTACGGTTATGTCTAACAGCGGTTTCTTTGCTTCGCTTAAAAAAATCGGTATTGAATGCGAACAGACTAAGGTAGGGGACCGTTTTGTATACGAAGCTATGCAGAACAATGACTTTAGCCTTGGCGGTGAGCAGTCAGGTCATATTATTTTGAAGAAATATGCTACAACGGGTGACGGTATTTTAACAGCAATTATGATTGCCGAAGAAATGTGCGACCGTAAGTCTTCACTTAGCAAATTGGTAGAGCCGATTATGCTTTATCCGCAACACATTGTTAATATTCGGGTTAAAGATAAAGCGGCGGTTATGAGTGACAGTGATGTTCTTGCCCAAAAGGATGCGGTTGAAAAACTTATTGCAGGCAACGGCAGGGCATTACTTCGTGAAAGCGGTACCGAACCTGTAATTCGTATAATGATTGAAAGCGAAACAAAAGAACTTTGCGAAAAGTATGCCGATATGATAGAAAAAGTCATAAGGCAAAAAGGCCACGCAAGTGAATAAATCAAATCGCAAAAGGGAGTTTTATTATGAAATTCATTACAACAAAAACTTATGAGGAACTTAGCAACAAAGCGGCTGATATTATTGCAGCACAAATTATTGTAAAACCCAACTGTGTTTTAGGCTTAGCCACAGGTTCATCGCCTGTGGGTACATATAAAAGACTTATTGAAGATAATAAAAACGGTAAAATCGATTTTTCCACCGTTACAAGTGTTAACCTTGACGAATATGTAGGTCTTGACGGATCTAACGATCAAAGCTACCGCTATTTTATGAATGATAATCTTTTTGATCACGTTAATATTGACAAGGCTAAAACTTTTGTTCCTAACGGCTGTGCCGCTGACTTAAACGCCGAGGGTGAAGCGTATGACAACATGATTCAGGAACTTGGCGGTATTGATTTACAACTTTTAGGTATAGGCCTTGACGGTCATATCGGCTTTAACGAACCTGATAAGTTTTTTACGGCTGCTACTCACGAAGTTGTGCTTGATGAATCAACAATTAAGGCAAATGCACGTTTCTTCCAAAATGAAGATGAAGTTCCGAAAACTGCCATTACAATGGGTATGATGTCCATTATGCAGGCTAAAAAAGTTCTTTTGGTTGCAAACGGCGCCGCCAAAAAGGAGATTGTCGAAAAGGCATTCTTCGGTCCTGTTGACCCAATGGTACCTGCTTCAATTTTACAGTTACACCCTGATGTGACCGTAATTTTCAGCGAAAACTAAAAAAGCAGAAACCTGCCCCGAAAAAAATCGGGGCAGGTTTTTTGTAAGTGTTATTTAAGTTTTATTTTAAAACTTTTAAGTAATCAAGTACCGAGAGGACAATTCCTATAAGAACATAAAGGTCAACTGCAGCGCCGATTATACCAATCAATATACCGATAATGGGTATTATTGAAAGCAAACCGATTAAAATACCTGCAACAAAACCAACAATAACGTAAACGATAATATTGATAACCAGTGCCGCAACATCTTTTTTCTCCTTAAAGGAATAGGGGAAGAATTTTTTTAACATTTCCATAATATTTAATCTCCTTTTTATTTAATAGGTGACAAGCACCTTTTTAACCGAACATTGTGTTGAAAATATCCCGCAAGTATGCCGCAGGGGCAATACCTTCTTCTGCCGGTACAAAGAAAATACAATAACATAAAACCACAAGAACCAAGAGTAAAATTATTGAGATAATGAACACTGCAAGACTAAAACCGTTTTTATAGGAAGGATTGTCTATTTTATAATAGTCCTCCTCTTCGTTATAATCGTTGTTTTGAGACATATATTCCTCAGTGAAACGCTCTACAGTGCGACGGTCCAATTTTGTAGGTTCAAAGAACAAATCAATCGTTTCTTCATCGTCTTGCTCTGGGGTGTTTGAGTCATCGTTATCCAAAACAATACTTTTACTTAAGTTAATATCTTCTTCACTTATGGAATCTGCTTCATAATCGTCTTGTTCGAGGATTAAATCCTGATTCTCTACAGTTTCGGGCGGTTCTTCCTCGGTATAATCATCTTTAATTACAATTTGGGAATTGGAGTTTTCCTCCTCAGTAACCGATTGAGATTCACCGCCGAGTTCGGCAGCATATAATTCCTCTATATAAGGGTGAATGAGGGTTTTCATAATAGTCTTGCGCACACTCTTATTATCGGTCAAAAGAATCATGGTTTGCGGACCTGATTCAATAATACAACCGCCGAAATAACCCTCTGGAGTGACAAGTGGGGTAGAACCTTTTATAATTTCGATTTGTTCGTCACCCGAAATACCGTAAGCGGCATTATCAACCGTTTCGGTAGAAGTGTTTATGGCTTCTGTCACGGCTTCAATACAATTGCCTTCACCGAAAAGGGCGCCTGCTATTAGTATAACGTTGCTCCTTGAAACCGCGCGGGCAAGGGAAAGCACAAAAGATTTTTTATCGGGTGTCTTATCACTTAAAAGACGCATTCTGCAACAACCGCAAAGATTGAATTCCAATTCAAAATCGGTTGCGGTTTTATAGTAGATGATGTCAGCTTTCATATTGTGAAACATAATCTTCCTCCTTGAAAATAAAGGGATTTTCAATTCCTTTTTGGTTGTAGTAAATTGCAGGATAGCGTGGATTTTTGTTTATGTGCAAAAGCGAAAAATTTGGTTTTTCGCCGTCGTGAAGTTTGCGTGCCATAACTACAAGTTTAGCACCGTCAAACTCAACCGAATCGGTTACAAGGGTAATGAAACTATCTTCAATAGTAACAGGTATTTCAGCCGAGTACAGACTTCTTTGAGATATATCGTTAATCCAAAAATCAAAGTCACTTTGATCAGAGAATGAATCTTTTTTATATTCAAAAACATATCCACGATCATCCTTGGGGTCAGAGTTTATTATAAATGTAGCAAATATAACATATGTATCGGTGGAATTGAGGGTGGAAAATTCTATAAAAGGATTTTGTTTATAGAAATACATAGATTTATAACTGCTAAGGCAAGAAAACAGTTGATTGTTTGCAAGGCTGTTACCGTATATAACAAAATTTTTATCAATGCTTTGGTCTGCGATTTGGTCATTACAGTCGAAAAATAATGCGCCAAAGTCACTTTTTTCTTTTAACTGGTTGTGTGAAAGATAGTAATAATTGTTATCGGTCTGATAAATAGGGTTACAAAGCGAAGTGCCTTTTATTGAAATCCAACCCTTTAAATCGGAATTTTGTTTTGAAAAATATTTTAATGCCTTTTCATTGGTTTCCTGACCTGCGGTGAGTTGCAGGAAGGTTTGTTTGGTTTGGGTAATTAAAGATTGTTCGGAATTTACGTTTGTAAAATAAACCGCTACTAAACAAAAGAAAATAACAAGTAAAATTATGCTTAATAAAAAAACACTTTTTAAAGCAATTTGACCCATATTATCGCGTTTAGTGGGGAAATGCGATGTGTAAAAAGAACGCAAAAAATCCGTCCACCAAGATGAGTTTTGTATTTTTTTCATTTACTGACTTCCCTAAGAAAATTTATAATAAGTTCAAAAACGTGTAATACTGCTTGCTCGCGCACAAAATTACGGCTTTTAGGTTCAATGTTGAGTTGCTTTACAGTAACACCGTCCTTATGGCTTAACGCTATAAAGACAAAACCGGGGTCATGCCCTTCCGAGCCTTCGGGACCTGCGGCACCCGTTACCGAAACGCCGATATCTGCGCCCGATATTTTGCGGATATTTTCTGCCATTTGGCTTGCGGTTGATTCACTTATAGCACCAAATTGTTCGAGTGTTTTACTTTTAACCTTTAAAATTTCATTTTTAATCCTGCATGAATAAGAGGTAACACCCATTTCAAAAACTTCTGACACACCCGAAACCGAGGTGATAAAGGAAGAAACCATACCGCCGGTGCAGGATTCGGCAGTGGCGATTTTAAGGTTACACAGTTTGAGCAAATCTACCGTTTGCTGCGCTTTTTCAAACAACAGGGTGTTAATCAAAGTTTAAACCTCTCATTCAATATAGGTGTAATCAGTTTCGCTTATAGCCTTTTCGATAAGGGTATCTATATCCAAAGCGTTTTCCGCAACTTCGCAGGATTCAAGCGTGGGACGGGTTTTAGGATGCTTTGGTGTAAATACGGTACAACAGTCTTCAAACGGCAGGATAGAGGTTTCGAAAGTATCAATATTACGGGAAATAGTGATAATTTCCTCTTTGTCCATACCAATCAAGGGGCGAAGCACCGGCATATTTGTTACATAATCGGTGGTTACAAGTGCGGGTAAAGTCTGGCTTGCAACCTGACCTAAACTCTCACCCGTAATAAGAGCTAAACTGCCTGAATCTTTTGCGATTTTTTCGGATATACGCATCATCATTCTGCGCATTATAAGGGTGAAATACTCTTCGGGACAGTTTTTTGCAATTTGGTCCTGAATTTCGGTAAAGGGGACTATTGCAAGGTTTATTGTTCCGCTGTAACGAGCTACTTTAGAAAGCAAAGTTTTTACCTTTTGTTCTGCTCGGGGGCTTGTGTAGGGCGGACTTGCAAAATGTATGGCGTTAAGCCTTAGGCCGCGTTTTGCCATTGTCCAAGCGGCAACAGGACTGTCAATTCCGCCTGAAATGAGTATTGAAGCGGTACCTGCAGTACCTACGGGCAAACCGCCTGCGCCGTGAATTTGTTCAGCGCGGATATAGGCATAATAGTCGCGTATCTCGACATATACAACAATATCGGGATTATGAACGTCAACCTTTAAGTGATGAAAAGCCGATAAAAGTTTACCGCCAACCTCACGGCAAATTTCGGGTGAGGTGAGGGGGAAATTCTTGTCAGAACGCTTGGCTTCCACCTTGAATGTTTTTATGTTTTCCAGACTGCCGCTTAAATATTCAACCGATTTGGTAAGAATATCCTGCATATCTTTTTTGCAGACACACGCACGCGAAAAAGCGGCAATACCGAAAATCAGTTTTACGCGTTCTAAAGCCTCGGCAAAATCAAAATCGTCGCTCTTCGGCTCAATATAAATTGTTGATTGTGCCTTGCGGATGTCAACTTCACCCAAACTTTTAAGTCTGCGGCGGATGTTTTTTATTAAAATATCTTCAAAATTACTGCGATTAAGACCTTTTAAGGTCAATTCACCGTTTTTTATAAGTATAATTTCTTTCATTTTTATGCCTTTCTTAATTTTTTGGTGGCTGATAAAATTTCTTCAAAAAATAAATCAATGTCCTGCTTAGAAGTATGTTTAGAAAAACTTAAGCGAAGGGCAGAATCAATACTTTTCGGATTAATGCCCATTTCTTTAAGCACATAACTTGTATTACCCTTTGAGCAAGCAGAACCGCTTGAAACATAAATATCTTTCATTTCCAAAAAGTGAAGCAAAGTTTCGGAACGGTAGCCGTTTACCGATATATTCATAACAAAGGGAAGACCCTCGTCGGTAGAGTTTACGGTAATAATAGGACACTTACTGAAAAGTTGTTTAGTGTAATCATAAATTTCACGGGTCAAGGTAAGCTGTTTTTGTAAATCGGGAAAATCTTCAACAGCGCCCATAAGGGAAGCGATAAGCGGTACCGATTCAGTGCCCGAACGCATACCTTTTTCCTGCCCGCCGCCTGTAATAAAAGGGGAAATATGGGTTTTGGAATTAATGTATAAAAAACCGATGCCTTTAGGCGCATGAACTTTATGTCCGCTGGCGGTAAGCATATCGACTCCTAAACGGTTAACATTAATAGGCATTTTGCCGTAGGCTTGTACCGCGTCACAGTGGAAAAACGCGTTAGGGGATTTTTGTTTTACAAGTTTTACCGCCTGCTCAATTGGTTGAATAGAGCCAACCTCGTTATTAACAAGCATAATGCTTACAAGTATCGTTTTTTGGTTTAAGGCGTTTTCAAGTTCGTTAAGCGAAATAACACCGTTTTTTTGAACCTTAAGATAAATAACCTCAAACCCCTCTTTTTCAAGCCTTTTAACAGTTTCCAAAACCGATGGGTGCTCAATTGAGGTTGTAATAATGCGGTTTCCGCGGTTTTTACGGGACACAGCCGACATTATTGCCATATTATTAGCTTCGGTTCCGCCTGAGGTGAAAATAATTTCATTCGGCTTTGCAAAAATGGATTTTGCAACACATTCTCTGGCAGAGGTCAAAACATTTTCCGCATTCATTCCAAGCAAATGCAGGGAGGACGGATTTCCCCAATTTTCTTTAAGGGCGTTATTCATATAATCAATTGCTTTACCACAAGGTTTTGTGGTTGCACTGTTATCAAGGTAAACTATATGCTCACTTCCTAAAAATACATATATATAGTCATTATACAATAACTAATTAAAAATCTCAACAAATATCATAAAAAATTTTTAAAAATAATAATATAAATTAAAAAGAAGATAGGATATTTGTATGAGTGCTACATTAAAATTTTTAGAAAGTTTAATTTCGGGTATGTTGCCCTTTACATTTTTAATGTTTTCGGGTATTTATTTTACCGTTAAAACCAAGGGATACCAGTTTAGAAATTTAAAGGCTTCCGTAAGGGAGTTTTTCAGTTTTGAAGGCGACAGCAAAAAAGGGGCAACCTCTTTTCAATCTGCTTGTAATTCACTTGCGGCAACGGTTGGCACAGGAAACATAGTGGGTGTTGCATCGGCAGTTGCAGTGGGAGGTGCAGGTGCGGTTTTCTGGATGTGGGTGAGTGCGGCAGTTGCTATGTGCGTAAAATCAGCAGAAATTGTGACTGCAATTATTTTTAAACAAAAGGCGAATAACGAAAATTTCGGCGGACCTATGTACTATATTCAAGAGGGAATGTCCCCGAAATTTAATTTTTTAGCAAAAATTTATGCTTTTATAGGTGTTTTTTCCTGTTTTTGCAGCGGAAATATTATTCAAACAAATTCGGCGGTGTTATGTTTAGGACAAAATATGGGAGTCCGCGTTCCTGCGGGAGTGATTTTTGCGGTAATCACTGCGATTGTGGTTATAGGCGGAGTTTCCAAAATAAGCAGTTTCACAACCAAAGCGGTACCGCTTATGTCACTTTTATACATAGCTTTATGTTTAGGGATTATATTTGTGAATATTGAGTCTTTGCCAGAATGTTTTTTGCAAATTATAAAGGGCGCGTTTAATCCGTCGGCGGTTACTGGCGGAGCAGTAGGCTCGGTTTTAAGTACTGCTTTGACGGGTGCTTCAAAGGGTGTGTTTTCTAACGAGGCGGGACTTGGCACTGCGGCAATGGCATATTCATTAGCACAAGAAAATAATGCTTATAAGCAAGGTCTTTACGGTGTTTTTGAAGTATTCTTAGATACTATCGTGTTATGTACTTTAACGGCATTGACAATTCTTTGCAGTGGAGTTATTATAGATTATGGTACTTCCGAATGGGTGTCTATAATAGATGCTTTTTCGCTGGTTTACGGTAATTTTTCGCAGGGTGCTTTGGCGGTTATGCTGTGCCTTTTCGGAATTTCAAGCATTATAGGTTGGGCAGTTTACGGAATAACTTGCAGCCGCTATTTATTCGGTAATAAGGGTAAAAAAATATTCACTTTTATTTATCCTGTGTTTTGCATTTTGGGAGCGGTTTTAAATGTTAGCACGGTCTGGCGCGTGGCAGAATTTTTTAACGGTTTAATGCTTATAATAAACCTGTTTTCAATAATAACATTGTCTGATAAAGTTATACCTATTTTAAGGGGAAGAAAAAATGACACTTAAGAAAATTCAAAAATTACAAGACTTTTTAAGTAATAATACGGCGGTGATTTTATTTGATAAATCAAACCGTTTATATTTTTCAAACTTTGTTTCGTCTGCGGGGGCGGTTGTAATAACCAAAACGCATAGTTTTTTGCTTGTGGATTTTCGTTATTTTGAAAAGGCAAAGAACACAGTAAAAAATTTGGAAGTAGTTCTCTCTGAAAGACTTTATGCACAAATCGGTGAAATTTTGGCAAAGCAGAAAATCAAAACGGTTTTCTTGGAAACTGAAAGTTTAAGCGTTGCAAAATTTGAAGTTTTAAAACAAAATTATCCCGAAATAGAAATAAGCAACCAAAACATTGCAGAGGAGTTTATTAAAAATCTTCGCAGCGTGAAAAGTAGGGATGAAGTAAAACTTATAAAGCAAGCACAAGCTATAACCGATAAAACATTTGAGTTTATTTTGGAAAGAATTGAGGCTGACCGCACTGAAAAGGAAATTGCGCTTGAAATGGAATTTTTTATGCGCAAAAACGGGAGTGAGGGTATAGCCTTTGATACTATAGCAATATCAGGTAAAAACACATCTTTGCCGCACGGTGTACCGACCGATAAAAAAATTGAAAAAGGCGATTTTTTTACAATGGATTTTGGTGCGGTTGCAGGGGGATACTGCTCTGATATGACGCGCACTGTAGCGGTAGGCTGTGTAAGTGAACGGCAAAAATTTGTTTACAATACGGTTCTAAAAGCGCAAAACGAAGCATTAAAATTCATAAAAGCAGGAGTGGTTTGTAAGGATATAGACGCGGTTGCGCGCAATATAATTTACAGTAGCGGATTTGAAGGTTGCTTCGGTCACGGACTCGGTCACAGTGTGGGAATTGAGATACACGAAAGCCCCGCATTTAATACACGCGACGAAACGCCGATTAAGAGCGGTACGGTAATAACCGTAGAACCGGGGATTTATTTAGAAAATGAATTCGGCGTAAGGATTGAAGATATGATTTTAGTTACCGAAGACGGCTTTGAAAACTTTACTGAAAGTACAAAAGAATTGATAATACTGTAAATAAAAAATGCTATGCGAGAGCATAGCATTTTTTATTAAACTACATTTTTTGCTTTTCAAATAGATTTATACCTCGTGTGATTTGTGGTTATTAATTGCTTCTTTTAACAGAGTATAAATCACTGCCGAAATCGGAACGGCGATTAAAGCACCCAGAATACCACCGACATTGCCTCCTATTAAAACAGCGCTGATAACGATTATTCCGGGGAGGCCTACCGCTTTACCTACTACACGGGGGTAAATAATATTGCCCTCGATTTGTTGTAAGATAATAATAAACAAAACAAATAGCAGTGCTTTTATTGGGTTTGTAATTAAAATCAGCAAAGCACCGATAAATACGCCCACAAGCGCACCCACAATAGGTACTAATGAGGTTACGCAGATTAAAACCGAAATAATCGGTGCGTTGGGGAAGCCGAAAATCAGCATACCGATATAGCAAAGCACACCCAAAATACCCGATTCGGCAAGCTGACCGCCGATGAATTTTGAAAAAGAATCGGATGCCTGACTGGCAACATGATATACAGCGGATGCGGTTTTTTGGGGTATAAAAGTATCTATAACATTTTTCACAAATCTGCCGATTCTTTCCTTTTGAGCTAACGTATAAACTGAAATTACCAGACTGAACACAGTGTCAAACACACCGCCTATAAGGGATGTTGTAATGGTAACCGCGTCACCTACAATTTTGCTTGAATAGGACGAAAGCAAATCTTTTAAGTTTGTTGCAAAGGAAGAAAAATCAAATTTAAGTAACGGTATATCTTCAGTCGCAAAACCAAGACCCGTAAATGTAGCAACCAACCAATCGTTCGCTGTTGTTACAAAAGAGGGAAGCTTGTCCACGATATATATAATAGTGTCAATAATATCAGGGATGATAACCAATACCAAAAGCGAAATAATGCCTAATGCTAACAAATAGGTAAGTGTTATACAAATAGGACGACGCAGTTTACGAACAAATTTGCGCCGACTTTTATCCATAAATTTAAAAACCCTGTTTTCCAATGCACCAAGCGGTACATTAAGTACAAATGCAATGCAAAGAGCTAAAACAACGGGGCTTATGAAAGAAAATATTTTACCAAAAAAAGTTAACACACCGTCAAAATTAAAAACGGCAGCCACTATTACAGAGGATAAAAATACTATTAACAATATTTTTTTAATGTTTTTTGAGTTTAGTTCCATTTTTACCACCAAAGAAGAAATTGAATTTATTTTTTCGTTTTGCTTTGAATGTATTCCCAAACATCCTTTTTATCGCTATCTTTAAGGGTGCGATAATTTTTTATGATATTTTTTTCGCTGTTTGTTAAAACGAGTTCCTCTTGGCCGTTTTTAATTTTATCCAAAAATGATTGGGGGTCATTAACAGGCAAAACGACAGTTTTTTCGGGTGAAAAATCAATAGCATTGCTTTTTGGTTGACCGTAGATAATATAGTCGGGGTCAGCATTTAAGATTTCTGCCAGTTTTTTAGCCCTTTCTACCGATATTGAACCTTTACGTTCCATTTGGGAATAAGTACTGCACTTCATACCCATATATTCGGCTACTTGACCCTGTGTATAATGTAGTTTTTTGCGGGCTTCTTTTATACGCTTGTTAACTTCTAAATCCATATTAACACCGCCTAAAAATTTTCTTGACTGCTGAGTTTTTAACAGGTATAATGATATTTGCACAAAATGCTGGAGTGGCTCAGTTGGTAGAGCAGCTGATTCGTAATCAGCAGGTCGTGGGTTCGAGTCCCATCTTCAGCTCCATATAAAGCCGATGTGTTCTGCATATCGGCTTTTATATTTTTTACATAATTATTTTACTAAAATTGACATATTAAGTCAAGCGGTTTTTAAAAGTCTGAAAAATATACAAGGATTGTCTATAATACGGTTATTATAGGCAATCCTTAATATTATACTAAATTTCTAATGTTTGTTGACAGGTGAGGTTGCTTTTGCAATATCGCGATACTGCTGGGGAGTATAGCCTGTGTTTAATTTAAACATTTTAAAAAAGGTTGTATAATGTGCATATCCTACCGACATTGCAACAGAAGAACAGGATAAATCAGTGTCGGCCAAGAGACTGCGCGCGGTATTGATTCGCACCGAAACAACATAATCTTCAATACTTTTACCGGTACAGGATTTGAAAACTCGGTAAAGGTGGGAGCGACTAAGACCTAAACGTGCGGCAAGCTCGGAAATTTTAATCTGTTTTGTGAAATTTAACTGTATGTATTCCTGAACGATTGAAATATATTTTTGATATACGAAGTCATCATTTATTTTGCGTGAGGGAGTTTGGTTGTTAGCCTTGTCAAAAAAGGAAAGCATTTTAAATAAATACTCAAAAGTGCGGACTTCCTGTTCAGGATGTTGGTTTAAATCAATGGCAATTTGCTTTATAATATCACAAATTGAGTCGTCGGTTACAGCAGAGTAAAAACCGCCGTTTTGAAAAGTAGTTTTGTTTAAAATTTCTTCTGAAAAATCACCCTTAAAAGAAAAATAATATAATTCCCAAGGGTCTTTACTGTCGGCTGTTTGAACGGTCAATTGGTTAGGTCTTACCAAAAAGGCTTCGTTTTTGCCCAATGTATAACGGTGACCGCCGGTTTCTACTATTCCGGTGCCGCTTTTTATGACGTGAATAATATACATATCTCTGTAGTGTGAATAGGAATTGTCCGGCAGACTTTTATTCCAGCCTGCCTGCACCAGATTTATGTATTCGCTGTTTTTTACAGAAGAATCGCTCCATAAAAAACGGGATAAATTATTAAGTTCCATTATAGAAACCTCCGCGATTGTATATGAACAGTATATAAAGTTTTGTGCAAAAACAGTCCGAATAAGTTATTGTGTTTTATACTACTTTTGTTATATAGTGCGGTGTAGTGAGTTGAATCAAGGTTGTTTTCACTATATATTGTAGCACGATGTTGCATAATTTTCAAGTTTTTAACCAATTGATTTTTTTTCGTTTGGCATTATTTTACAATTATTAAGTCGAAAATTAGCGCAAAATGACTTCCCAATTGTTTAATAAGCACAAAAGAATATGGCATTTGTTTGTAGTTTTTAAAAAAAACGCGCAACCTTAAACTATGGTGATGCAACATTGTGCTATTGTGGAATGAGCCGAAATGTTGTATCATATATTTGCGAATATTTGGTCAGTTATAACCATTATAATGACAAATCCGCCAAAAAGACCCAAAACGGATGGTGTAATGATGAATTTTACCAGCAAATCGAATAACGTTTTTCAAATTAACCTGCAAACAGCGGTGTTTAAGGTTAAAAATTTCAAGGTTGTTGCAGGGGGTACAATGTAATGAAAATTAAATCTTCGGTTTTAAAGAGGACATCAGCGACGGCACTTACATATATATTCAGATATGCATTTTTCCTGTCGATGAGTTATGTTTTGCTTTATCCCTTCCTATATATAATAGTAAACGCTGTTAAAGGCTTTTCGGATTCATACGATGTAACGGTTACTTGGGTTCCAAAATCTATTTACTTTGGTAACATAAGAGATGCTTTTACGGTTTTTGATATACCGGAAAATTTCATGCGTACCGTTGTATACGAAATATTTGCAGCATTAATACAGTTCTGTTCAACTGCTGTTGCGGCTTACGGTCTTGCAAGATTTGATATTAAGGGCAAAGGTTTATTGATGGGAATTATGATTCTTAACATCCTTGTTCCTTCAATGATGATAATCATCCCCAGTTACATAAACTTCAGTTATATGGACGTTTTCGGAATTCTCGGTTTAATTTCCAAACTGATAGGCACTGATATCAGACCTGATATAATAGGTACACCTTTGGTGTTCTATTTACCTGCTTTAACTGCTGTAGGTTTAAAGGGCGGCTTATTCATTTATATATATACGCAGTTCTTTAAAGGTCTTCCAAAAGAACTTGAAGAAGCAGCATGGATTGACGGTGCAGGTGCTTGGCGTACATTCTTAAGTATTGTTATTCCGTCATCGGGTTCTGCAATAATAACAGTTTTACTCTTCTCAATAGTTTGGCATTGGAACGACTATTATCTTGCTCAAATGTATATGAACGAAACAACCTTCTCGGTAGCGCTTCGTAACTTTAGTGTACATGATCTTACCGAAAAGATTGAAATGAGCATTGATATGGC
>JAZSDM010000135.1:0-24928 GCA_045531145.1 Acutalibacteraceae bacterium | reverse complement strand
TGAAACGGTTGAAACCCGCAGGGGAATTACTATATACAAATTTTTGGCAGAGGATCAAAGCGGCAGATTTGCAGTAAGTTTGTTTAACCAAAAGTATTTGGCAGAGCGCCTTAATTTTGGCGGTGAATACCTTTTTTACGGTAAGTTTGAGGGCAGTTATATCTTAAGGCAGATGAATTCGCCTATTATTAAAGAGGCTTTGTATAACGGAATAGAGCCGATTTATGCTGCGAGTAAAAATATGCCGTCGGCTACTATTCAAAAACTTGTGAAAACGGCATTATCGCAGGTGGAAATGCCGGAAGTTTTGAATGAAGATATTCGTAAGGCAAATGAACTTTGCGATATTAAATATGCGCTCGAAAATATACATTTTCCAAAAACCAAGGAATCTTTTGAAAGGGCAAAAAAGCGCCTTGTTTTTGAGGAACTTTTTTGTTTACAGGTAGCCCTTTCGGTATTAAAAACCAAATCGTACACTTTAAGCGGTTGCGTTATAAAAAGAAATGATTTCGAAGAATTTCAAAATATGCTCCCATTCCTGCTTACTGATGCACAAAAACGGGTTGTGAATGAGTGTATCAGTGATATGCAGTCGGGCAGACCAATGAGCAGACTTGTTCAAGGAGACGTTGGTAGCGGTAAAACGGTTGTTGCGGCGGCGCTTTGCTTTGTTGCGGCAAAAAACGGTTATCAGTCGGCATTAATGGCACCTACCGAAATTTTGGCAGAACAGCATTACAAAACATTTTGTTCTATTGTTGAAAACACAGGCATTAAATGCGGTTTGCTTACGGGAGCACTTACCAAAAAGCAAAAAACCGAAATAAAAGCACAACTTAAAAACGGTGAAATTGATGTTATTATCGGAACACATGCCCTTATTGTTAATGATGTTGAATTCCAAAATTTAGGACTTGTTATAACCGATGAACAACACCGTTTCGGTGTGGCGCAAAGAGGCAGGCTTACTGCAAAGGGGCAAAATCCCCATACCCTTGTTATGTCGGCAACACCCATTCCGCAAACTTTGGCGCATATACTCTACGGAGACCTTGATATAAGCATTATTGATGCTTATCCCAAAGGAAGACAGAAGATTGATACATACTGTGTCGATTCTTCCTACAGACCGAGAATTTATAATTATATAAAGAAGTTTTTAGATTCGGGTAGGCAAGGGTATATTGTATGTCCTTTGGTGGAAGAAAATGAGCAAACTGATATCACTTCGGCTACTGAATATTACGAGAAGCTTAAAGATAATGAGTTTAAGGATTATTCTTTAGGTCTTTTACATGGCAAAATGAAAGCGGCACAAAAAGAGGAAGTTATGCGTAAGTTCGCTGAAGGTGAAATTCAGTTGCTTATTGCTACAACCGTTATTGAAGTGGGTATTGATGTGCCTAATGCCGTTATAATGGTAATAGAAAATTCCGAGCGTTTCGGCCTTTCGCAACTTCATCAGTTAAGAGGACGAATAGGCAGAGGGCAATATAAATCCGACTGTATTTTAATTTCGGACACCAATTCCCCCGATACCGAAAAACGCCTTGATATTATCAAGAAAAGCAGTGACGGGTTTGAGATTGCTGATTATGACCTCGAACTTCGCGGTCCCGGTGACTTTTTAGGTAACCGTCAACACGGTATTCCCCAAATGCGAATCGCCGATATTTTTGCCGATAAACAGGTTTTGCTAACCGCTAAAAAACAAGCAGAACAACTTTTAAATAGCGACCCTAAACTCAAATTACCCGAAAACGCAAATTTAAGGCAGGAAGTAAAAGAAATTTATATTTCATTAAATAAAAACAGGTGAGAATTTTCTCACCTGTTTTGCGTTAGTTAAATTTGATTGAATTAACTGCAGAGCCGTTTAGTTCGATTACTACCGACTGACCGCTTTCGGCAAATACCAGCATATCAGATACAGTAATCGGAATAGAGTATATAGTGTCGTTTTCTTGCAGTTTTATAAAGTAGACTGTGTTACCGTCTACAACAGCGGAATTTATTTTTTCAATAATACCGCTAACATTAGTGTTTTCGCCTGCGGGCACATCGGTAACATTTTCGGTTTTAAGTTTGGAAATATAGTCTTCTCGCGCCCCATCTACAGTACTGCCTGTACCTACTATCTGGTACTGGTTAACATCAACAAAAGCGTACATTTTAACAAGCCCCGCACCGTCCTTAAGTGACATAAAGTAGGTAGGTCTGTTAGATACATTTAGAAGTAACGGGAAGGTGGCGGTATAATTAAGGTGTTGTACCTGACCTTCGGCAGAAGACATTGCGGAGTATTCTTCAGCACCTGGGATTGAATAAAACTTGGTTTCCTTTGTGCGTAAGTTTGTAAGAACAAAGCCTACGTTAGATTCGTCGCTTGTAACCGAGGTCATACCTGTATACAAATAAACATCATCATTGATTGCAAGATAGTTGTAACCGTCGGTTGCCTGCAAAACTCCGCGTTGGCCAAAGATTGAATTAAAGAATCCCGAACGGTATTTTCCGTTATAATTGAGTTGCATTAAAATCATATCGGAATCATAAACCTGATCAACCCAAGTTGGAATTTCGTCCTTTTTGTAGAATTCGCTTTCACCCGTAACGGCATTTAAAAGAATAGCGCCGTTAATATCCTCACCGCTCCAGTAACCTATTTTGTAATCAACTGTGGACGCTACCCAGAACGGTGTGCCGTCATCGTCGATTTCGAAAGAAATGTTGCCGAAAATCTTGGTTGGGTATTTAAAGCGAAGCGCACGGTTAAGGTCGCGCATTAAAAATTCGCTGGGGGAGTATTTAATACCGTCTTTAAGTCTTACAAGGGTGGTTTCCTGAGTGGTCATATCAACCGTGATATAGGCGGGAATACCGTTTGATTGGTTATTAAGCCATTTTATAATATCTCCGTATACCAAAGGTGTTACACGTACGGGTTTGCCTTTGTAATTAATCTGTGTGTAAAGTTCTTGAATTTCAAATTGTGAAACAAGGTCAGACATTTCGCCCAATTTTCTTTGTCCTAAACGCGAAGCGGTGCCTTTATCAACAACGGGAATTTGCTCTTTGCTTAGTTCGGCAATGTCCTTTGTGAAGTCACCGTCAGTCATGGTGATAAGTTGATTATACCTTTTAGCATTGAAAATTTCTGCACCTATAACCGATGCTATAGCGCTTAATACTACAACTGCTAAAACTATAATAAAAGCGAATTTGATAGGTTTGCCAATTGATTTTAAATTTAGTCTTGGAACACCTAAAACCCTAGTATCGTTATTTGATGTATTTTTAATTAAATCAATAACCTGTGAAAATGCGTTTATAACCACGCAAATTATTACCGAAAAGGTTAAAAAACTTAAAAATTCACGGCTTTTTATATTGATTGGCGGAAGCATAAACCAATACAAAAGCGCAATTACAATAAGAGATATAAGCCACTTTACAGTTGCTTTTAAAAAAATATTTTTCATTGTAACACTCCTAAAATTTACTATTTCTAAAATACCATAATATGAGACTAAAGTCAAATAAATGATTGAAATGATGCATATCTTAAAGTATAATGACTATAGAGGTGTTTTTTATGTTTAAAGAAATTTCCGCAAAAGAAATAAAAGGTAACCTTATAGAAAAAACTGCAGACGAATGGATGCTGATTTCAGCGGGAAGTAAAGAAGATTATAATATGATGACTGCTTCCTGGGGCTTTATGGGCGAAATGTGGGGCGTGGATATGGCTATTGCTATGATTCGTCCGCAAAGATATACAATGGAATTTGTAAACAATAATGATTATTATGCCCTTAGTTTTTACGGCGATAATAAAGATATTCATAAAGTTTGCGGCAGTAAATCGGGCAGAGATGTCAATAAAACCGAACTTGCGAATTTAACACCCGTTTTTGCGGATAATACGGTTTATTTTAGTGAAGCAAATCTTGTAATTATATGTAAAAAGCAATATTCTCAGCAGTTAAGCGAAGACTGTTTTACCGAAAGCCAACCGCTTGAACATTATAAAGATAAAGATTTTCATAATATGATTTTCGGAAAAATTGAAAAAGTACTTATTAAGGAGTAAAAAATGAAGTTTATAATCGCATCGGATATACACGGTTCTGCTTATTATTGTGATTTGCTATTAAAGGCAACAAAAGAAGAAAAGGCAGATAAAATAATTCTTTTGGGGGATATTCTTTACCACGGTCCGCGTAACGATTTGCCTAAAGGTTATGCGCCAAAGCAAGTAATAGAAATGTTAAACCCGCTTAAAGATAAAATTTTATGCGTAAGGGGCAACTGTGAAGCAGAAGTTGACCAAATGGTATTGGAATTTCCCGTTATGGCAGATTACGCTGTAGTACCTGTTGGTGATAAATTAATGTATGCAACTCACGGGCACAAATATAACCCAAAAAATTTGCCGCCGCTTTGCAAAGGCGATATTTTAATAAATGGACATACCCACGTACCAAAATGCGAAATAAATGATGATTATATTTATATGAATTGCGGTTCGGTTTCAATACCTAAGGAAAATTCCTGTCACAGTTATATGACACTCCAAAACGGCGAATTTTTATGGAAAGACTTAGAAACAAATCAAGTTTATAACAGTTTTAAATAAAAGGTACAGTAAGCAATTTGCTTACTGTACCTTTTTTATACTGCCTTATTTAGTATTGCACACAAGACTGTTATATCATCCTGACGTTTTTCGGTGCGGCGGCGTTTAGCGCAAGCGCATAAATGCTCTGCCAAATCCTGCGCACTGCCTTGCTGCCAACATTCAATTTCGGCGCGTATCCAGTCAGTGCCTTCGCTTGTTGCCCCGTCTGACATAAGGACAACTATATCACCGATTTTGCATTTAATAGCCGCTCTGTCAAAACCGATTTCCCGTAAAATACCGGCGGGCAGGGAAGTGCTTTCGGCTTTGCCCGTTTTACCCGAACGGCGAACAATTGTAGGAGCGGCGCCTGCTTTATAAAGTTCGGTCATACCGGTATAAAGGTCAATACTCGCGATATCAACAGTGGCTAAAGATTCATCGGTAGATTTAAAAAGCATAGAAGAATTTAAAATTTTAAGGGAACAGTTAAAGCCAAAACCTGCTTTAATAAGTCGGCTCATCAGTCCTGATGCCATAGCGCCGTCTACAGCGGCTCTGCCGCCTGTACCCATACCGTCGCTCAATATCATTATAAAATGGCCTTTGCCGTCATTAAAATATTTATAAGCGTCTCCGCACATTGTGTTATCATTTGCACTTGACTGTTCTGCCCCAAAATCTACCGTAATATCCGCGTGTTCATTAAGGACGATATAAACGTCTCCACCAACTTCACTTACACTCGGTGCATCAAAATCGCGCTCGCACACCACCGAAACCAGTCGCATAACCTGTGCCTTGTTTATAACAAGTTCGGGTGTTTTTTTAAGTTTAAGTTCAATGGTCATTCTGCCGTATTTGTCAACACGGCTGCTACATTCATCTATATGAATATTTAAATTTTTAAGCGCCGCGGCGGCGTTTTCGGCGGCGGAATTATCAAATCTTTCTTGCATTTCAAAATCTTCCGCCAAATCACTCAGCATTGAAGAAATACCGTCAAATTGGTCTGATACAACCGAACGCACTTCGTCAATTCGGTTTTCGGCCGCAATTCTTGAAGCGTAGTCAGTATAGCGTTTATAAGCCGAATTTGCCACACGCGACACACGCAAACATCTGCCCTTAAATTCTTGCGGTGCGGCATTTTCGGGGGTGTTGTCACCTTGTTTTACGGCTTTTGTAATTTCAAGCACCGCGTTCACCGTATCTTCCCGTTTCTTCTCCCAACAGTGAAGTCTTAGTTTACAGCCCGCGCAGGCGTCTTGTTCAATTAAGTCTATAACTGTACCAAAATCGGGGGAATTTATTTTTGAAAGTTGATAGGAAACCTGATCTACCGTTTCGGAAACATCTTTAAGCGCGTTAGATGCTAATTTAAGCCGCATTGTAAGTGATTTTTTAAACCCTGTGGGTATTGAAAGTTTGGGATATGCCGAAAATATTTTACCTAAAATTATACCTGCATCCCGCGGTAAAATTAAAAACAGTACCGAGCCTAAAGCCGACTCTATCACCGTTTGGGGTATAAGACTGATTTCCTTTGTGGAAACTGCACCTATAAAACTGAATATAACCACTATAAAAACCTGCGCGTATTTACCCAAGGCAGAGAATATTCCTGCCATTAGCCCCGCAACCGCAAAGGTTACGCCTATAATACCCGAAACTCCGCCTAGACACATTGTAAAGGCAACTGTAATTCCGCTTATTGCCCCCGAAATTATACCGCCGTATTTTGAGGAAGTAAGTATTAGCATAACGCTTAAAATTCTGCCGAGTGATACCCCAAAAAGATTTGCGCCATTAAGTCCCAAAAGTAAAATGTTTATTACAATAAGTATTGTTGCTAATTCATCGGGCGAAAGACCGACTGCGTTTTTTGAAAGTATTTTAAAAGAACGGCTTACAAAAAATGTTCCCGCCGAAGACAAAAGCGATTCGCTTAAAATATCAATGAAATTTCCGCCCATACTTTTAAGGGATACTGCCGAAATTAAGGTAAGGGAAATAAGTGTTATAAAACTTAAAAATATTGCGTTATTCACAATTTTTTTGTAGTTGCCCAAAAGCAGTTTTATGGCAACTATAGCAAAAAGGCAGGCAAGATACTTAAAAGCGTTGTTTTGCACTGCGGGTATAAAATAGCCGATAAAAACGCCTATCGCGCAAGCAGGAGTATATGTAATAGTACAGCCTGCAATCAGGGAGATACCAAAGGGTAACAACTTGTCCAACACTATCGCTCTTGCAAAGACAAATCCGCAAACAGCCACCAAAATATGAGAAAAGGCTGCTAAAAATAATTCCTTGGGTTTAAAGTTTTCAATTTTTGTTGATATTTTTACAATATCTTTCAATTTCTATCACCGCCGTAAATAAAACATAATTTTACCGTTATATTATAAATGCCCAGCCTTAAATATTTTGTCATACTGCGGTGTAAAAAAGGGTAAGTTTTTGAAAGAAAAGCATACTTTGTAATAAAAAACATTAAAAGGGAAAAAATACTACCAAAGGTGGTATTTGGATGAATAAAATTTTTAAGGTTGTTTTATGCATTGGTCTTATTATTTCGGTTAGTCTTATAACCGTTTCGGCACTTTCGAAAATAGGCTCGCGTTCTGAAGAAGTAAGGCAAATACAAACCGCTTTACGCGACAGGGGATATTTTACAAGCAGTATTGACGGTATTTTCGGCACACTTACAAAAAACGCGGTGATGAACTTTCAAAGGGATAACGGACTAACTGTTGACGGAATAGCGGGTGAAAATACCCTTAAAGCGCTTGGTATTACGGGGGATAGCCAGAATTTCGGCGGTTATGATTCGGGGGATTATGAACTTTTGGCAAGAACAATTTCGGCAGAGGCGCGCGGCGAAGCATATTTAGGTCAGGTAGCGGTGGGAGCGGTTATACTAAACCGTATTGAACACCCGTCTTTTCCTGATACGCTTTCGGGGGTTATTTATCAAAGGGGCGCTTTTTCCTGCCTTGATGACGGGCAGTTTTACGAGCCTATTGCCGACAGCGCCTATTCAGCCGCAAGGGATGCGATTAACGGCCTTGACCCAAGCGGTGGCGCGATTTATTACTATAACCCAACAACCGCAACAAACAAATGGATTTTTTCAAGACCTGTTATTACTACCATTGGAAAACATAGGTTTTGCGAATAATGAATATTAAATAAATTTCTGTATAGAATGAATTTTGGTAAAAACTTTACCGAAGTTTGTTCTATTTTTATATGTAAAAAAGTTTTATTTGACTTTATAGGCAAATAATAATATAATAGGATTTATATGAGCAAGTCCAGGTATAAAATAAATAAAGGTGGTTTTTTGAGATGGCGAAAACTATTAAAATTACCGAAGACGGATTAATCAAACTCCAAGACGAGTTGGAGATGCTTAAAACTAAAGGAAGGGCAGATATTGCCGAAAAAATCAAGGTTGCGCGTGGTTACGGTGACCTTTCCGAAAACAGCGAATATGACGAAGCAAAGAACGAGCAGGCTAAAATTGAAGCAAGAATTATTGAACTTGAAGCTATGCTTAAAAATGTTGAAATTATTGAAGATGTTAAAGGCAGTGCGAAAACCGTTGTTATCGGTGTTAAAGTAAAAGCACTTGATATGGAATTTGATGAAGAGTGTGAATACCGCGTGGTAGGTTCTACCGAAGCAAACCCCTTAGAAGGTAAAATTTCGGATGAATCCCCCTTAGGTAAAGCGCTTTTAGGCAAAAAAATCGGTGACGAAGTTATTGTAGATGCTCCTGCAGGAGAACTTAAATTCAAAATTTTGGAAATTTCAAAAAAATAAGATTTTCCACTTAGGAAGTGACATAATGGAACAAAATAATACAAAGAAAAATGCACCTGTTGAGCAGGATTTTAACGAAATAGTAAAAATAAGACGTGAAAAACTTGCTACTTTGAAAGAAGCAGGCAAGGACCCGTTTGTTATTACAAAATTTGATTTTGATAATGATTCACAAAACATTAAGGATAACTTTGAAAGCCTTGAAGGTAAAACCGTTAAAATCGCAGGCAGAATTGTTGCCCGCAGAATTATGGGTAAGGCAAGTTTCGTAGGTCTTAGTGACTCAAGCGGTAAAATTCAGCTTTATGTTCGCCGTGACGATGTTGGCGAAGATGTTTACGCAGGCTTTAAAAAGTGGGATATCGGCGATATTGTTGGTGTTGAAGGTTTTGTTTTCAAAACCCAGACTGGTGAAATTTCGGTTCACGCAACAAGTATTATTCTTTTATCAAAATCTTTGTTGCCGTTACCCGAAAAATTCCATGGACTGACCAATAACGATTTACGCTTCCGTCAAAGATATGTTGACTTAATTATGAACGCGGATGTTAAACGCAATTTTGTAATTCGCTCACAGTTCATTAAGTTTATGCGCAACTATCTTGACAATATGAACTACATCGAGGTTGAAACCCCTGTACTTAACACAATAGTAGGCGGTGCGGCAGCGCGTCCGTTTGTTACACATCATAATACATTAAATATTCCTATGTATATGCGAATAGCAACCGAACTTCCGCTTAAGCGCCTTATTGTAGGCGGTATGGATAGGGTTTATGAAATCGGACGTATTTTCCGTAACGAAGGTATGGACCCCAAACACAACCCTGAATTCACTACCGTTGAACTTTATCAGGCTTATGCCGATTTCCACGATATGATGGATATTGCCGAAGGTATTATTTCGGGCGCCGCAAAGGAAATTTTGGGCACTTACGAAATTGAATGGCTTGGCGAAAAGATTGATTTAACACCAGGTTGGCGCAGACTTACTATGGTTGACGCTGTTAAAGAATATGCAGGAATTGACTTTGGCGCAATTACTGACGATGCCGAAGCAGTTGCCGCAGCAGAAAGCATTGGCGTAGAACTTGCAGAAACTGCCGATAAAACTTGGGGTAACGCTTTGTACGCTTGCTTCGACCAACGCGTTGAAGAAAAACTTATTCAGCCTACATTTATTACAATGTATCCTGTTGAAGTTTCTCCCTTAACAAAGGCTTCTCCCGAAGACCCGCGTTTGACCGAGCGTTTCGAACTTTTTGTTTGCCACAGCGAACTTGCAAACGCTTATTCCGAACTTAATGACCCCATTGTTCAGCGTGAGCGTTTTATGAAACAACTTGAACTTCGCGAACGCGGTGATGATGAGGCAGAAATGCTTGACGAAGATTTTCTTACCGCTATGGAATACGGTATGCCCCCAACAGGCGGTATGGGTATCGGTATTGACCGCGCGGTAATGCTACTTACAAATTCAGATAGTATTAGGGAAGTAATTTTGTTCCCCACCATGAAACCGTTAGATTAGTATTAAAGTTAAAGGACTATGACATTTTGATATGCACCTCCAAAAGTGTCTAACTTTTGGGGTGCATATCATTTTTAATGTCATAGTCCTTTTTTTAGTTAATTTTTAAACTTTTTTAAATTCAAAACTGTGACCCATAAGGGAAAAGAGTATTGGTTTGCGGATATTTTGTCTGTTTAAAAATTGGTCGGCAAGATTCATAAGTTCCAGATCTTCATGTTTTTTATTATTTTATAACAACTAAAATATCAAAACAAGGAAAATATTTAAATAAAAAGGGAATATTAAAATTGATATTGATATTTTTGGAGGCAGATTATGTCTTATATAGATGAAGTGATAGAGCGCGTTATAAAAGAAAATCCTAACGAGCCCGAATTTCACCAAGCGGTAAAAGAAGTGTTGCAGTCACTGTGGCCTGTGGTAGAAAAAAACGAGCAAAAATTCAGGCGGGATGCCTTGCTTGAAAGAATTGTAAACCCCGAACGGCAGATTAAATTCCGTGTTCCGTGGATTGACGATAACGGTCAGGTTCAGGTAAATACAGGTTACCGCGTACAGTTTAACAGCGCAATCGGTCCTTATAAAGGGGGACTGAGGCTTCACCCGTCTGTTAACCTTGGTATTATAAAATTTTTAGGGTTTGAGCAAATTTTTAAAAACTCTTTAACAGGACTTCCAATCGGCGGTGGTAAAGGCGGAGCCGATTTTGACCCTAAGGGTAAATCTGATCGTGAAGTCATGGCTTTTTGCCAAAGTTTTATGAGCGAACTTTGTAAATATATCGGCGCTGATACCGACATTCCTGCAGGGGATATCGGCACAGGGGCGCGCGAAATAGGATATCTTTTTGGTCAGTATAAAAAACTTCGCGGTTTATTTTCGGGTGTGCTCACGGGCAAAGGTATTTCATACGGCGGCTCACTTGCAAGAAATGAAGCCACAGGCTACGGGCTTTTATATATTGTAGAGGAAATGCTAAAATGCCACGGACAATCTTTGGAGGGCAAAACAATCGCCGTTTCGGGAGCGGGTAATGTTGCTATTTACGCTATAGAAAAGGCACATCAATTAGGCGCTAAGGTTGTCACCTGTTCGGATTCTACGGGTTGGATTTACGATAAGGACGGTATTGATGTTGAACTTCTCAAAAGCATCAAAGAAGTTAAGCGTCAAAGACTTAGTGTTTATAAAGATTGCAAACCGACTGCCGAATATCACCAAGGCAAAGGCGTTTGGAGTGTTAAATGTGATATTGCTCTTCCTTGCGCTACACAGAACGAACTTGACATTACTGATGCTAAAATGTTGGTTGAAAACGGCATAATCGCCGTTGCAGAGGGCGCTAATATGCCGACTACCGAAGAAGCAATAAGGTATTTTCAGTCAAACGGTGTGTACTTTTTGCCGGGAAAAGCGGCAAACGCGGGCGGTGTTGCAACCTCTGCATTGGAAATGTCCCAAAACAGCGAAAGACTGCAATGGTCCTTTGAAAAGGTGGATGCAAAACTTAAAGGTATTATGGTAGAACTTTACCATAACATTCAAGAAGCAGCGGAAAAATATGCAAAAAAGGATAATTTTGTAGACGGCGCCAATATTGCAGGTTTTTTAAATGTGGTGGACGCTATGAACGCACAGGGCATTGTTTAAGATGAGTAAGAAAATTTTTATTAAGAAAACCGACTTTAAAGAACAAACACCAGAAATGCTCGTCGGCGAAGAGAAGGAAAGCCTGCTTTATAAAAAAGCGTTTCTTTCCCGTGAAGATGAAGTTATGAGCGAATTTGCCCAAAATACTACAACTTGGGATTAAAAGATATAAAACGGAGATTGGTTTTATGTGTGGAATAGTTGGATATACAGGTAGTTCCCAAGCGGCACCGATATTGTTGCAGGGACTTGAAAAACTTGAGTACCGCGGTTATGATTCGGCAGGGATTGCGGTTATGGATTCAAAACAAATATATGTAAGCAAGGTTACAGGAAGAATTGCAAATTTGCGGCAAAAAACGGATGACGGAAAGGCTGTTAGCGGAACATCAGGCATTGGGCATACAAGATGGGCAACACACGGTGCACCAACCGATAGTAACGCCCATCCGCATACAAGCAACAGCGGTAAATTTGCGGTTGTGCATAACGGGATTATTGAAAACTATATAGAATTAAAAGAGGAATTAACCCAAAAAGGCTATACTTTTGAAAGCCAAACCGATACCGAAGTGGTGGTACATCTTATTGAAATGTATTACAGCGGTGATATAAAAAAAGCGCTTATAAAGGCGATTTCCCGTTTGCAAGGTTCTTATGCTTTGGGGGTTATTTGCGACGAACAGCCAACAAAATTATTTGCAATACGCGAATCAAGTCCGCTGATTATCGGTGTTGGTGCGGGTGAAAACTTTTTTGCATCTGATGTTACGGCGCTGGTTCAACACACTAAAAATGTTATATATTTGGATGACGGTGAGTTGGCAGAAATCACACCCGAAAAGATAACGGTATTTAATCCGGCGGGGAATATTGTTGATAAAAAAATAAGCCATATTACTTGGGATATTCAGTCAGCCGAAAAGGGCGGATATGAGCATTTTATGCTTAAAGAAATTATTGAGCAACCAAGAGCGGTAAAAGCAACAATAGCACCGAGGATTAAGGATAACGATATAGTCCTTGATGATGCTAAGCTTACTGCCGAATATTTGGAAAGTATTGAAAAAATCGTTATTACCGCTTGCGGTTCGGCTTATTATGCAGGGTGTGCAGGTAAATACACCATTGAAAAACTTTGCAAAATTCCTGTGCAGGTGGAATTGGCAAGTGAACTGCGTTACAGTGATCCTTTGATAGACCGACACACATTGCTTATAGTTTTATCACAGTCGGGCGAAACGGCGGATACTATTGCCGCAATGAAGGAATGTAAACTCAAAGGCGCTAAAACACTTGCAATAGTTAATGTGGTTGGAAGCACAATAGCCAAAGAGGCGGATTTTACTCTTTACACCTGGGCAGGTCCTGAAATTGCGGTGGCTACCACTAAAGGTTATACAACACAACTTGCGGTTTTGTATTTATTTGCTTTATACGCTGCCAGAAAATTAAATAAAATAGATAGTAAGTATTTTACAGAACTTTTACAGGCGTTAGAAATGTTGCCTAAAAGAGTACGCGAAACAATTGATATGAACACTTCTATTTCCAAACTTGCGAAAAAATACAATTCAGGCAAGTCAATGTTTTTTATTGGACGAAACACCGATTATGCCGCCGCGCTTGAAGGTGCGCTTAAAATGAAGGAAATATCCTACATCCACGCGGAAGCCTACGCGGCAGGCGAGTTAAAACACGGTACAATTGCCCTAATAGAGGACCGCATACCCGTTGTGGCTATGTGTTGCAACCAGTTTGTTTTAGAAAAAACTATGAGCAATATTGTTGAAGTAAAAGCAAGGGGAGCCGAGGTTTTGGCAGTTACATTCAAGGGAAATTCAAAAATAGTTTCCCTTGCGGATGAGGTGATTTTTGTGCCGAAGGTTGATACGCTTTTTTCTGCTTTGATTGAAATTATTCCCTTGCAATTGCTAAGCTACTATGTAGCAATGGAAAACGGTTGCGATATTGATAAACCTAAAAATCTTGCTAAATCGGTTACTGTAGAATGAGCAAAAAAATAACCTTTCCTTTACGGAAAGGTTATTTTAGGTTATTATTCTTCGGTTTCAACCGCAATATCGGCAATGTTTACATTAACTTTGGTTACGGCACTGCCTGTCATAGTTTGGATTTTGTCCTTAATGGTTTCTTGCACCTTTTCGCCAACGGTTTTAACATTAACTCCCTTGGCTACTGTAATATTAATGTTAATTTCAATAGCGCCGTTTATGTTCGCTACCATAACGCCTTGCAATGGGGTTTTTGATTTTAAAGCACCTTTAAGGTCAATATTCTTTTTGCTGATAGCTTTTACGCCCTCAACTTCCAAAGCGGCGATTTCTGCCATTTTTCTTATAACTTCGGTATTGATAGAAAGTTCTGTTCTGTTATCTGGCATAGGTTTAACCTCCGTTTAACTAATACTTTTATAATATTATACCACTAAAAGCCAAATAACACAACGCTTTTTTTATTTTATAGGGATAATTTTAATTTTTGAAAGGTCAATATCGGTTTGATTGGTTACAATATCCTGAATCTGAAGGGCATTTGCGGTTGTAAGACCGTCAGATGAGATGACAATATTAATTTCTTCATCACTTATTATTGCAAGCGTTTTTTCAAAGCCTTTTGCTTTTAAAAGGCTTTCAATATTTGCCTCTTTTTCCATACGGTCGGAAAGAAGTTCAATCTTTGCTAAAGCACTTTTTTTGTCCGCTTCGGTAAGATTTCCGCTTTTTAAAGTTTCTTCTACCGTTTCAATGGCATCTTTGCGTGTTTTTTCGCGGTCTGATTTAGCGGATACAAAATAATCTTCTTCCACTTTTGCCGAGGTTTGTACCGATTCTTCTTCACTGCTGGTACTTACATATGAAGCTTCGCCTAAATATTTTGTGGAAGAGGGAAGATATTTGCTGTTAAGCCATATTGCCGCACCTAATGCCACTACCATAACCGCTACGGCTAATTGGCTTTTTGAGAAAACTTTGCCTTTTTTCATTTTATGTTCCTCCTGCTATGTATACTCTTTTAGATGTAATATTCAAAGCCGCCGTAACGGTGTTTTGAATTTTTTCGGATAATGCCTGATTGTCGCCTCCTTCACACACAATGGCCACACCTCTTACTTCAGGCATTTTAGCGGTTACAAGTAACGCTTCTTCACTGCCGTCTTGGTTTTTTACGGTTATATAACCTTGTTTTGATTCACTGCTTGAAGTGGTGGTTTCTTTATCGGTTTTGTCAGCTGTAGCGCCTTCGAGAGTATCGGCATATTGGTAAGATATACCGCTTTCAAGGGTTATAACTACGGTTACTTTTTTGCTGCCTGTAATACTTTTTACGATTTTTGCAATATCTTTTTCAAGGTTTTCACGGTACTGTTCAACCGAAACTTCGGGCATTTGCTCTAAACTTTGGGTTTCGGTTTTATCGCCCAAAAAACTTGATAAAAAAATTAGCAATATTCCTGTAACGCCTAATATTATTAAAAATTTAGGACTTTTTATTTTGGCTAAGTATTTATTCAAAGGATTATTCATTTATTATTTCAACCTCTCTTGTTTCCAGAAGCCCGTCTAATGCTTTTAGTACTTTTTCTTTTTCGCAGTCCGAAAATATTATTACCTTACTAATTACTATGCTGCCGTCTTCCAATTTATCCGTACAAACAGTAATTTCGCTAAAATTTATTTCTTGCGAGCGTAATGTGTAAGCATAAACATATTTTGCGGATGATATTTGCAAATCTTGGTAAGTAGAGGTATTTATATCAGGTGCGGAGAAATCAATCTGTGTGTCAAAAAAAGGCAGTTTGCTACAAGAAATTATTATAACAATAAACAAAAGGCTGAAAATGTATTTTATAGGTTTTGAAAGTTTACCTTCGGGGCAGATGATGTAAAGGCAACCGATTAAAATACAGGCGACGCAAAATGCACTTAAAAATGAACTAAGGTAATTCATATTGATTTACCGCTGTTTATAACCACCGTAAGTGAAATTATAAACATAGCACAACTTATTAAAATTATGCCAACAAGCACCGAAAGGACTGTGTCCACCGATTTTAAAAGCCCCGAAAGTTTTGAAAGGGAAAATATGTTTGCAACAAAGGTAGTACCAAACAGGGTGAACCGCCAAAGCAACAGTTCGCAAAGAATAGGCAAAAAGAACAAACAGCAAATTATTACGCCGTAAATTCCAACCGATGATTTTAAAAGTGATATTGAAGCCGTAAGTGTGCTAAGCGCTTCGGAAAGCACACCGCCTGCAACAGGCACCGAAGAACCGACTATAAATTTAGCGGTCTTCATTGAAAGGCTGTCCGCCGAAGAGTTTACCGCTGTTTGAATACCTAAAATACCTACAAAAACAGTTGAGATTAAAGACATAATCCAAAAAACGATTTTTTTAATACTCTCGCTAAGTCCCGAATTGCTTAAAAGCGGGGAGACCGCTGATGACACACTGACCGCCAGATATCCGCCCATAAGCGGCACTATAACAAAGTTTGCAACATAACTCATACCGTTAGCCGCACCTAACAGTAAAGTGCTCATAGAAACCGAGGTGGCGGCTTTGCCGCTTGCGGCAATTATAGCGGCGAATACAGGTACAAAACCTGTTATAAAATAAGCGCAGTTTTTCAAGGCGTCTACAGCGGCTGTTATGCTGGAAAATAGGGGAGTTAGTATAACCGCCGCAATACACAGTACGGTTACATAGTTTACAGTTTGGTTAATACCGCCAACCGAATTATCAGTAAGCGCGGCACTTATTAAAATTACACCTAAAACGCATCCGAAAGTTGCCAATTGGTTTTTTGCACCACCGGTTATAAATGACCATATATGCGAAAAAACATTTTGGTAGTTTAGGTTATTAACCCAGTTGTAATCCGAAATATCTATCGAATATTCTTCTAAATATTGCTGTATTTCGGGCGGCAATGAATCACTTAACTCATCAGCACCGCTTATTTCCAACTGTTCTTTATATATATCGCTTTCCTCGGCATTAACACTTACAGAAAACAAAATAACGAAAATTAAAGTCAAAACAATTCTTTTAATCATTTTATAAACCCTAATGCAGTTTCCATAACCGAAAGTACAAGCGGAACCGATAAGAGAAAAATAGCGCACTTGCCCGCAAGTTCCGCTTTTGAAGCAAGGCTTGC
The DNA here is from genome assembly GCA_045531145.1 of Acutalibacteraceae bacterium. GTDB lineage: Bacteria > Bacillota > Clostridia > Oscillospirales > Acutalibacteraceae > UBA737. Next base: position 8,101 of record JAZSDM010000135.1, on the reverse strand, counting down.
TTGTCCTGCGTCACGGCAACTGTCTGCAATGAATGTTGTTATATATCCTATACCTAAAGCCTTTAAGGCTGTTTTAAAGTAATCGATGTCAATACCGTAACTTTCAATTTTTTGGTGTAAAACGGTTATGGGAACAAGTATATTTTTAATTATAAAAATAAGGACTAAAACCGAACTTGCAACCGAAATCAGTAAAGCGTATTCGCTTTTTTGCTGTTTTAAAACAAGGCATATAATTGCGGTTATAAGGCAAATAGCCAAAATTTTGATTATTTCCATTTTAAAGACCGAACAAGTCCTTTACGGTTGTAAAAAGCTCGGCTACGGCGTTAACTACCATCAAAAGCACAACCACAAGTCCTGCCAAGGTGGTGAGCATTGCCTGTTCTTCACGGCCTGAGCGGATTAGTACCTGATTTAAAACCGTTACAATAATACCGATTGCGGCAATTTTAAAAATAAAATCTACATCCATTTTTTACCCTCACAAAAAGAAAATACAAATAAATATTCCGCCCATAATCCCCATGCTTTTATAAAGTTTATTAAGTTCGGTATAGTTTTTTTGCGCTTTTATAATCTGTGCGTCTAATAAAGATATGTAAAGTTCACACCGTTCACATTCGGCTTTAACGTCCAACATACCAATATCTTTAAAAAAGTTCTCTACTATTTGTGTGTCGCTTTTTTCCAAATATGAATAAAAATCGGGTATATCTTTAAAAGAAACGGCAATCAGTTTATCTATTTCACCGTGGCTAAGGCGAATTCTTTGCTTTAAATCTGTAATCGCGTTCTTTAAACTGCAAAGTTTTTTGTGCCGCATATTCAAAGAATTTGATTTTAAAAAACCAATAGCAGTAGTAGTTAAAACAATAAGTGCAAATCCTAAAAGTTTAAACAGCAATCTCACGGAAAATCTCCTTTGCCTCAAACAGTTTGATTTGGCCACCGTGCAGTTTTGGAAGTAATGCCACAAAGGATATTGCACCGCTTTTCAAAAGTGAAGCCGTTACATTACGGGTTGTAAGTTCATCTAAAGAACCTATATGCGCGGTGGTGATTATATCCACACCCGAACAAAAACTGTCACTTACGCTTTTAAGTTCGGCTACTGTGCCTATTTCGTCAAAGGCGATAACATCGGGAAACATAGTTCTAAGCGCAATTTCGATACCTGCGGCTTTGTCTTCGCTTATAAGCACATCTGTAGCAGGACCTAAATCGTTAATTGAGTTACCGTCACTGCTGCCTGAAATTTCACAGCGACTGTCTATTACACAAACCCGTTTTATTTTGCCTGAATTTCCGTTTGAAAGTTGGCGCACAAGGTCACGAAGTACGGTGGTTTTTCCGCTGCAGGGGGGACCTGCGATTAAAAGACCGCCCGAAGTGTAGGTTTTTAGTATATCGTTAGCACAACCGAAAATTTCTCTTGCAATACGCAAGTTCAAAGAAGAAATATCCTGCATAAAACCGTCGGAATTTAATTTGCCGCAAACGCCCGCGCGACAGCCGTTTTTCATAACTATAAAACCGTTTTGCAGTTCTTTTTCGTGTGCATAAACAGAACAGTTGCAAAGTTTTTTAAAACTTTCTTCCAAATCTTCTTTGGTAACTTTAAAAAGGTCGTTTGAAATAAAAAACTGTGTTTGCCCGTTTTGGCGCACGAATACCGTTTCACCGCTTACAGTCAGTGCTAAGGGTAGTCCTGCGCGAAGTCGGATTTCCGAAGTGTTCGACTTGACACAAGGGGATAGGTTTTTGAGTAGGTTTAGAATCCTGTCCGACACGGCATAAAGTACACTTTCAAATCTTTTTTGGTTTTCCATTTTTTTCACCTCGATAAATTTTATGAGGTGGTTGTCCAAATTAGAACATAAAAAAAGAGTTATCCCGTTTGGGATAACTCTTAAAAACTTTTATATGTATTAGTATGCTATGCCTTGAGCGATCATAGCATCTGCAACCTTTTCGAAACCTGCAATGTTTGCACCTGCAATAAGGTCGCCTTCCATGCCGTACTTCTTAGCAGCTTCGTAAGAAGTTTTGTAAATGTCAGCCATAATCTGATGGAGTTTAGCGTCAACTTCTTCACTAGTCCAGCTGTAACGCATTGAGTTCTGGCTCATTTCAAGACCTGAAACTGCAACACCGCCTGCGTTAACTGCCTTTGAAGGAGCAACAATAACATTGTTTGCTTTGAAGTAAGCAACAGCATCTTCAGTGGTGGGCATATTAGCAACTTCTACATAATATTTAACACCGTTTGCAACAATGTTCTTAGCATCGTCAAGGTTAACTTCGTTTTGGGTTGCGCAAGGCATAACAATATCAACCTTTTGTTCCCAAGGACGCTTGCCTTCAAAGTACTGTGCACCGAACTTGTCAGCATAATCTTTAACCTTGTCGTTACCGGAAGCACGCATTTCAAGCATAAAGTCAATCTTTTCGTCGGTAGCAATACCGTCAGGATCGTATACATAACCGTCAGGACCGGAGATGGTTACAACCTTACCGCCGAGTTCGTTAATCTTTTTAACGGTACCCCAAGCAACGTTACCGAAGCCTGATACAGCAAAGGTTTTGCCCTTAATATCTTCGCCGAAAGATTTAAGCATTTCAACAGTGTAGTAAACTGCACCGAAACCTGTAGCTTCAGGACGGATAAGTGAACCGCCGTATGAACGGTCTTTACCTGTAAGAACGCCTGTAAATTCGTTACGTAATCTCTTATACTGACCGTACATAAAGCCAACTTCACGTGCACCTACGCCGATGTCACCTGCGGGAACGTCGGTATCAGCACCGATGTGTTTTGAAAGTTCGGTCATAAAGCTTTGGCAGAAACGCATAACTTCGCCTTCGCTCTTGCCGCGGGGGTCAAAGTCACTGCCGCCCTTACCGCCGCCCATGGGGAGACCTGTAAGGCTGTTTTTAAAGGTTTGTTCGAAACCTAAGAATTTCATAATTGAATAGTTTACTGAAGGATGGAAACGAAGACCGCCCTTGTAAGGACCGATAGCAGAATTAAACTGAATTCTGTAACCGCGGTTAACCTGAACCTTGCCGTTATCATCTACCCAAGAAACACGGAAACTGATTTGACGTTCAGGTTCAACCATTCTTTCAATGACGCCGTATTTCTCAAAATTGGGATTCTGTTCAATAACAGGTTCCAATGATTCGAGAACTTCTCTTACAGCTTGCAAAAATTCTTTTTCGCCGCCGTTTCTAGCTTCAACGTCATTATATACTCTTTGTAAATACGCTGATTTAAACATTTAGAAGACCTCCTAATTTTTCTTCCTTTAAGAATACTACTTTTTTTGCTATCAGTCAATAAAAAAATGCAAATTTTGTTGATTTTTTTAGAAAATTTTAAAAGGACTCCCGAAAGAGAGTTTTTTATTGCTTTTTAAAGTTTGAAATAATATAATGAAATTAACGATATTGAAAAGGGGATTTTTGGTGAGAAAGATAATATCCTTAATTTTAATTACGTTATTATTGTTTTCTGTATTCGGGTTTAATATAAGTGCGGCGTCTAAACCTGATGCACTTGTAAACAGTCTTTATAAATTGCAAAGCGGAAATTTTACGGTTGGTTATTTCGGTGGTTCGGTAACCAAAGGTGTGGGTGCTTCTAATGAAGAAAAAACTTCTTGGCGCGCCCTTACACGCGAATGGTTTAAAACTAATTTTCCTAATGCAAATATTACCGAAGTTAATGCAGCGGTAGGCGCTACCGGTTCTAATTTCGGTTTATACCGAGCAGGGAAGCACTTAATTAAAGATAAAGCGCCTGACCTTTGTTTTATTGAATCTGCGGTAAATGATTTATGGCCTAATGCCGAGTTTTTAGACGGTAAAAATTTCCACGGTACTTACACGAATATGGATGCCATTATTAAGAAGATATATTCGTCTAATCCTAAAGCGGATATAGTCTTTATTATAACCGGTGAGATTGGTTGTTTAAACTTAGATGCTACAAGTGAAGTTCCCGTTTTTGGCGATAAGTATACAGAACTTGCAAATTATTATAAATTACCGATAATTTATGTGGGCAGAGAACTTGTAAGAACTATCTATGCGGAAAACGGCAATGTTTATCCCCAAGATGTGAATAATGCGGTTTGGAAAAAATATTTTAAAGATAAAGTGCATCCTGTTGACGCAGGTTATGCACATTATTCTAATACAATTATAGGATATTTAAGCAGTAAACTTATGACGGGGTATACTGCAACTGCAAATGATTATGCCGATAATTATAATCCTGAGATCACATATTCAGAACAAAATATGGCGGGGGATATTTATTTAGATGCTGATATGATATGTAATTTAAATGAATTGAGTAACTGTTCTAATTTGGGATTTACTCAAGTTGGCGATGTTATGAGGTCTACAAAAGACGGGGATAGCATTGAATTTGATTTTAATAGTCCCAATGTAGGTATTTGGCATGCAGGAGGCGCGAAAATAGAAATAGAATATTCTATTGACGGTGGCGACACTAAATATCACACATTATACCAAGCAGACGGCACATACAGAATGTTTATTTTAGGCAGTAATCTTGCAGACGGCAATCACCGTATAAAGATTACACGAATCGGTGGCAGCGGTAACTTTAATATTCAAGCCATTATGCTAAGCGGTAAGCCATATGTTGGAAAACTTACTGCTTATAATAGTCTTCCGCCTGTAGAAATGCCTGCGTTTAGGTTGAGCGGTGTTAATGGCGGCACCAAGAAAATGAACATTTCTTCAAATACACAAGGAGCGACTATTTATTATACCTTAGACGGTAGCGACCCCAAGACAAGCGCATCTAAACAAACATATAAAGGTGCTATTACGTTAACTAAGGACCTTCAGATAAAGGCTTATGCTGTTAAATCGGGAATGAGGGATAGCGTTGTTGCGACCTTTGATTATAAAACCTATATGGAAGGTTACATTGTAACTGCTAATAAAAATGATGCTAATGGGGTTTCTTTTACAACTAATGCTGAATTAAGTAAAATTACATCCGTTAAGGTGGACGGTCAGACAATAGATAAGGCAAATTATGATATCTTAAAAGAAACCAAGACAATTACATTGAAACCCGAATTTTTACAAACTGTCAGTGTGGGTGCTCACACATTAACTTTAGTATTTATGGATGGCGATGCTGAGTGTAGTTTTAATGTTGTTAAAAATACTACAAGTAACATAGAAGAGGGAACAGCCCAAACAGATGATAAGAAAAATGAATCTATAAGTCAGGTTGACCAAACAGATAAAATAAAAAATAAATCTATAAGCAAAGAAACGGTTTTAATCATTGTTATAGTGGTTGTAGTATTAACGGTTTTAGCTGCCGAAATTATAGTGTTTTTGTTAATTAAAAAAGCAAAGAGTCAAAAAAAAGCAGAATAAGTTAGAATATATTGTATTTTTAATAAAATTTTGTCACATATATTTGAAATATGCAAATTTTTAGAAAAAAATTAAAAAAACACTTGCAAAATAAAAATTATGTGTTATACTTGTATACAAATTAAATATCTATGTGACGTTTGCAGAAGCATTTTTGATGTAACTGTGGACCGATAGAACTTTGGAGAATCCCGTTTATGCGGGTGCCGAAGGGGCAAAGCGAAAGCCAATCTCTCAGGCAAAAGGACAAAGAATTACAACCAACCTAATAAAATAGGTCCTTTTGTACGTGTTAAGACTGCGCTTTTGCAGTCTTTTTTGTTTGTTTAATAAATAATTATTTTAAGGAGGATTCAAATATGAATCAAATCACAGAATTTATTTTGCCTATTGTGCAAAAGGCAAATGCCTATCTTTCAGATTATATACTTATAATCTTGCTTGTGGGCGCAGGTCTTATTTTTACCTTTGCAACCAAATTTGTACAGGTTAGATGCTTTGGCGAAGGTATGAAAAAGGTTTTCGGCAACCTTTCTTTAAAAGGTGGCAAACGCGAAAGCGGTCTTTCTTCTTTCCAAGCACTTGCTACTGCTATCGCAGCTCAGGTAGGTACCGGTAATATCGTTGGTGCTTCCGGTGCTATTCTAATAGGTGGTCCCGGCGCTATTTTCTGGATGTGGATAATTGCATTTTTGGGTATGGCTACAATCTATGCCGAAGCAACACTTGCTCAGGAAACACGCGTTGTTGATGAAAACGGTGAGGTACACGGCGGTCCTGTTTACTACATAAGAAAAGTATATAAGGGCGGTTTCGGTAAATTCCTTTCAGGTTTCTTTGCTATTGCTACTGTTTTGGCTTTAGGCTTTATGGGTAGTATGGTACAGTCTAACTCTATCGCAGAATCTTGCAATACCGCTTTCGGTATTGAAGGTTGGGTTGTTGGTATAATTCTTGCAATTATTGCAGGCTTTATTTTCCTTGGCGGTGTTAACCGTTTAGCATCTGTAACAGAAAAATTAGTTCCCATTATGGCGTCTTTATTCCTTTTAGGTGGCTTAGTAATTTTGGTAATAAGAATTGAAAACATCCCTGCAACCTTTGGTATGATTTTCAAATATGCATTTACACCAAGCGCACTTATCGGCGGCGGTATCGGTTATGCTATTAAAACTGCTATAAGCCAAGGTGCAAAACGTGGTCTTTTCTCTAACGAAGCAGGTATGGGTTCAACACCTCACGCTCACGCTCAGGCTAATGTTGAAAAGCCCCACGATCAAGGTGTTGTTGCAATGATCGGTGTGTTTATTGATACATTCGTAGTTCTTACTATGACTGCTTTGGTTGTTATTTCTTGCCTCTTCGCAGGTGACGGTCCATTATCAGCAGCAAACGGCGCTAACTATGCAGAAATCTTGGCAGAATCAGGCATTACTAAAACAAATGCAATGCAAGTTGCTTTCGGTAATGCTTTAAGCAACGGAAACGTTGGTAATATATTTGTTGCAATTTGTCTTTTGTTCTTTGCTTTCTCGACTATTTTAAGCTGGAACTTCTTCGGTAAAATCAATGTTCAGTATCTCTTTAAGAATAGCAAAGTGGCTACTGCAATTTATTCAGTAATTGCTATTGCTTTCATCTTCCTTGGCACACTTCTTTCAAACGATTTGGTTTGGGAACTTACCGACTTCTTCAACTATCTTATGGTTATTCCGAACGTGTTGGCATTAGTTCCGCTTTGCGCAATAGTTGTTAAGGCTTCAAAATCAAATAAACAAAGCGTTCTTCAAAAATAATCAAAAAAGGGAAAGGGTAAAACCTTTCCTTTTTTTTGCTTTATATTGGGCATAATATTTTAAAGGAGTAATGTTATGTATTTTGAAGATTTTAAAATAAATACCGAAATTAAAATTCCAAGTACCGTTATTAAAAAGCAGGATATGGTTGATTTTGCTTTGAAGTATGATAATATACCGCTGCATACCGATGAAGAGTACGCTAAGAAAACACACTTCGGCAAATTGATAGCGCCTGGGGTAATGTCCTTTATGTCGGTTTGGATGAAGTATCTCGAGGTGGATATGATAGGCGAGGAGCTGATAGCAGGAAAATCCATTAAAATTGAATGGTTTAAACCTGTTTTTGCTGATGATGTACTTTCGAGTAAGGCGGTTATATCCAACCTTATAGAACGCAATGAAAAGAACGGTATAGTAGAAATTACCATATATGTATACAACCAAAACGGTGAACACGTTATAACAAACACCACAGAAGCGGTTGTAAAGTGTAGGATGCAGTAAAAAACACCTCCCGATTTTTCGGGAGGTGTTTTGCTGTTTATTGGAAAATCAGATTATTTGCATTTCTTTTTGCTTTGAATAAGGCTTATAAATCCTGCGCCGCTCATAATAAGGAGAGTAATCCACAATACGATGTTGGAGTTATCACCTGTTTTGGGGATTTCAGGAGCAACATAGCTGTTTTCAAAAGCAAATTCAATAGAAGGTTGTTCGCTATCCTTCTTGTTGATGGTTGTTTTTGCGGTTAACGCGCCATTGCCATCGTCGGTTACTTCAACTGTCACGCACCATACGGTATTATCATAGGTGTAATTAGCCTGAGCGTCGTTCTTTTCAACTACAATATATCTGTACGTGCCTGCTTT
>JAZSDM010000066.1:0-6935 GCA_045531145.1 Acutalibacteraceae bacterium | reverse complement strand
CTTGCTGTTCGCGGAAAACAAACACAAGTCCGTCATTAACAATAGCCTGTCTTTTTAGCGTATCAATAAAATAATCAACAGGAATATCAATATCGGTAAAGACTTCCAAATCGGGTTTCCAGCGGGTTTTAGTACCTGTGTCCTTACCCGAATATGGTTCCTTTTTTAGTCCGCCTACGTTATAACCTTTTTCAAAATGCAGATTATACTTAAACCCGTCACGCTTAATTTCAACATCCATATATTCCGAAGCATACTGTGTTGAACAAAGTCCTAGACCGTTTAAACCTACCGAATATTCGTAGTTAGCACCGTCATTGGTGTTATACTTACCGCCTGCGTACATTTCACAATACAAAAGTTCCCAGTTAAAACACTGTTCTTTGTTATTAAAATCAACAGGTGCGCCACGTCCAAAGTCCTGTACTTCTATCGAACCGTCAGAATATTTGGTAATAACTATTTTATTACCGTACCCTTCACGCGCTTCATCTATTGAGTTGGAAATAATTTCAAATACAGAATGTTCACAACCGTCAAGCCCGTCCGAACCGAATATAACACCCGGTCTTTTACGTACCCTGTCAGGACCTTCCAGTTTTTGTATACTGTCGTTACCGTATTCTACCTTGGTTTTTGGCATTAAGCATACTCCTTATATATAATCATACTTATACATTATATACCACATTTAGTGTTTTCGTCAAGCAAAAACCACAAATATGTATTGATTTTTAAGGTAATGTGATATATTATATAACAATAGAGGTGTAAACAATGGAATTTATAAACACATTAGGCTCTACTGCGCTTGGAAAAATATTCGCAAGCGGTGCAGTTGTTAACTTTTTTCTTGTAATTTTAGGCTCAGTTTTAGGTCTTTTATTCAAAAAAGGTATTGCAGACAGAATACAAAAAATTTTAATGACAGGTATGGCTTTTTGCGTACTTTATATAGGAATTACAGGTCTTTTTGAAGAGGGCGCCAACATACTTGTTATGATTATTTGCTTTGCGGTAGGCTCTGTAATTGGCGAACTTATCGATTTGGACAAGCAGGTTAACCGTTTAGGTATTGCGATTGAAAACCGTTTTAGCAAAAACAGTAACTCAAAAATAGCCGAGGGCTTTGTAGCGGCAACCTTGCTTTTCTGCGTAGGTGCTATGACTATTGTCGGCTCTATTGACAGCGGTATTTCGGGTGATAACTCTACCCTTTATTCAAAATCGGTAATTGACTGTATTGCCGCAGCGGTGCTTACTTCAGGTTTGGGAATCGGCGTTATTTTTGCCGCATTTTCAACCCTTGTGATTGAGGGTACAATCACCCTTTTATCAGGTGTAATTGCCCCCGTACTCACCGATTACATAATCGCGCAAATGTCGGTTATTGGCTCACTTCTTATAATAGCCTTAGCACTTAATATGCTGAATATCACAAAAATAAAGGTTATGAACTTTGTTCCCGCAATCCTTTTACCGTTAGTACTTATTATTTTTTAAGGAGCAGTTATGAAAAAACGAACAAGACGTCAAAAAGCAATTATCAAACGCCGAATATTTCTATCCCTTTGCGCCGTAATTTTAGCGGCAGTTATAGCACTGATTGTTTTTGTTATAAACAGCATTATTAATATATCGGAAAAACAACCTAATAAAGAAAACAACTCCTCTACCGAAAGCAAGGTAGAAGAAGTAATTCCCGAAACCTACGCTACTGTACTAAGTGTTGGAGATATAATGGTACACAAAACCCAATTAGACGGCGCTAAAACGAGCGACGGATATGACTTTTCGGCATTTTTCAAAGAAGTTTCACCCTTTTTTCAAAAAGCGGATTTAAGTATAGGTAATCTTGAACTTACCTTTGGCGGTAGTGAATCGGGCAGTTTCAGAGGTTACCCCACTTTCAACACACCCGACCAATTAGCCGATGCTATTAAAAACAGCGGTATCAATATGTTAATGACCTCTAACAACCATTCAAACGATACTTCCCTTTTCGGTCTTAAACGTACAGTACAAGTTTTAAAAGAAAAAGGGATTGAATACACCGGTACACGCGAAACCGAAAGCGAGCCGAAATATCTTGTTAAAGAAATCAACAACATTAAAATCGGTATTGCAAATTTCACCTACGAAACCCCAGGTGAAGATGCAACCCGCAAATATCTTAACGGCGGTGCAATAAACATAAATGCTAACGGACTTATAAACACCTTTTCCTACCAAAGAATTGAAAGTTTTTACGCCGAAGCGCAAAGTTTTATTGACGCTATGAAAAGTGACGGAGCAGAATTTATTTCCTTTTATATGCACTGGGGCGAAGAATATCAACTAACCGCTAACACCTGGCAAAAATCTATTGCCCAAAGGCTTTCAAATATGGGTGTGGATATGATAATCGGCGGTCATCCCCACGTTGTGCAACCTATGGAGCTTATCCATTCCGAAGACGGACAAAACACCACCGTTTGTATTTATTCTTTGGGAAATGCCGTTTCTAACCAAAGGCGCGAGCTTATGAGCAGTTCTCCCAAAGGCCACACCGAAGACGGTGTTATGTTCAGTTACACCCTTAAAAAATCGAGCGACGGCGAAGTATCTCTTACAGAAGTTGATATAATACCTACTTGGGTTTATAAATATTCACAAGACGGTTATAAATACACTATCTATCCAATTGAAAATTTGGAAACCGCCACATCAAAATACCCCGACCTTGCTTCAAAACTCACCGAATCTTACGAACGCACCAAAGCAACCGTAAGTCAGGGTTTAACCGAATGCCAAAAAGCTTTAGGTTGTGAAATAACTTTCTAAAAATAAAAAATGAGTCTTTACGACTCATTTTTTATTTTTTCTATTGTTCGTTCACATTCTTTGTAAACGGTTTTTGCTTGTTCGCTCTTTTCAAAGGTTGTACTGCCTATACGCCTTAAAGCAATTCTAAGTCCCTCTGGTAATTTACCAAAATCTTCATCTTCGGTAAACTTATAAAAATCTTCTTGCAAAATTAGCGGTTCATTTTCAAAAAGTCCGCCTTCTATAGTTTTTTGCAAATATTCGTAGGCATCTTCATCAACAATATACATGATCGCTTCCCTATTACCCACTATCTGAGTTTGAACTCTTGCAAACATATCACTTTTATACTTGTCGTTAGCGCCTTCGGTAAAACTGCAGTTAAGTATATTCACATTTGCATTACCGTCGCCATTAATATCGCCAGCATAGGTTTCTATGTATTCTTCCACCTTATCTAATTGAACATCCAAACAGGCATCGTATGCAAAATAAATAACCTGAAAATCATACTTTTCCTTATTGGCGCACTGAACGGTTAAAATAGTTATTGTCAACACTAAAAAAATAACACCTATTGTATGCCATTTAAAGTGAAACCAATAGTTTTGCAATTTCTCTTCAAAGGTTTTGGGAACTATCGCAACCTCGCTCGGCTTTGGTTCGGGTGCCATTTCGCCTTGCTGCATTTTTTTAAGTTCCAAATAATTTTGCCTTGCTTTTCGTTGTTCTTCTAAAATATCATTATCAGCCATTTTACTTCTTCTTTCCTTTTTTGTCGCCGCTTTGCAAATATTGTATCACAAAAAGGTATTGTTTTCAAGTAGTTGGAAAGACTATTGACGGTGATAAAATGAAAACTTTTTGTAAACAAAACCTACTAACCGCACTTGGAGGTATTGCCATTGGCTTTACAAACGGTCTTTTAGGCGCAGGCGGCGGTATGCTTGCAGTACCCATTCTTAAAAAATGCGGTTTTTCCCAAAAGGAAGCGCACACAAACGCAATAGCGGTTATTTTACCTATTACGGTACTTTCTTCAACTATGTATTTATTAAAAGGTTACGTAACATTTAAAGATGCCTTTATTTATATGCCTACAGGACTTGTAGGCGCGTTGATAGGCACCTATATATTGCATAAAATATCTCCGCTATTATTAAAAAGGGTGTTTGGCGGACTTATGATTTACGCAGGCATTCGCCTGCTACTCAAGTGAATATTTCCGCCCTTTTAGCAGGGTTTTTTTCAGGAATTTTAGGTGGAATGGGTCTGGGCGGAGGCGGAATTTTAATTATCTATCTTTCGCTTTTTACCGATACAAAGCAACTAACCGCGCAAGGTATAAATCTTTTGTTTTTTATACCTATAGGCTTATTGGCATTAATTATTTACGCGTTCAAGAAACAAATAAAATGGAAAGCTGTTTTAAAATTTGCTTTTTGGGGACTTTTTGGCTCTTTAGCAGGTCTTTACCTCACCGATTTTTTAGGCGGAGAAATTACAGGAAAAATTTTTGGAGGACTGTTAATAATACTTGGAATAAACGAAATTTTCAAGAGAAACTCAAAAACAGTTGATAAATCAAAGAAAAGATGATATACTGAAAACGAATAAATGTTCGATAGGAGTGACAGATATGTCAAAACGTCCCCTCACCGAAAAACAACAAAGTGTTTATAATTTTATAGTAAAGCAGATGTCGGACGGTTTTCCGCCTACCGTAAGGGAAATTTGCAATAACACAGGAATAAAATCAACCTCAACCGTTCACGCCATTTTAGGCGTGCTCGAAGATGAGGGTTACATAGTACGCGATGCCAAATATTCAAGGGCAATTAAAATTGATATGGGGTACGATTCTTCAATGGTACCGCTTGTCGGTAGAATTACCGCGGGTAAACCCATTTTAGCGGTGGAAGAAATCGAGGATTATATCCCCTACCCATCCAAAAACCCTGACGGTCTTTTCGCCTTAAAGGTAGTAGGCCTTAGTATGAAAGATGCAGGCATTTTGGACGGTGACATTATAGTAGCCGATAAAAACTCCCCCTGCCGCAGCGGTGATATCGTTGTAGGTATGGACGGTGACGAAGCAACTGTTAAAAGATTGCTTATTCGTGATAAACAGATTATATTTATGCCCGAAAACCCCGATTTTTCACCCATCTACCCCGAAAATCCCACGGTACTTGGCAAGGTTGTCGGCAGTTACAGAAAGTATTAAGGTAATTTATGAAATATATTGAACTTTTTACAGACGGCGCTTGTTCTGGCAACCCAGGCCCTGGCGGCTGGGGTGTTGTTTTAAGATACCAAGGTCACGAAAAGGAACTTTGTGGCGGTGACCGTAATACCACAAACAACCGTATGGAACTTACCGCCGCTATAATGGGGCTTTCGGCTTTGAAAGAGCCTTGTAAAGTACGCCTTGTAACCGATTCAAAATATGTGGCGGACGGTATAACTAAAGGCTGGGCAGAGTCATGGCAAAAAAACGGTTGGCGTAAAGCCGATAAAAAACCCGCCTTAAACCCTGATTTATGGGAACAACTTTTAAAACTTATCAAAACTCACGATGTAACTATCGAATGGGTTAAAGGTCACGCGGGGCACCCCGAAAACGAGAGGTGCGACCACTTGGCAGTGAATTTTTACAAACAATTACAGGAGAATTTATGAACATAGCATTTCACACGCTTGGCTGCAAGGTTAACCAGTACGAAACCGAAGCCATGCGTGAAGCTTTTATAAAAAAAGGTTACACCGTCGTACCCGACAATGCACCTTTTGATATAATTATTATCAATTCCTGCACCGTTACCGCCGAAAGCGACCGCAAAACAAGGCAAACCCTTAACCGCTTTCGCAAAGAGTGTCCCGAAGCGGTTATTGTGCTTACGGGTTGTATGGTGCAGGCCTTTGCCGAAAAATCGAGGTCACTTACTGCTGCAGATATAATTGTAGGTAATACCGACGTTTCAAAAATTGTAACCTTTGTTGAAAGATTTCTTACTGACGGGGAACGTATTTTCGAAGTATCCCCCCACCCGAAAGCTGAGCGTTTTAACACACCGACCATAACCGAATTTGCTGAGCGCACCCGCGCTTATATGAAAATTCAGGACGGATGCGAGCGTTACTGTACTTACTGTATTATTCCTACCGCACGCGGTGTAGTTCGTTCAAAACCTATCGATGAAATCAAAAAGGAAGCAGAAAACTTAGCAAAAAATGGATTTATTGAAATAGTACTTGTTGGAATTAACCTTACTTCTTACGGCAAGGGTGAAGATATAAATCTTTGCGACGCGGTAGATGCTGTTTGCGCAGTTGACGGTATTAAGCGTGTGCGTTTAGGTTCGCTTGAACCCGACCATATAACAGACGAAATGCTTTTAAGATTTAAAAATCAAGATAAATTCTGTCCGCAATTTCATTTGTCACTGCAGTCGGGTTGTGATGCTACACTTAAGCGTATGAACCGCCATTATGATACTGCATTTTACCGTGATTTAGTTACGCGTATTCGCAAAATGTTCCCTGACTGTGCAATTACTACCGACATTATGGTCGGATTTGCAGGCGAAACCGAAGAAGAATTTAACCAAAGTCTTGACTTTGCAAAGGAAATTAAGTTTGCGAAATCGCACATTTTTGCTTACTCAAGGCGAAGCGGAACTATTGCTTATAATCTTCCCAATCAAGTAACCAAGCAAGAAAAATCAAACCGCTCCCGCAGGATGATTGAGGCAACCATTAAAACCGAAAAAGAATTTTTGAGACACCAAATCGGCAAAACCGTTTCGGTTTTATTTGAAACTTATCAAGACGGTTTTATCGAAGGTTACACCAAAAATTATTCACGCGTAAAGGTTAAATCAAATGTTTCCCATTCGGGCGAAATTTTAGGTGTTAAACTCATTTCCACCGAGAACGATTATTGCATAGGCGAGCTTATATAAACACAAAAAGTAGCAGCAGAATAAACTTGACAATAATGTCATTTTAGAATATAATTTTTATGTTCGCTGTTACTTAATATGCACCTGTGGTGAAACTGGCAAACACGTACGGTTCAGGTCCGTATGTCGCAAGACTTGCAGGTTCAAGTCCTGTCAGGTGCACCA
>JAZSDM010000065.1:0-43638 GCA_045531145.1 Acutalibacteraceae bacterium | reverse complement strand
CTTGTAAATATTTTCTTACTGTTTCTCTGTAACTCAAATGGTGTTCTCGCATATCTACTATAACACTTATTTTGAATTCAGTCGAGTATTTTTGTTGTATTTGTCCCTTTTTTGCCATAAAAATATGCACCTCCAAAAGTGTCTAACTTTTGGGGTGCATATCAATTTCTTCTCATCCTTTTTTTAAATTCTCTTTTGTAAAAATTTAAGTAATTCACAGAACGGAACTATTAAAATCGCTAGTATAAACGCTATCAGGAATTGCCAAGTAGTTAAAATAGTAAGTCCAAAAACAAATCCTATTGGGGTAAATACCAAGAAAATAATAACAAACAATGTTACAAGTACAGAATCGTTCATCAACTTATTTGAAAAGATTTTCTTATTAAATATACTGCCTTCAAACTTGTTATTAAAGCAGTGCAAAATCTGTGATATACCCAAAGTGGCAAAAGTCATAGTCAAAGCAACTGCCGTTGATGTATTATTACCAATGATGTAAGATGTTAATGACATTGCGGCAATAAATACACTCTGAACCAATAAAGAAATCAATGACTTAATATTAAAAATTTTACTTTGTGACGCTGATAAATTTGCAGTCATTACAGAATTTTCTGCCCTTTCCATACTGAATGAAATCGCAGGTGCACAATCAGTTAAAAGGTTTATCAGTAAAAACTGTGCTGCAACAAGCACGGGCGATTTAAAAATCAAAATACCAATTAGCATTAACAGTAATTCAGCAAAGTTACAACTGCAAAGGTAATAAACTGTTTTTCTTATATTACTGTAAAAACCGCGGCTTTCTTTTAGAGCATTAACAATTGAGCCGAAATTGTTTTTAAGAATTATAATATCAGCGTTGCCTTTTGCAACATCATCGCCGTATTGACCGATTGCGCATCCAACATCGGCAGTTGCAAGCGATTCCGCATCCTGCAAACTGTCACCGGTTACTGTAACAACCATTTTTTTGCTTTGGAAAGCTTTTACTATACGCAACTTGTCCGACGGTGAAATACGCGCAAAAACACAGAAATTATCGATATTTTCGGTCAATTCATCATCAGTCATTTCATTAAGCCTATTTGAATCAATAGCTTGTGAATCATCAGTTAAAAGACCGATTTTTCGCGCAATAGCTTTAGCGGTAACAAGATTATCGCCAGTTACCATAACGGTTTTTATACCCGCTTGTTTGCAAAGATTAATATCTTCAATTACGCTTTGTCTTATGGGCTCTAAAAGTCCTAAAAGACCAACAAAAGTAAGGTCACGCTCAATGTCTTCAGGATTTGGATTAGCAGGAATTGAATCCAAGGGACGCATTGCAATACAAACAATACGCAAAGCATCATTCGCAAGTTCTTCGTTTACTTTCAAAATTTCATTTTCATTACAGTTTTTACAGTTAGGCACAACAATTTCAGGTGCGCCTTTTACAATAGCAAACGGGCGCTCGTTAATCATTGTAATAACCGTCATACACTTGCGGTTGGAATCGAAAGGTATTGCGGCAATTTTTGGGAAAAGTGAGTTAATATCAATTTCACTTTTTGCATTAAACTTAAGGCAGGCATCCCCTATCGCATCTTCTGTAGAGTCATTCTGCAAGGTTGAACACGCCGCTGCAAGATTTAACACAATAGAAGTAGATTCATCCAAATCTTCACTTTCTAAAGAGGTGATTTTTTTACCGTCGTAAATTTTGCTCAAAACCATTTTTTTATGGGTGAAAATTCCCGTTTTATCAGAGCAAATCACATTTGTTTTACCGATAGTTTCAAAAGCATTAGCATCCTTTAAGATGATTTTATCGTTTAAAATCCTTTGTGTTCCTATTGCAATTACTATTGTAGCAATGGCGGGAAGACCTTCGGGAATAGCGGCAACAGCAAGGGCTAGTGAATTAAGCAACGCACTTAAAGTTGTAATAGCAAAAGGATCACTTGAAGTGAAATTCTGTATCATTCCAATAAGAAAATACAAACCGCAGATAACAAGAATTACTGTGTTGGCAATTTTACCGATAACATCCAATTCATTCTGTACAGGTAAAACATTACCGCCTGTTTGTTCAATAATAGCGGTTGCTCTTCCGCTTTCTGTGTTCAGGGCAGTTGCAACAACAACTGCTTTAGCGTTGCCGTGAATAACGGTTGTACCTGAAAAAACCATATTAGAACGGTTTTCAACCGAAACAATATCATCTAAAATTAATGTAGCATTTTTTTCAACAGGTATATCCTCACCCGTCAAAAAAGACTCATTACAGCGAAGTTCGTTAGACTCGATAAGTCTTGCATCCGCAGTAACATAGTCCCCCTCTTCCAAAAGGATAATATCACCTATTACAAGTTCGGCAGAATTTATATTTTTTACAATACCGTCACGCAAAACCTTAACAGTAGGAATTGTTATTTGCTTAATATCATCAAAAGTGTTATCGCAACTGAATAAGTGAAAAGCACTTATAAAAGCGTTCAAAAGCACAATTCCAATAATTATAAGCGCAAAATAACTATTATTTTGATCATAAACTAATGAAACAAAATAAGAAATCAAACAAATAATTACCAAAGCAATTAAAGTTTTACTTTTTAACTGATTTAAAAACCTTTTTAAAAGTGTTGGTTTTTCAGAATTGGTTATTACGTTTTTACCGTAATTATTAAGTCTTTCATCGGCAACACCGTTTAAAAGACCGCTTTCACTGTCAACATTCAGTTCAGCGAGTACATCAGCTACAGAAGCACTGTGCCAAATCATAACAACACCCTTTCGTAATAATCTTTCATTTGTTTAGCGTCAATATCCTGTGTGCCTGCCGATTCACAAATAAACACAGGACTTAAACCGTATTTTACAACAAGATCCATTAATGGCTCAAAGTCAGGGCCATAAGCCGTATCTTCAAAGGTTAAATGGCGTTTTTCACCGCCTGTAGTATATTCGATTTTTGAAAAATGTGAATGGAAATTTTCAAATCTGTAACTGCCTAACTCGTCACGGACAGTTGTAAGTATGTTTTCAAAATCGGATTTAGTTTTTAAAACGCCCAAATCCCTTGCATTTAAGTGACCGAAATCAATACACGGAATAAGACGTTCATCAAGTTTGCAAAGTTCAATCACTTCATAAAGTGTGCCTAACTGGTTTACTTTGCCCATTGTTTCAGGACAAATATGGATATGAGAAAGACCTTCATTATCAAGTGCATTAATAGATAACCTCATTGTATCCTTTGCTAATTCCAAGGCTTCTTCCCTTGAAATCTTACCGCAAGAGCCCGTATGAACAACAATTCTATCCCCTCCCATTGCATTAACTGCACGGGCAGAGTCTAAAATATATTTAACAGAATTTAGACGCTTTTCTTCTTCAACAGAAGACATCGAAATATAATACGGCGCATGCAAGGACAAAGTAATGTCTTTTTCTTTGGCAAGTTTACCTAATAAAGTTGCTTTTTCTAAGCCAATATTAACACCGCGGCCGCACTGATATTCAAAGCAGTCAAGACCGGATTTAACAACATATTCCGGTACATCTAAACTGGATTTAAAGCCCTGTGCTTTAAAACTGTCAGAAGTACCTGCTGGACCGAATTTTGCCGACATACTATTCCTCCGTATTTGTAATTTTAAGCGCTTTTATGAGAAATTTTTCAACCCTGCGTTTCATTCTGAATCGAAGTGAAGTTTCAGGTTTAATGGGAGTAAGCAAAACGGTAGTTAAACCTACAATATTACCACCCAAAGTGTCGGTAAAAATCTGGTCACCGACGATTGCAGTATTTTTTCTCTTAGAACCGAGCGCTTTTAAAGCGCGTATATATCCAAAAGGCAACGGTTTAAGACCTAAACTTATGTAGTCTAAACCGATTTTTTTGGCAAACGGATCTAACCTTTTAGAAGTTGAATTGGAGAGTATTGTAAGTTTTATATTATTTTCTCGCATATTAGTAAGCCATTCACTGAGTCCGTCAGTAAGAACTTGTCCGTGGTGGGTTGAAAGTGTGTTATCAACATCCAAAATAAGCGAATCAATATTATATTTTTTTAATATAGATACTGTAATATCTGTAATTTTATCTAATTTAACATTTGGTCTAAACATATATAACCTCAAACAAAAAAGCGGTTGCTTACAACCGCTTTTTATCACTGAATATTAGCGGAACTTTCTTTTACGAGCAGCTTCCGACTTCTTTTTACGCTTTACAGAGGGCTTCTCATAGTGCTCTCTCTTACGAACTTCTTGAATAACACCGTCTTTTGCGGTTTGTCTCTTAAAGCGACGCAAAGCGTTATCGAGTGATTCATTTTCTTTAATTCTAACTTGACTCATTATATTCCCTCCCTCCGCAAAATAGCAGGGGTAATTTTATTTTTTTCGGGAAACTATCCCCTTAAAGCAATAATATTTGCTACAATTGCAAGTACAAAGAAAAGTATTGCAACATACTTTGTCCAACGCGCTAAGATTGCGTCAACAGTTCTTGCCTTGTTCTTGGAAAGAAAAGTATCAGCACCGCCGGAAATAGCGCCGTTTATACCGGCACGACGTCCTTGCTGAAAAAGAACAGCAAATATAATAGCAAGCGAAACGAGTATTACTAAAATTCCTATAATAATTTCAACTGCGCCCACCTGTGTCACCTCCGATTAACAAATAACCATTTTATATAATAACATACCGTTTTGAAATTTGCAACAAAAATTTTTGCAAATTCAATTATTTTACAACAATATTAACTAATTTTTTGGGAACATATAATTCCTTGATGATATTTTTGCCGTTAATTTCACCTAAAATGCTTTCCTGACTCTTTGCAAGAGCAATAGCATCAGCACTCCCTATATCAGCAGGTACATTAAGTCTTGCGCGGATTTTACCGTTAATTTGAACAACAATTTCAACGGTAGAATCAACGCACTTTGATTCATCGAATAGGGGCCATTTTGTAGCATTAAGCATACCTTCAAAGCCGCACATTTCCCAAATTTCTTCAGTTATGTGAGGAGCAAACGGGTTAAGTAATGTGATGAAAATTTTATATTCATCAGCGGTGATTTTACCTGTTGAATAAATAGAATTCATAAGTGACATCAAAGCCGCAATAGCGGTATTCATCTTCAAGGTTTCAATATCTTCGGTAACCTTTTTGATTGTGCGATGGAATTCGGCTTCAAGCTCAGGTCTTATTCCCTTTTCATCACACAAAATTCCGTAAAGCGCCCAAACTTTATCAAGAAAACGCTTACTGCCTTTAATTGAAGACTGACTCCAAGGTGCTGCCTTTTCAAAGTCACCGATAAACATTTCGTAAACACGCATTGTATCAGCGCCGTAATCGTTGATAATCTCATCGGGATTTACAACATTACCGCGTGACTTAGACATCTTTTCGCCGTTTTCACCCAAAATCATACCGTGACTTGTACGCTTAGCGTAAGGCTCGGCATTGGGTACTGCACCGATATCATAAAGGAACTTATGCCAGAAACGGCTGTAAAGTAAGTGAAGTGTTGTATGTTCCATACCGCCGTTGTACCAGTCAACAGGGCACCAATATTCGAGTGCTTCCTTAGAAGCAAATTCTTTATCATTATGCGGGTCGCAATAGCGCAAGAAATACCACGAAGAACCTGCCCATTGAGGCATTGTATCGGTTTCGCGCTTTGCGGGCGCGCCGCAATGCGGACAAGTAGTATTCACCCATTCGGTCATTTTAGCCAATGGTGATTCACCGTTATCGGTAGGTTCGTAAGACTCAACATTAGGAAGTACCAAAGGAAGTTCGCTTTCGGGTAACGGTACATAACCGCACTTTTCACAGTGAACAATCGGGATAGGTTCACCCCAATATCTTTGACGGGAGAATACCCAGTCACGAAGTTTATAGTTAGTTTTAACGCTACCTATTCCCTTTTCGGTTAGCCATTCCTGAATTTTCTTTTTAGCATCTTCAACCGATAAACCGTTAAGGAAATCGGAATTTACAAGCACACCTGTTGCACAGTCTGTAAAGGCTTCTTTTTGTACATCCTCGCCGCCTGCAACAACCTCAATAATCGGCAAATCAAATTTCTTTGCGAATTCCCAGTCGCGTGTGTCGTGTGCAGGAACTGCCATAATAGCACCAGTGCCGTAAGAAATAAGTACATAGTCGGAAATAAAAATAGGGATTTCTTTTCCGTTAACGGGGTTAATTGCCATAACACCCTCTAACTTAACGCCTGTTTTATCCTTAGCAAGTTCTGTTCTTTCAAAGTCAGACTTTTTAGATGCCAATACCTGATATTCTTTAACCGCGTCAAGATTAGTAATATTATCTTCCCATTTTGCGATCAAGGGGTGTTCGGGAGACATTACCATATAAGTAGCGCCAAAAAGTGTGTCAGCGCGGGTGGTAAAAATTTCGAAAGTATCGCCTATAGTAGTTCCGAAAGTTACCTGTGTTCCGTAAGAACGGCCAATCCAGTTGCGTTGTTGGGTTTTAACACGTTCAATAAAGTTAACGTCATTAAGACCATCCAAAAGTTTTTCAGCATATTCGGTAATTTTAAGCATCCATTGGCTTTTTTCTTTTTGAACAACTTCGCTTCCGCAACGTTCACAAACACCGTTTACAACTTCTTCATTTGCAAGAACGCACTTACAGGAAGTACACCAGTTAACCGACATTTCCTTTTTATAAGCCAAACCTTGTTTAAACAATTGAAGGAATATCCACTGTGTCCACTTATAGTAAGAGGGGTCGGTTGTGTTAATTTCACGGCTCCAGTCAAAAGAGAAACCAAGTGATTTCAACTGCTTTTTAAAGTTTGCAACATTACTTTCGGTAACAACCGCGGGATGAATGTGATTTTTGATTGCAAAGTTTTCGGTAGGAAGACCGAAAGCGTCCCAACCCATAGGATAAAGTACATTAAATCCCTGCAAACGCTTTTTACGGGCAACGATGTCAATAGCGGTGTATGAGCGGGGATGACCTACGTGAAGCCCTTGTGCCGACGGATACGGAAATTCTACAAGACCGTAAAATTTCGGTAAAGTATAATCATTTTTGGCTTCGAAAGTATGGTTTTCATCCCATATATCCTGCCATTTCTTTTCAATTTGTGCGTAATCGTAATTTCTCATAATCAGTCTCCCATACTTTCATCAAGGATTTTTTCAAGGTCAACGAGTTCAGCGTCGCCCCACATTTTATCAAGTCCGTAAAATTCGCGCTCGTTACGGCCGAAAATATGAACTATTACCGAGCCGTAATCCAAAACAATCCAGCCTGTCGCTCTGCCCTCAATATGATGCGGACGAAGACCTGCTTGTTCCAATTTATCTTCAACTTCATCAGCAAGCGCTCTTACATGAGTTGATGAAGTTGCGGTACAAATTAAAAAATATTCACACAAAACGGTAAGGTCACTTACCTTAATTGCATTCATTTCCTTTGCCTTTTTTTCGTTAATTGCATTAGCGGCAATTTTTAAAATTTCAAAAGATTGCAAATTATTTTCCTCCCAAAGATTTAACTGCCATATTAAAAGCATTAATTGTATCAGTATGAACTGCCTTTTTATTTTTAACCAAATCGCAGATTGAATACTGTAAAGCATAAATAAATGCTTCTTCTAAAGACTTGTCCACCAAATCCCTGATTACCGAAACATCAGGGTAATCCCTGTCAATTGATGTAAAATCGGCAAGATAAAGGATTTTAGCTAAAAGCGACATATCTGCTTTAGCGGTAGTATGATACCTTATCGCATCAATAATTTCAGTATCTTTAATATTTAAGATATGCTCAACAAAAGCCGCACCCGACATTGCGTGCCAAAGTTTTTGAGCATTTTTTTCAATATCGGTTAAAATTATACCAAAGCGTGAGAAGATTTTCAAGTGTTCTTCTTCACTTGCATTTTTTGTGATATCGTGAAGCAAACCCGCTAGGTATGCTCGGTCAGCATTACCGCCGTATTTTCGGCAAAGTCGTACCGCTTCGTCAGCAACGCAAAGGGAATGATAATACCTTTTTTCATTAAGTCGGTCTTTTAAGATGGCTTTATATTCACTATACACCGTAAATTCCCCTTTCACGAATGTAATCAAAAACCTTTTCGGGTAAAAGCTCTTTTAAATTGTTTTTTCTAAATTCGGTTGAAGAAACATTTGGAATAATTTCAAGCTTAACCGTAATATCCATACCCATTTTCGAAAATTTATCAACACAAAGTGAAAATTCATTTTGGTCGGTATCGGTTCGTTTAAAAACGATAAAAGGTATCAACTTCATAAGTTCTTCATAACGGTACCATTTATCAAAGTAAACAAGCATATCGCCGCCGCAGACAAATACAAAATCTTTTTGCGGATATTTTTCTTTTAAAAATACCACAGTATCATAGGTATAACTTTTACCTTCTCTTTCAAACTCTACAAGGCAAAGTTTAGTTTTATTAAAATCGTCTGCTACAATACGGCACATTTCTATGCGGTCTTGGTCGCTTGCTAAAAAATCGCATTCTTTGTGTGGCGGAATTTTATCGGGCATAATCCAGATTTCGTCAATATTATTGTCATTCTGTAAAGCTTTTAGCATTTCAAAGTGACCGATGTGAAAAGGATTAAATGTTCCGCCGAAAATTGCGGTTAAACCCATATTACTTCACCAATTTAATTGTTTTATTATCTTTACTTTCACGATAAAGAATAAATCTTGAGCCGATAACCTGTACAACATCGCAGTTAGTTTCTTTTGCTAATTCATCTGCCGCTTGTCTTGAAGTTAAGGGGCAGGTTTCCAAAACGCGAAGTTTTATAAGTTCTCTTGCTTCTAAAGCATCGTTAACCTGTTTAACTGTGTTATCACTTAAACCAAGTTTGCCAACCTGTAATATTGTTTCCATATCGTTTGCCATACCGCGAAGTTGTGCACGCTGTCTACTATTTAACATTATTATACCTCGATATATTTTTTAAGTTCTTTTTCAAAAATTCTTAAAGCCTTACCTCTGTGGCTTATTGCATCTTTCTGCTCATCAGTCAGTTGACTGAACGGACCGTTTTCGCTTATAAAAAGCGGATCATAGCCGAAACCACCGTTGCCCTCTTGCCTTTCAAAAGCAATGTGACCGTGACATTCGCCTCTTACGGTAAACTGCCGTCCGTCAGGGAAAACACAGGCAATTGCCGCAACATAATATGCGGTGCGTTTTTCCATTTCGACACCCGAAAGTTCTGACAATAACTTATCGTTATTCATTTCGTCATTGCCGTGCTCACCCGAATATCTTGCAGAATATACACCAGGTTTACCGTTAAGATAATCAACACAAATTCCCGAATCATCCGCAACTGATATATACCCTGTTTGTTTAAGGCCTGATTTCGCCTTTATAATTGCATTTTCTTCAAAGGTAGTACCGTCTTCAACTGCATCTAAAAACGGTTTGTCCAAATCAGCCTCACACAAAACCTCAAAACCCATTGGAATTAAAATCCGCTTTAATTCTTTAAGTTTTTTTTGATTTTTGGTTGCAATAAATATTTTCATTAAAAATCCTCACTGTCAAAAATTCCGTTTACAAAATCAGTTGTGTTAAAGGGTTGCAAATCGTCAATCCCCTCGCCAACACCGACAAATTTTACAGGAATTGCAAGTTCGTTTCTTATAGGGATTACAATACCGCCTTTTGCAGTACCGTCAAGTTTAGTAAGAACTATACCCGTAATATCACAAGCAGTTTTAAACTGGCTCGCCTGATTAACAGCATTCTGCCCTGTAGTAGCATCAAGCACCAACAAGGTTTCAAGCGAAGCATCCGGCAATTCCCTACCGATTATACGGTAAATTTTTGCAAGTTCGTCCATAAGATTTTTCTTGTTATGAAGTCTGCCTGCGGTATCGCAAATAATTACATCGGCGCCTTTTGATTTTGCAGAGGCAATTGTATCAAACACAACAGATGCAGGGTCAGTACCCTCAACACTTTTAAGCATTGTAACACCCGCGCGCTGCGCCCAGATATCAAGTTGGTCAATAGCAGCGGCACGGAAAGTATCAGCCGCGCCTAAAACAACCTTTTTACCCTCTGCCTTTAACTGTGCAGAAAGTTTACCGATTGTGGTGGTTTTACCAACACCATTTACACCGATAACAAGAATTACAGAAGGTTTGGTATTAAGATTAAGTCCTTCATCTTCCCCTAACATTTGAATAATGATTTCTTTCATTAAACCTTTAATTTCGCTAGGTTCTGTAATGCCCTGTTCCCTAATTTTTTTGCGCAAAATATCGCAAATTTGGGTTGCCGTGGCAACACCTATATCCGACATTATCAGCATTTCTTCAAGTTCTTCAAAAAGTTCTTCATCAATTTTTGTAAAAGAATTGATAACACTGTTTACACCGTTCGCAATAGAATCCCTTGTTTTTTGCAAACCTTGTTTAATTTTGCTGAAAAATCCCATTAACTCACCTTATTATCAAGCAATTTCTTTTCAAGTTCTGAAACATTAAGTTCCAAAAGTTTAGTAATACCCTTTTCCTGCATTGTAACACCGTAAAGCATATCAGCCGCTTCCATTGTACCGCGTCTGTGGGTTACGCAAATAAACTGTGTTGCAAAGCCGGAAGAGCGCATATACTCTGCAAAACGGTCAACGTTGATATCGTCAAGCGCAGTGTCAACCTCATCCAAGAAGCAGAATGGCGGAGCATTAACACGCATAATCGCAAAGTAAATTGAAAGCGCAATAAGTGCTTTTTCACCACCAGAAAGGCCGTCCAAACTCGGTACATTTTTACCAGGTAGTTTAACGTTGATATCAATACCGCTTTCAAGAATATTTTCGGGGTCACTAAGTGATAACGATGCTGTACCGCCTCCGAAGAGTTCGCTAAATGTTTTAGTAAAGTTTTGATTAATCTTTTCAAAGCCTTCAACAAAAATTTCCTGCATTTGACTTGTTAACTGGTTAATAAGTTTATGCAGTTGCGCACGCGAAGCCTCAACATCATTTATCTGTGCCGAAAGGAAATTATATCTTTCGCTTACTTCTTTATATTCCTCAATAGCCGAAACATTAACATTTCCGAGTGAACGGATTTTGTTTTTAGTTTCGGCAAGAGTCTTTTTAGCAACCGACGGATTCTCAATCTCAATGCCGATTTGTTCTGCCTCACTGCGAGTCAGTTCATATTCATCGTAAAGTCTTCTGATAACATCGTCATACTCGCGCATCATAACCTCTTTTCGTTCGGTAAGTCTTGCTAACTCGCCGCCGATTTTTTCGCGGTGCAAGGTGTTTTCACGCTCGCTGTTGCGAAGTTCAACACCCGCTTTTTCGGTTTGATTACGTTTTTCAATAAACTCGTCAATATTTTTTTGAGCGTTTTCAATTTTGAGCTTACTGTCATCAATATCGTCATTAATCTTTTCGATTTCCACTTTTAAGTTTTCATTTTTAAACTGCAAAGCGGCAATTTCACTATCTATTGACTGCGCTCTGACACCGCGGTCAGCAATAGCAGTTTCAAGATTTTGTGCCGTAATATTAAGGCTTTCAATATCCTTTTCAACTTCAATTATTGAAAGTTTAGCGGCGGTAATTTCGGAAGTTATATCTTCGCGTGTGGCATTAAGATTATCTCTGCCACCGGTCATTTCGTCAATTTTAGCCTGAATTTCGGCTTTTTGTGATTCTATAACCGCAATTTCTTTAGCCGAATTAAGAGAAGATGCTTTTAACTGTTCGCATTTTTCTTTGTCAGATTTTTGTTCATTTACAAGTTGGTTTAAAGCATCTTTTAAGTTGTCGGTTAAATCGCTTACGCGTTTAAGTTCTGCAATAGCGCGGATTTTATCCTCATTAGCGGTTGTAAGTTCTGCTTTTAATGCCGTAATATCTGCCGAAACTTCTGCAAGCGAATTATTTGCATCTTGGAGTTTTTCGCTGATATCTTTGGCTTTTTGATTTAATTTTTCAACTTCAGCCTCAAAATTCTTTATATCGTTAGCTCGGCTTAAGATACCCGAATTTCTAACAAGCGAACCGCCAGTTAAAGAACCGCCCGGGTTTACAACCTGACCGTCAAGTGTTACAACCTTTATTCTGTAACCGAATTTTTTGGCAATTGCTGTAGCGCAGTCAATATCCTCCGCTACAACAGCGCCGCCCAAAAGATATTTTATAATCTCTTGGTACTTTTTATCGGTCTTAACAAGGTCTGATGCAATACCTACAAACCCTAACATATCCTCAAAGCCGTGTTCTTTAAATTCACGCGCTTTAATTGTGGCAACAGGTAAAAATGTTGCTCTGCCGCCCTTATTATTTTTAAGGAAGTTAATCGCCTGTTTTGCATCGTTTTCAGTTTCGGTAACAATGTTTTGTATCGCGTTAGAAAGCGCAGTTTCAATAGCGACACTGTATTTACTTTCAACCTCAATAAGTTTTGATACCGGACCGCAAATACCCCTTAAAATACCTGTTTCGGCTTTTTCCATCACAAATTTTACAGAATAGGCAAAGCCTTCCATATTATTTTCAAGGTCTTTAAGTATTTGTATGCGGCGGTTTTTTGCCTCAATATCCAAGTTTACAGTATCAAATTCACCTTTAAGTTTTTCTACTGCCTCTTCACGTGAAGTAAGGCGCATTTCATAACCCTTTAAGGAATTATTCATACTGTCTATATTTTCTTCAATAGATTTTAGCAATTCATCGTTTTCTTTAAATTCATTTTGAAGCGCTTTGATTTCGTTTTCGCGCTGTGTAATGATTTCAGAAGAATTACCGTTACGGGCATTAATTTCTTCAATGGCAGTGTCAGCCGTAACCATAACAACACGCAAATCCGACGATTTTGAAGACAAGGTGTTAAGTTCGCGGATTTGGTTTTCAATTTTACGGCTAATAGCGTCACCGCTTTCCAAAAGTTCGGAAAGTTTATGCTCTAATTCATAAAGTTTTTTCTCAAATTGTTCTTTTTGCAAATTCTTATTTTCTGCCAATTTGCGTTTTTCTAAAATTTCGTTTTGAGCCGCACCGTCAGAATCAATTAAAGCATTTTTTTCTTCATTTAAACGGTTTATTGATTCCTCGTTATGAAGAATATCGTTATTCAAAACAGTAATAGCACCGTCCGCCTTAACAATCTCTTCATTAAGGGAAGAAATTGTTAATCTTTCACCCTCAATATCAGAAGTGAGTTTGGCAAAAAGCGAGGTGTTTTGCTCGGTTTTGCGGTCAAATTCAGCCAAAGCATCCTCAATTTGCTTATAAGAAAGCTGAGCCGCAGCAATTTTACTTTCCTGTGCCCTTAATGCTTCTTTTGAATTGTTTAAAGTATAAAGCCAAAGACCGATTTCAAATTCTTTTTTCTGCTCAGCAAGTTCTAAAAACTTTTGCGCTTTTTTGCTTTGTTCTTCTAAAGGACCAACGCGTGATTCCAATTCGTCAACAATATCGTGTAAACGAAGCAAGTTGTCTTCAGCAGCCGCAAGTTTTCTTTCGGCTTCAATTTTACGGTAACGGTATTTTGATATACCTGCCGCCTCTTCAAAAATATCGCGACGTTCACCCGATTTTGAACTTATAATATTATCAATTTTACCCTGACCGATCATTGAATATCCGTCACGGCCGAGACCTGTATCCATAAACAGTTCGTGAATATCTTTCAAACGAACAGATACATTGTTTATAGCATATTCACTTTCGTGTGAACGGTAGTATCTACGGGTAATCGAAACAAAATCATTATCAAAATTAAGTGAACGGTCAGTATTGTTAATATTCAATGTTACTTCACAAAAACCGTGCGGACGGCGGGTTTCAGTACCGCCGAAAATTACATCTTCCATAGACTGTCCGCGGAGGCTTTTTGTAGACTGTTCACCCAAAACCCAACGAACCGCGTCGGAAATGTTACTTTTACCGCTTCCGTTAGGGCCGACAACTGCAGTTATACCCTTGCCAAATTTTAAAACTGTCTTATCCGCAAATGATTTAAAACCCTGTATTTCTATTGAACTTAACAGCATTTATAACACTTCCCTTTCTATTCTGAAATTTAAGTCGCTAAGACTTTCGTCAACCTTGACTTTACAGTCAAACCCGCGGGTTTTTAAAAACTTAATATTGGTCTTTCTTTGACCTATCATTTTTGAAACGTCCGATTTTCCTACATAAATTATGTATTTTCCTTTATCGAAAAGACCGGTTAAAACTTTAGTAAGCATTATTTGAGATTGGCAAAGTTCCGAAAACGAAGGATGCCAAGGTCCTGCAATATATGCTTCCTTTTCAATCGAATGAAGACCGAGTCTTATAACTCTAATGCCCTCCCTTGAAAGCATTAAATAAAGTTTGCTTGCAAGTTTTACCGCTTCGCTTAAAGTTTGGGGTTTATATTTATCGTCAATATAAAGCGCGGCTAAATCGGTATCTTTTAAAACTATTGTTGGGTAAATGCGCACTGTATCAGGATGAATTTCTATTACCTTTTTAACCGTACGCTCTGCCGACTCATTATCGTCAGCATAAAGACCTGTCATAATCTGAAGACCTAATTCAAAACCGTGCTTTTTTATAAGCGCGGATGCGGTTTCAACATCCTTAGCGGTGTGACCGCGGTTATTCATCTTTAAAACTCGGTCGTTAAGGCTTTGTGCACCGAGTTCGATTGCGGTAACGTTATATTCCTTTAAAAGCGTTAAAATTTCGTCATCAATAGCGTCAGGCCGTGTTGAAATACGGATTCCTGCCGCAAGACCTATTTTAACAAAACTCGAAGCCGCTTCAAGCAAGGATATCATATAATTACGGTTAATTGCCGTGAAACTTCCACCAAAGAAGGCAATTTCGGTTGTTTTGGGGTCATACTTTTTAGAATTAACCGCCGTTATAACAGCCTGTTCAACATCCTTAGCATTTGGCGCTTTAAAAGTACCTGTAATATAGCGTTGATTACAAAAACTGCACTTATTAGGGCAACCGATATGAGGCACAAAAACCGATATATTGGAATGAATTTTACTCATATTTCGGCTCCCATAAGTTGTAATGCTTGTTTTGCAGCCATTTGTTCGGCTTGCTTTTTATTTTTACCCTTACCACTGCCTATAACGTTAGAATTTAAGTGAACTTCAACCTCAAATACTTTATCATGGTCAGGTCCGCTTTCACTTTTTAAAATATAGGTTACGCTTTCTTCGGGATTGCGTTGTATAATTTCCTGCAAAGCGGTTTTATAGTCTTTAAATACGTGTTGGTTTCTGTCCTCAAGTTCGGGTACTACAAAGCGTAAAACGTGTTTTGTAGCAGCGTCCATACCGCCGTCAAGATAAATTGCGGCAAGTACTGCTTCAAAAGCATCTGCTAAAATTGAATCGCGCTCTCTTCCGCCGCCCTTGTCTTCACCTTTACCTAAACGCAAAAACTTGCCAAGTTCCAACTGTCTTGAAAAACCGCAAAGAGATTTTTCACAAACAAGGGAAGCGCGCAATTTGGTTAAATCACCCTCGGGAATGTTTTTATAGTGCAAAAACAAATAATCAGCAACAATTATCGAAAGCACCGAGTCACCCAAAAATTCCAAACGTTCGTTAGAGGTAATACCGTTTCTAACTTCGTTGGCATATGAAGAGTGTGTCAAAGCGTTTTCGAGTAATTTAATGTTATTAAATTTGTAATTTAGTTTTTGCTCTAAAACTTCCATTATAATTTAATCCTTCATTTGTTCTAATATTTGCGTAATATTTTCAATTACACCGTTTTGTGTGAATTGGACGGCTTGTCTGATTGCATTTTTGAATGCCTTTGCATTTGAATTTCCGTGTGCCTTAATAACAGGTTTTTTGACACCTAAAAGTGGTGCTCCGCCAACTTCGGTACTGTCCATCATACTCTTAAGCGAATATAAGTCCTTTTTAATTACCAAAGCGGCGAGTTTATTTTTAAGGCTTTTATATAAAGCATTTTTAACTAATTTAAAAAATGTACTTGCGGTGCCTTCAATAAGTTTAAGTGCTATATTTCCTGTAAAGCCATCAGTAATAACGGCATCACAAACACCCTTAGGCATTTCGCGTGATTCAACATTACCGATAAAGTTGATAGGTGCATTTTGTAACAATTTATAACTTTCTTTTTGAAGTTCTCCACCCTTACTGTCTTCAGTGCCGATATTCAAAAGCGCTATTGTAGGATTTTCTTTGCCCTCTACACCCTTTAAATATGCGCTTGCCATTATACCAAACTGACAAAGCATTTCGGGGCGACATTCAGCATTAGCACCCATATCAAGCAACATATAGTGACCGTTCGGCGAAGGTATCATACCAGCGAGCGCTGGTCTTTTAATGCCTTTAATACGCTTTACAATAAGTGTACCGCCTACAACAACAGCACCTGTAGAACCTGCGGATACAAACGCATCTGCCCTGTCTTCTGCCAATTCCTTAAATGCTAATGCCATAGAAGAATTGGAATGTGCTTTTAAAAGAGTTGTAGGGTCATCGTGCATATCAATAACATCGTCGGTATCAACAAATATAAGTTCACCCTTAAATGTTAAATTTTCTTTTTTGATTATTTCTTCAATCTCTTTTTGATTACCAACAAGGGTAATATCAACATTTAATTCATTTGAAGCCAGCGAAGCGCCCTTGACAATTTCCAAAGGTGCGTTATCGCCGCCGTAAGCATCAACTACAACGCGCATTTTAATTCTCCTTTATATGTGACATATATTCAACCGAACGCTGCGCCAAAGCCGAATAGCGTTCTCTTTTATCTCTAATATGTTGGTCAAGCGGCGGTAATATACCGAAATTTGCGCCCATAGGCTGAAAATCGGTCACCGTTTCGTCTGTTATATATCCAAGCAAAGCGCCAATCATTGTAAATTTAGGCAAAATAAGAGGTTCTTGCATTTTTAGTCTTCGAACGGCATTTATACCTGCAACAATACCGCTTGCTGCCGATTCCATATACCCTTCCACTCCTGAAAGTTGACCTGCAAAGAAAATATTTTCGTTTTGCTTTAATGATAAATCAGCATTAAGAAGTTTCGGTGAATTTATAAAGGAATTTCTGTGCATAACACCGTAACGCATAAATTCTGCATTTTCGAGTCCCGGTATTAAAGAAAACACCCTTTTTTGTTCAGGGAACTTTAAATTTGTTTGAAAGCCTACCAGATTAAAGAGTGTGCCTTCCGCATTTTCACGGCGAAGTTGTACAACTGCCCACGGTCTGCAGTCGGTTCGCGGATCTCTAAGTCCAACTGGTTTTAAAGGACCGAAACGGATTGAATCTTCACCGCGATGTGCGAGGATTTCAACAGGCATACAACCTTCGTAAACCTTAACAGGTTTATCAAATTCCGAAAGAACTGCCGATTCGGCATTTATAAGTTCGTTATAAAATGCAGTATATTCTTCTTTGTCCATAGGACAGTTTATATAATCGTCTGTTCCTTTACCGTAACGCGAGGCAAAAAACGCCTTTGAAAAATCAATACTGTCACGCGTTACAATGGGAGCCGCCGCATCGTAAAATGACAAGTTTTCACTGCCTGTAAGATTTGCAATATTTTCTGCTAATTCGCCGTCGGTCAAAGGACCCGTAGCGACAACCGCAATCGTATCTTTCGGTATTTCAGTGACAACATCATTAATAACATTAATATTTGGGTGCGATTTGATTTTTTCGGTGATATAATTCGAAAATACATCACGGTCAACCGCTAAAGCACCGCCTGCCGCAACCGAACATTTATCCGCAGATTCAAGACAAATGCTTGAAAAGTTTCGCATTTCTTCCTTTAAAAGTCCGGCAGCAGAATCTATTCTTGCAGCTTTTAAAGAATTTGAACAAACAAGTTCTGCAAAATTATCACTTTTATGTGCAGGAGATTTCTTTTGCGGTTTCATTTCAATCAAATCCACATAAATACCTGCATTTGCAATTTGCATAGCCGCCTCACATCCGGCAAGACCTGCACCGATAACGGTGATTTTATCCATTCTTCTTTTCCTTTGCTTTTTGTCTTGAAGGACAATCAGAATTCATACAGTATTTTCTACCGCGAATTCCGTTGATAATATATCCTCCACATTCGGTGCATTTTTCACCTGTGGGAATTCCTGGGGACGCAAAATCACAATTAGGATAATTAGAACAACCGTAGAACTTTTTACCCTTTTTGGAAATACGTTTAATAAGTTTTGCGCCGCATTTGGGACAAGGTTGAGTTACTTCATCCTCGGGTACGGGTTTTGTATTTTTACATTCGGGATATCCTGGGCATGCCAAGAATTTACCGAATCTGCTTGATTTAATAACCATTTTTCTGCCGCACTTTTCGCACAAAACATCGGTTTCAATAGCGGGTACTTTTACCTTTTTACCGTCAAGTGAATTTTCCGCCTTCTTGTAAAGGGCATCAAAATCTTTATAAAAATCTTTTATAGTTTCGGTCCAATTAAGGTCACCTACACCGATTTTATCAAGTTTTACTTCCAAGCCGGCGGTAAACTTAACATCGAATATTTTATTGAAGTATTCAACCATTAAATCAGAAATAACTTTACCGAGTTCAGTAGGCTTTAAAGTCTTCTTCTCACGCTCGATATAATCTCTGTTCATAATGTTTGAAAGAATCGGCGCATAGGTAGAAGGTCTTCCTATGCCGTTTTCGTCCAATGCTTTAATCAATGTAGCCTCAACATAACGTGCGGGCGGCTGAGTAAAGTGTTGGTTAGGTGTAAGGTCGCGAAGTTTGAGAACATCGCCCTTTACCATTTCGGGTAATGTGCTTTCCTTATCCTCTTCTTCATCTTTACCCTCAACATAAAGCACGGTAAAACCGTCAAACTTAACCGAATAACCGCTTGCTTTGAATAAATAATCATTAGCGGTTATATCAACATTAACAGTATCCTGAACACAAGCAGACATTAAAGACGCTATAAAGCGTTCCCAAATAAGTTTATATAGTTTATATTGTTCGGTTGTAAGTGAATCTTTAATACTTTCGGGTGTAAATTCAATTACAGTTGGTCTTATGGCTTCGTGTGCGTCTTGAGAGCCGTTTTTAGATTTGAAATAACGAGGTGAAGACGGCAAATATTTAGAGCCGTAATTACTTGTTATATATTTTTCAGCGGCGGTTCTTGCTTCTTCTGCAATTCTGAGTGAGTCGGTACGCATATAGGTGATAAGACCGGTTGTGCCAATCCCCTTAATGTCAATACCTTCGTATAACTGCTGCGCAATTCTCATTGTACGCTGACCTGTAAAGCCAAGTTTACGGGATGCTTCCTGTTGGAGAGTTGAAGTAATAAAAGGCGGTGCGGGTTGACGGTTGCGCTTACCTTTTTTAACCTCGCTTACTGTATACTCAGCGTTTTCAAGATTAGATAATATATCATTAGCCGATTTTTCATCGGGTATTAAGTCAATCTTACCGTTTTTATCGCCATAAAGATGCGCGGAAAAAGTTTTTCTGCCAACGGCAAATTTAGCGTCTACAGACCAAAATTCCTGACTTTCAAATTTTTCAATTTCGCGTTCTCTTTCAACAATAAGTCTTAAAGCAACGGTTTGAACACGTCCTGCAGAGAGTCCGCTTTTAACCTTTTTCCAAAGGAAAGGACTTAACTGATAACCAACAATTCTGTCAAGCACACGTCTTGCTTGTTGTGCATCAACTAAATCCATATTAATTTTACGCGGAACTTTAATACCTGCTTGAACGGCAGATTTTGTAATTTCATTAAAAGTTACGCGGTTTGTATCATTCATATCAAGAGCCAATATCTGCGCTAAATGCCATGAAATTGCCTCACCCTCTCTATCAGGGTCGGTTGCAAGATATACTTGGTCAGCTTCACTTGCGGCTTGTTTTAAAGATTTAATTAAATCTTTTTTATCAGCCATATTAATATACTGCGGTTCAAAATTATTTTTCAAATCAACACCAAGTTTTGATTTGGGCAAGTCGCGGATATGACCGACAGAAGCCATAACTTCATAACCTGAACCTAAGTATTTTTTTATTGGTTTTATCTTTGAAGGAGACTCAACAATTAAAAGCTTGGACATAAATTACCTCCGTTATTTACATATTTCATACTGACCGCCGGGTAATGCTCTTATAATAAATTCCATTTCAAGTTCGGTCAAAGCCGAAAGCAACTGGGTAGAATCAAGACCGGTGTTTAATTCGTCAGGATAAAATTTTTGGTTATCTAAACAATTATATACTATTTTTGCCTGATTTGAAAGTGTTTCGTTCAATATTTTCTTATTATTTTTATTATTTTCGGGTTTCGGCTCTTTTTTATAAGCCTTTTCAACATCAATTTTATCAGGAAACAGCGGAATATATTCATTAAAAATATCCGAAGTGTCCAAAAGTGGTTTTGCGCCGTCACGCAATAATTTATTTGAACCTTTGTATTCCGCCATATCAGGTCTACCAGGAATTACAAATACATCTCTGTCCTGATCGAGCGCATGATTAGCGGTAATAAGCGCACCGCTGCGAACACCTGCTTCTACTAAAACAGTTCCTAAAGACAAGCCCGACATTATGCGGTTTCTTATCGGAAAAGTTGATTTGGAAGGCTGAAAATCAGGCGGATATTCACTTATTAAACATCCGTGTTTACTGATATGTTCTCTTAAAGCGCGGTTTTCTTCCAAATAGGAAACCGATAAACCGCAACCCATTACAAGCACAGTTTTACCGTTTGCTTTTAATGCGCCGATGTGCGCGTAAGTATCCGCACCGACTGCACCGCCGCTTACAACCGTCATTCCCGATTTTGCAAGTCGGTAACCCAAAGAATAAGCCGACTTTTTACCGAAATCGCTCACCTTTCTGGGACCTACAATGCAAACAGTAGGTACATTTTCAAAATTGGGCAAATCCCCTTTTACATAAAGTAGCAAGGGAGGATTAAATATTTCCAACAACGGTTTCGGATAACTATCACTCGTAATCGGTATTATCTTAATGTTATTCTTCTTACATTTGTCAATTATATCCTGCGCGTTTTTAAGTGTAATACTTTTAAAATTTTCTTTTTCCTTTGCCGTGAAAATCTTAATATCAGAAAGTTGCTCATCGGTTAAATTATAAATTTCATAGGGTGTGAACTTTTCTAAAATCCTCTTTACCCTTTTATTACCTGCACCTAAACATAACTGCAACCATACAAAGTATTCCATTATTTCATCATTTCCCAAATTGAAATTGCCGCCGCAACCGACGCATTTAGTGATTCTGCTTTACCGCTCATTGGTATTGTAATATTATAATCTGCAATATTTTTAGCATCAGCTGTTAAGCCGTTTGCTTCATTTCCAATCATCAAAACGCAACCGTCAGAAAAAGTGATATCAGTTATAGGTTTTGCATCCTTTTCAACAACACAGGCATAACTTTTAAGCCCTGACTGTTTTATACTGTTTGCAAAATCGTCAAAAATTATAATCGGCATACGCAAAAGTGTACCCATTGAAGCGCGCAGGGATTTTGGTGAATATGGGTCACACCCGTCAGCCGACAAGATTATACCGCTTACACCCAAAGCCTCAGCAGTACGTGAAACCGCACCTAAATTTGAAGGGTCATTAATATTTTCTAATGCGATATACCTGCCGTTTTTGTCAATAACAGTTGATTTTTGCGGCATTTTTGCTAACGCAATTATGCCCTGTGGCGAAGTTGTATCGCTGATTTTCTTAAACAAACTATCAGGAATTTGAAAAATTTCTTCGGCTCTTTTAGAAAACTCTTTAATACTTTCGTTGTATTTTTCAATCGCTGTATTGCTTACAATTAACTTATCGAACCTGATTCCACAAACATAAG
Source organism: Acutalibacteraceae bacterium (assembly GCA_045531145.1). Classification (GTDB taxonomy): domain Bacteria; phylum Bacillota; class Clostridia; order Oscillospirales; family Acutalibacteraceae; genus UBA737. The sequence continues at coordinate 21,734 of JAZSDM010000065.1, read as the reverse complement.
CGTCATCACAAATTCTTTTGCCTTCAAGCACAAAAAGACCGCTTTCTTTACGCGTTTTTGAAGAGCTTTGCAAACTGCAAACAAGTTTGATAAGTGAATTGTCCTTACTGGTAACAGACTTTATATTTTCCAATTTTACACCACCTAATGTGTAATTTTTGCAACATATAAAAATGAAAAAGTCGCCCGAGAGCATTAAAAACTCGGGCGAAAATTATTATTTATCAAGTGCTTTTTTAGCAGCCTTAACAAGTGTTTCAAAACCTTTTGCATCGTTAACTGCAAGGTCAGCCAACATTTTGCGGTTGATTTCGATACCTGCTTTATTAAGACCGTTGATGAATGAAGAGTAGTTCATACCGTTCATCTTGCAAGCAGCAGAGATACGTGTAATCCAAAGACGACGGAAATCACGTTTCTTAAGTCTTCTGCCGATGTAGGCATAGTTGCCTGATTTCATAACTGCTTCTTTAGCGGTTTTGAAAAGTTTAGATTTAGCGCCAAAATAACCCTTGGCAAGTTTTAAAACTTTATTTCTTCTTTTGCGTGTAGCTAACGCACCTTTAATACGTGCCATTTCTTATACCTCCAATTATGAGTCTATCCTTATTTATAAGGAATTAATTTCTTAACATTCGCAGTATTTGTTACGTCAGCAACAACTGTCTTACGAAGGTTTCTTTTACGTTTGGTTGTCTTCTTGTTGAGAATGTGCGACTTAAAAGCATGAGCACGTTTAACTTTACCGGTTTTGGTGAGTTTAAAGCGTTTCTTAGCGCCGCTGTGTGTTTTGATTTTAGGCATTTTAAAGTCCTCCCTGATATTTTTTAACTACATTATTTGCCGGATTTGGGGGCTAGGAACATAAGCATATTACGTCCTTCCATTTTAGCAGCCTTTTCAACCGAGCAATAATCCTGACAGAATTCCGCAAAACGATTCATATTTTCAAGACCGATTTCCGGATGACCCATTTCACGACCGCGGAAACGGATTGAAACCTTTACTTTGTTACCGCTTTTCAAAAATTTGATAGCTTGTTTACCTTTGGTTTCAAAATCGTGAACATCGATACTAAGACCTAAGCGAATTTCTTTCACTTCAACAACTTTTTGGTTCTTCTTGGCATCCTTTTCACGCTTTGCCTGTTCGAAACGGTATTTACCGTAATCCATAATTTTACATACGGGCGGCTGAGCGTTTGGCGAAATGCAGACTAAGTCCAAATCAGCGGCATAGGCTGCTTCAAGAGCTTTTTCAACAGTTAAAATACCTAACTGTGAACCTTCAGCTGTGATAACGCGAACTTCCTTAAATTTAATACCTTCGTTTATTGCTAGTTCTTTACTGCTAATGTTGACGCACCTCCAAAGTGGCATTTAGTTTAAAAACAAAAGCGTGGACGCAATACGCCCACGCATAAGAATTCTAACAAAAGTTTGAAATACTTATTAACCCTTTAGAACGAAATCTTGGGGTGAGGACGTTTAACGTACTACTTCGTTTACATATCCATTATATACAAAATCAAACATTTGTCAAGCATTTTTTTAATTCTTCTGTTTTATCGGTTTTTTCCCAAGGCAAATCAATATCAGTTCTGCCCATATGACCGTATGCAGCGGTCTGACGGTAGATAGGTCTTCTAAGGTTAAGATTATCAATAATAGCAGACGGTCTTAAGTCAAATACCTTTGATACTGCTTCGGAAATTTTTTCATCACTTACAACACCCGTACCGAAAGTATCAACCATTACAGATACAGGTTTTGCAACACCGATTGCATAGGCTAACTGAATTTCGCATTTCTTTGCTAACTTTGCCGCAACAATGTTTTTAGCTACATATCTTGCCGCATAAGCCGCGCTTCTGTCAACTTTTGTGGGGTCTTTACCTGAAAAAGCGCCGCCGCCGTGGCGTGCCATACCGCCGTATGTATCAACAATAATTTTTCTGCCTGTAAGCCCTGTATCTCCTTGCGGTCCGCCAACAACAAAGCGACCTGTTGGGTTAATATAAACCTTTGTATCCTTATCAAAAAGACTTGCAGGGATAATCGGTTTAATAACCTTTTCAAGAATATCTTTGCGCAAAGTTTCTAAAGTAACATCCTCGGTGTGTTGGCTTGATACAACAACCGCATCAACCCTTGTAGGTACGCCGTCATTATATTCAACTGTAACCTGAGTTTTTCCGTCAGGATTAAGATAAGATAATTCACCGCTTTTACGAACATCAGTCAGTCTTTTTGCCATTTTATGAGCCAAAGAAATTGACAATGGCATTAATTCTTCGGTTTCGTCACAAGCGTAACCAAACATCATACCTTGGTCACCCGCACCGTGAAGATTATATTCATCATCCTCACCGTCCTTGAGTTCAAGCGATTTATCAACACCCATAGCAATATCGGGTGACTGTTTATCGAGTGAAGTCATAACAGCGCAGGTATTACCATCAAAACAAGCAGAAGGCTTATTATAACCTATATCACACACAACCTGACGGACAATAGCAGGAATATCTACCTGAGCGGTGGTTGTAATTTCGCCCATAACAGTTACAACACCTGTAGTACAAAAAGTTTCGCAAGCGACACGGGCTTTATTATCCTGTTCATAAATTGCATCCAAAACCGCATCAGAAATCTGGTCGCATACCTTATCGGGATGGCCTTCGGTAACAGATTCGGATGTAAACAAAAATTTTGACATTTTAAATTCCTCCATAAAAATAACCGCCCGAAAAAGAGGCGGTTTAAAAGACCTCATCTTTCGGATTAATCCGCCGGATTTAGCACCTTGAAAAAACAGGTTGCTGGGCTTCAACGGGCCGGTTCCCTCCACCACTCTTGATAAGGATATATTCAGTTTTCGTCTAATATTGTAACACAAAATAACTATTTGTCAAGTTTTTTGTTTTTATTGTTTTTTAAAAGCGGTGAAAGTCTTTTATAAACCGCAAAGCAAACCGCTGCATCAACAACACCCTTTACAAAATTAAACGGCAAATTAAATATCACAAGCGCTTTAAACAAATTGTCCGCCGCAGGTAAAATTGCTTTATACATACCTAAAATGGCATCCATAGGCAAACCGTAAATCACCGAAAATGCGGGATACACTACTATATAGTTGGTAAATATGCTTATTACCGCCATTACAAAAGCGCCAATAAGTGAGCCTATAAGGGCTGTTTTACGGTTTTTATTTTTACTGTAAATAAAACCTGCAATTCCTACAAAAACGGCTCCCAAAATGAAATTGGAAAGTTCACCCACACCTGCAGAGGTTGTTACAAGCAAATGCAGTAAGTTTTTAATTAAACAAACCAAAATACCGTATAACGGACCGTATGCAAAGGAGGCGATTATTGCAGGAATTTCTGAGAAATCCACCTTAATAAAAGAAGGAATTATCATAGGTAGCGGAAATTCCAAAAGCATTAGAAAAAAACCCAATCCACCGAAAATTGCACTAATAATTATTGCCCTTAAATTTTCTTTTTTCATAAATACCACCTAACAAAAAGCCCTTGCTGTAAAATACAACAAGGGCATAAGAATACAAACATATTCTATCTTCTTTCATCCTGACTTTACAGTCGGCTTTGGAATTTCACCAAATCAGTCGCAAAAGCGATTCGCGGGCTTTACCGCCGGTGAGGAATTGCACCTCGCCCTGAAGATTACACTAATATTATATGATAAATCATATTATTTGTCAATTACTTAAAATACATAAACAACTGGCATTTAATCATACCGTTGTAAAGTTTGCGGCGTTTGTCAGCGTTTTTACCAAAAAAGCGTTCAAACTCATCGTGCGGGCTTATGACATAATATTTCTGTCCGCCACCTTGCACAAAGCGTTCGCCCATAACGGTGTAAAGTTCTTCTGCCGCTTTAACATCCAAAAGTCGTTCGCCATAAGGCGGATTAGTTACTGTAATACAGCGTTCATTAGGCGGCGTAAAGTCTTTAACATCCCCTATTGCCGCTTTGACATACTTTTCAACACCTGCTTTTTTAGCATTTGCAAGGGTTAATTCAACAGCGTTCTTATCAATATCAAAACCTTGAGCTTTAAAATCAATGTTTTTTAAAATTAAATCTTGTGCACGGGTGCGTTCATCACGCCAGATTTGTGGGTCTAAAAATCCAAAACGTTCTGCCGCAAAATACCGTCTAAGACCGGGTGCAGTTTTAGTAGCCATTAAAGCCGATTCGATCAAGATTGTACCGCTTCCGCAGAAGGGATCGAAAATTTTAGTATCAGGATAAATTCTTGCTAAATCACACATAGCCGCTGCCAGTGTTTCTTTAAGCGGCGCGTCGTTAGAATTACGGCGGTATCCCCTTTTATGCAAACCTTCACCCGAAGTATCAATCATCATAGTTACCACATTTTTGTGAATTGAAAAGCGGATTTTATATTCGCTTCCGGTTTCGGCAAAAATGTTTATTTTATATTTGAGTTTTAGTCTTTCAACTATTGCTTTTTTAATAATCGACTGACAGTCGGGAATGCTGAAAAGCTGTGAATTAATACTCCAGCCGTTTACAGGAAAAGCATCGTCTTTACCGATATAATCTTCCCAAGGGAGTGCTTTGACACCATCAAAAAGTTCGGTAAAAGTTACTGCCGAAAATTCACCGACATTAATTAAAATGCGCTCTGCAAAGCGAGAGCAAATATTAGCGCGCGCCAACATATTTTCTTCGCCGGAAAGCAAAACTCTTCCATTTTCGGTTATTATATCTTCAAAACCCATACGGCGAAATTCGTCCGCCGCAATACTTTCAACACCAAAAAGACACGGTGCTACTAAATTAATCTTACTCATTTTTTACCTCAAAAAAGGCGAAGCCGTACGGTTTCGCCTTAAAATTATTTCATTGCGCGACGTTTTGTTCTGCCACTTTCGGGATTCTTGCGTTTTAAATCAGAAAACTTTTCATCACTGGTTTGTTTAAAACGGTTCATCATTTCTTCAAAAGAAGCAGGCTCATTCTTTTTAGGTGTCCAGGTATATGAACCGTCCGGCTTGGAAGTTTCAAAGGTGCGGCGTTCCTTACGCACATTTTTTTGTGTAGACTTTTCGGGTTCCAAAGCGCGTTTTATACTAAGGCTTACTTTACCGTCTTCACCGACTGTAAGAACTTTTGCTTTAACAACATCATTAACCTTAAACAGTTCGTTAATATCGCTAACGTAATTACGGGCAACCTCAGAAATATGTACCATACCCGATTTACCTTCACCTAAATCAACAAAAAGTCCAAAATTGGTAATACCGGTAATTTTGCCTTCAACAATTTCTCCAACATTAAGCTGCATTCTTAAGAAAATCCTCCTCAAATTTAGGGTTAATTACCCGAAATATCAATAAATATCTGCTCGTCCGAATAAATGTAGCCTAAACGCTCACGGGCGGCTTTTTCAATGATTTCGGTATTTAACTCATCATTAAGCATTGCCTTTAATTCTTCAATATCGTTTTGAGTAGTCTTATATTCCTCTTTCAAAGAATTAAGGCGGCTTTTACTTTCATTAAGTGTAGTCCAAAGATTAGCAAGAGTAGCTATCATATAAACACAAACACCTAAAATTAAAATTTTAAGTAAAAAACTTCTTTTCCTTTTTGTTTTGCGTTTCATAATTCCAAACTCCAACTCAAAATTAAAGCCACTGATTATTTCTTAGTATACAACAAACCTTTTACCTTTTTCAAGCCTTTTTTAAAAGTATTTGTTATATTTTTAAAAATTTTAGAAAGAAACACATCCGCTTTACAAACACCGTTATTTAAAACTGTGTTCAATTTTCTAAAAGCCAAAACTAAATATTTGATAATTTTACTTAAAAACTTTAACAAGAATTTAGAAATTGTTATATTGCAAACCAAAAAACCAATAAGGATTCCAAAAATTACAAACCCACGTATTTCGCCGTTGGTTTTACTAAGTAAAAAAATGAATGTGACCAATGAAATTATTAAAAAATAAAAAATATCCTGAAAGAAAATTACCGTGTCACTAAACCTTACCGCCAAGCGAAGTGACCTGAAAACATCATAAAAAACACAGAATATTGCCCCTAAACACAGCGAATACAAAAAAGCAGATATTTGTGCTACATTACTGATTTCCCACATAACTACCTGAAAATACGGTTAAAAAAACCGCCCTTTGTTTCTTGAGCAGTATAAACCACTGCATTAATTTTTCCTTCTGCTGTAAAGTCACCACTTGAAGTATCAAAATTAAGGATATGAAGCGCCAAGCCTTTAATTACAAGTTTTCCTAAAGCAGTGTTTAAAATTATGGTTTCCTCGTCAAAGCTAAGGCAATCTTTAACACCTGTTATTGTAAGTTTCTTTCTTTGCTCTATAATTATATTACTGTTGTTAATAACATTTTCCTGCAAAATTAAACACCCCTTAAAAATATATTTAAGAGGTGTAAACTTTATTCCACTATGCGATACATTGAGGTTGCATCGTCTTTTTTTACGGTTTCGGCAACAAGGGTTACTTCAACCTTTACATTCCTTGTACCGAAGGATATTTCAATAATATCCCCCACCTTTACATCATAGGAAGCGCGTGCAACCTTACCGTTTGCTAAAACTCTGCCTGCGTCACAAGCTTCGTTTGCAACGGTACGTCTTTTAATTATTCGTGAAACTTTTAAATATTTATCTAATCTCATAATACCAAATTTTAAGCCGCCCAAAACGGACGGCTTTTGTTTAAATTTAATTATTTAATAGCAGCTTTTAAAGCAGCGCCTGCTTTGAATACAGGGTTTTTAGAAGCAGCAATTTTAATTGTTTGCTTTGTTTGAGGATTGATACCTGTTCTTGCAGCACGTGCGCGAACTTCAAAAGTACCGAAACCGATAAGTTGAACTTTTCCGCCTTTCTTTAATTCAGCAGATACACTGTCAACAAAAGCAGCGAGTGCTTTTTCAGCATCCTTCTTAGAAATGCCGGCTTTTTCAGCCATTGATGCAACTAATTCTGTCTTGTTCATTTTAGAACCTCCAATAATTTTTTTAACGATTTACATCGTTGTGATTCTTCCGTACACAATACTTCGTACAATATACTTTTATCATATTTCGGCATAAAAATCAATAGATAATTATGATTTTCATTAAAAAGGTATAAAAACCAATTAAATATTTGTATACATCTTACAAATTTAATCCAACAATTTTAATTTTTTTGCTAATAAATACAGTTTTTCACCTTTTGGTAAATCTAATATTTCCTCTTTAGTTAGTGTTTTTGCAACCATTATAACCACAATATAAACCAAAACAGCCACAAAAATACCGCAAATTATAGCGGTTTTGGAATTTGAAATCAAGCAAATTAAATATGCCGTAGCGGCAGAACATACTGCAGCAAAAAGCGGTTTTAAAAAAACATTTTTAATATCATCAATACCGCCTGTGATTTTTAAAATTTTATAGGTATGAGCAACAAAAATATATAAATAACAAACGGCAGTGCTTATTGCGGCACCGTATATATTGATATCAGGATTACTTACCAATAAAAAATTAAGTAATATCTTTAAAGCTGTGCCTACCAAAATATTACCAAGCGCAATAAACTGGTGATCAAGTGACTGAAGTACACTTGTCAGCGGAATGGCGAAACCTGCAAAAATTGCGGTAAAACCGAATATTGTTAACAAATTTCCGCCAATTGTAACCGAACCGTAACTTGAATAAAGCAAAGTCATAATCGGTTTTGCAACCGCAATAAAGGCTATCCCTGCCGGTAAAACCACAAGAGAAACCATTTTAATAATTAAATTAAGATTTGTTTTTACACCTTTAGTATCCTTTTTTGCCCAACATTCCGAAAGTACGGGTAAAGCACCGACACCTAACGACATAGTGATGGTGGGTACTAAGTTAAACAATGTAAAAGCTTTGCTTCTGAGACCGTAAAGAAAAGTCGGTAAATCAGATGCTTGTAGGGCGACTTTGTAATAAGAATTGTAGGATTCAATCGCCTTTGAGTAAGTTGCCATTAAAACAGGCACTTCTTTTTCAATCAGTGTTCTTACAGTAAGCGCATCAATAACCGAAACCGCACTTGAAATAAGGCTTGAAAATGCCATAGGGATTGCTAAAGACAAAATTATTTTTATTGTCTTTTTATCTGCAAGCACAGGCGGACTTTGTTCGAATTCCTCTTTTGTAATTAAGTCTCCGCTTAGTTTGTAATTAATGTGAAGGTATATAGTTGAAACAAGTGTTCCGATAGTAATACCAAGCATTGCAGCACCTGCCGCCAAAGCGGGATTTTCGGTAAGTTTTATTACAACAAAGGCAAAACCTAAACCTAAAATCAATTTGCCAAATGCTTCAATAATCTTTGAAACAGCGGTAGGATTCATATTTCGCAGTCCCTCATATAGTCCGCGGTAAACCGAAATCATAAAGCACAAAAATATTGAAGGAATAACCGCATAAACGCTGTAAAGCGTGTTTCCCGAAGTATCGGTTAAATAGACAAATGGTACTGCTAAAAGCGAAATCACAACCGAAAACAAAATACCGAACAGTACAAAAAGTCTTCTTGTTAAAGAAAAGGTATTTTTAATATCCCTAAAGCGTTTTTGGGCGGCAAATTCAGCAATAATGTGAGAAAGCGCGGCGGGAAGTCCCGAAATTGCCAAGGTGTAAAACGGCATAAAAAGGTCATACGCTACAGAAAAATAACCGTAACCTAAATCGCCTAAAAACACCTTTGTTGAAAGCGGAATTTTAAAACCGGCACCGATAATTTTTACCGCAATGGTTGAAAGCATTAAAATTATGGCGCTTTGCTGGGCGTTTTGATGCGCTCTTTTAAAAGTTTTCATATATATTCCTTAATAATTTCAATAATATAATCTGAAAGAAGAGTTTCACCCGAAGTGTTCATTTCTCTGTAAGAATCGGTTGCATCGGCTCCTGCATCGTCAGAAATGCGCCTTAAAGCCAAAAACGCAACATTAGAAAATTCGCAAACATAAGCAATTGCGGCGGTTTCCATATCACAGGACATTGCACCGAAATTATTCTTCAAACTGTCACGCACAGCATTGTCACAAATAAAATGGTCACCCGAAACCGCAGTACCCTGTTTTAAATTTGGAATAATTTTGTAAGCGGCTTTTATTAAGGACTTGTCCGCTTCATAAATATACTTTTGTAACGGCTTTTCGCAAAGTTTATATCCTATTCCGCTTAAATCAAAATCGTGTTCCAAAAACTTGTCCGGTACACAAATTTCACCTCTGCCAATTCCCGAAATACCGCCCGAAAGACCGTAATTCAAGATAATTTCACAGCCAATATCCACTAAATGCATTGCGGCGGCGGTGGCATTTACCTTACCTATTCCGCAAAGCAATGAAATCACATTTGCAATACCGTTATTTGTTTTTATACTGAATTTGTGACCTGTTCTTCCTAAAAAAGAATAGGTTTCAAACTCCCCTTTTTCGATTGTTTGAGCAAATGGTAAATATTCATCAACATCGGCAACAATTATGCCTATTTTTAATTCTTTCATAAAAAACCTCAATTATAACATTAAAAGAAAAAATGGCTGATAAACAGCCATTATTCTTCAATTTCTAATTTTGCACCGCAAGCAGAACAATATACCGCGGTTTCGCTGATAGCCGCAGCACAAACAGGGCAAGTGCGTTTACATTTTGCCGTATTTACTTCTTCTTTAAGTTCTGCAATTTTTGCATTTTTATCATTAATTGCTTCTACTAAAATTTTGGTATCTTGGTCCTCAATTTCGGTGTTTTTTATTAATTCGTAATAAATTTCACCCAAAGCTTCAAAATCCTTTGAGCGTTTATTTTGCAAAGATGCGATATCAAATTTCTGTTTTCCGGTATTTACAACCTGATTTGTTTTTTTATAGGCGATATCAAAAGCCTCTTTTGCTTTATCAATTGCATTATCTAAAAAATCCATTAAAATACCTCCTTAATGTTTTCTTAATTTTATCATATCAGACGATAATTTTCAAGTTAAATTAAATTAGAGCGGATACTTTGTATAAAATTCCTCAATCCCCTGTTTGCGAATTATAATTTCATCAAACTGATTGATATACTCATAAGGATATTTGTAATTGAAAATTCTTTCAATATAATTTCCACCCGGTTCACGCAGTTTTGTAACTGCAGAAGCTCCGCAAGCAAGAATTGTGTGGGTTTCGTCCATAATGTAAACATTATAAAGTGACTCATAACCCTTTTTGGAATATCCAACATTTTCAAGATTTCCAACCGTTTTGCTTTGGCGGTACATATAATACGGAAAAATACCATTATCCGACAATGTATTATATGCAAAATCCACCATAAGTGATGCTGTTTTACCGACTTCAAGTTCGGGAACTTGGTTGGCTTTAGTCATACTTGAAGAACGTTTCATTGAAAGAGAGTGTACCGTAACACTTTCGGGATTTAAGGCTATTACCGAATTTACAGTATTTATAAAACTTTGGTATGTATCGGTAGGAAGTCCCGCAATCAAATCCATATTAATATTAGAAAAACCGCATTCTCTTGCCAAATTGAATGCATCAACCGTTTGTTTTACGGTATGTCTTCTGCCAATGGCTTTAAGAACACCGTCATTCATAGTTTGGGGGTTAATACTAATTCTTGTAACACCAAAACTTTTTATTACTTCTAACTTTTCTTTGGTTACGGTATCGGGTCTGCCCGCTTCTACAGTATATTCACGCAAAAAAGATACATCAAAATTATCATTAACGGTTTGTAAAACGGTTTTTAACTGTTCGGGTGAGAGTGTTGTAGGTGTTCCGCCGCCAATATACACCGTTTCAAGCCGTAAATTATTTTGCTTTGCTATTTTTGCGGTAATAACCAATTCCTTACACAAATATTCAACATATTGCGGTATAAGTTTTTCGGCATTTTCTACCGAATGGGATACAAACGAGCAATAGGAACATCTTGATGGGCAAAACGGTATTGAAATATAAAGACTAAAGGAATCAGGTTTTGAATATGAAGTGATTTCACCCTCACCTTTAAGCGCATCAAGGGTTAATAGCAGTTTTTTATCACTAACCATCAAATAGTTTTTAAAATATTCCTCGGCTTCACTACTACCCATTGTTTTTTTTAGACGCGAAAGCAACTTTGCAGGACGAATACCTGTTAAAATACCCCAATCGGGTGTATAACCAGTTGCCTTAACAAAGCAGTCATAAACTGCTAATGCCAAAAATAATTCTGCATCTTTTTCGGCATTACCGTTAATATTTTCTATCTGCCTTTGGTTTTCGTATTCTTTTCCGCAAAAATACAAGGTTGCTTTAGCGGTATTATTGCATATTTCAGCAACGGTGCATCTATCGGTAATGATTTTTTCTTCTGAAAACTCAATTTTTTCGAAAGGTAAAAAGATTCGTATTAATTTTTCAATTTCATATCTAAAGGTATTATTAATTAAACAGAGTTGCATTTTAACCTCTTATAAAAGGATTGTTATTTTTTTCATACCCTATGGTTGTCTTAGGTCCGTGACCTGAATAAACCTGAATATCATCTTCAAGAGTATAAAGCCTTTGAACAGAATTTTTTAAAACGAAAAAATCACCGCCCGGAAAATCAGTTCTGCCAATACTTCCAAAAAACAGGGTATCCCCCGAAAACAGATTATTACCCGTTAAGTAACAAACACCGCCGACTGTATGTCCCGGAGTATGAAAAACTTTAAATAAAATATCGCCAACACAAAATTCTTCTTGGTCGCTAAAAGTAACATCGGCAAAAAAAGGTTTTAAATCTGCGCCAAACATATTTGCCAAGTTTTTATGTGTGTCTGCTAAAGCATCACTGTCATAAACACCTATACCGATTTTCGCACCGTAAAGATTTCTCAAACGCTCAGCATCGCCTATATGGTCAAAATGGGCGTGGGTTAAAAGAATCATTTTTTCTTTTTCACTGTTTTGTTGCAAAAACTGTGCCGTTTCTTCGGAGTAAAACCCAGGGTCAACTACAACTGCGCTTTTTTCGGTCGATAATAAATAACAGTTAGTACTGATACTCCCTAAGCACAAACATTTAATTTCCATTTTTCCTCCAAATTTCTGTGTCATACAGAATAGTTACAGGTCCATCATTAACAAGGCTTACTTTCATATCTGCACCGAAAATGCCTTTACTTACCTTTTTAATACCGTTTTCCCTTAATTTTTCGCAAAAGATATCGTAATACTCCTCTGCTTTTACAGGTTCTAACGCATTTATAAAGGACGGGCGGTTGCCTTTTTTCACATCTGCGCAAAGTGTAAACTGCGAAATTGCCAAAACTTCGCCGCCAATATCAAGAATTGATTTATTCATTTTGTCATTTTCGTCGCAAAATACACGCAAGTTGGCAATTTTACGCGCTAAAATTTCAACATCTTCTAAAGTGTCACCATCAGCCGCGCCTAAAAGTATCATATAACCGTTTTCGCAACTGCCAACGGTTTTACCGTCAACCTTAACAGATGCTTCACTTACCCTTTGTATAACCGCTTTCATTACTGATTAATCCTTTCAACATGGAATATTTGCGGAACTTTTTCAATACGCGCAATAATGCTTCTTAAATGCTCAACGCTTTCGGCACTGATGGTCATAATAATAACACAGTTGCCGTCTTTGGTTTGTTTAGCATTGATACTGTGAATCGGGACACGCATATTATTAAGTGCGCTCATCACTTCAATCAAAATACCCTCTCTATCGATTCCGATAGCCTTTAATGTAGAAGTAAATGATTCAGCTTTAGTGCCGTCCCAATGGGCAGCAATCCAACGCGAAGGCTCTTGTGATTCGGCAATATTAACAGGCACATTATTGCAATCCCTTTTATGAATGGAAACACCGTGACCTCTTGTGATAAAGCCGATAATATCGTCTCCAGGTAACGGATTACAGCACTTAGAAAACTTAATAAGGCAGTTGTCAATTCCCTCAATAATAACACCGTCAGAAGATTTGGAACTTCTGCTTTGGGAAATCGGTACAATTTCGGGTTGCTTTTGTGCGGCTGCCTTTTTGGTATAATCGTCCTTTATACGCGGAATAACCTTAGAAAGCAAAATTCCGCCGTAACCTATAGCGGCAAAAAATTCTTCCGCATTTGCAACACGGTATTTTTTTGCCAATTCTTCAATATAATCTTCAGCTTCTTCAACACTTAAATCAATATTATTTCTGCGAAGTTCTCTTTCAAAATCGGCTTTACCTGTAGCAATATTCTCACTTCGTCTTTCCTTTTTAAACCAAGAACGAATTTTTGACTTTGCTGAAGAAGTAACCGCAATATTAAGCCAATCACGGCTTGGGCCATGACCTGCCTGATTTGTAGTTAGAATTTCTATAACTTCGCCTGTTTTAACTTCGTGGTTGATAGGTACAATTTTACCGTCAACCTTAGCACCTATCATACGGGTTCCCACAGCCGAGTGAATTGCAAAAGCAAAGTCAACAACAGTAGCACCTACAGGCAAGTTTATAACATCACCTTTAGGAGTAACGGCAAAAACATCTTCTTGCGATAAGTCAACCTTAATACTTCTGATAATATCAGTTGCATCGTTGGTAGTGTCCTGATTGTCGATAATCTGCCTGATCCACGCAAGACGGTCTTCCATTTTTTTGTCGTTATCTGTAATGCCCTCTTTATATTTCCAGTGCGCCGCGATACCGAATTCTGCAGTGTGGTGCATTTCAAATGTACGGATTTGAATTTCAAAAGGTATTCCCGCACGGCTTATAACTGTAGTATGAAGAGACTGATACATATTGGGTTTTGGAGTAGAAATATAGTCCTTAAACCTATTAGGAATAGGCTGGAACATATCGTGCATTATACCCAAAATATTATAGCAGTCTGCTACAGTATCGGTAATAACCCTGATAGCGTAAATATCATAAATTTCGTCAAAATTACGGCTTTGAACATACATTTTACGGTAAATGCCGTGTATAGACTTAACGCGCCCTTGGAACGATAGCGTAACACCTGGCATACTTTCGCGAAGTCTTTCTTCGATTCGGTTTTTAATTTCGCTTAAAATCTGTTCACGGTGTTGTTTTCTGTGGGTTAATAATTCTTCAATATCGTGATAAGCCACAGGGTCCAAGTGCTTGATTGCCAAATCTTCAAGTTCTTCCTTTACAGGACGGATACCAAGTCTGTGCGCAATAGGTGCGTAAACTTCAAGCGTTTCAACCGATTTATCGCGTTGTTTTTGAGGAGTCATAGCGTCAATAGTGCGCATATTGTGAAGACGGTCAGCAAGTTTTATAATTATAACCCTTATATCCTGCCCCATTGCAATAAGCATTTTTCTAAGACTTTCGGCTTGTTGCTGTTCTTTAGTAGAAAAATTAAGCCTGCCGATTTTTGTAACACCGTCAACAAGAAGTGCTACCTCTTTACCGAACATTTCACTTATTTGTTCTATCGTAATATCGGTATCTTCCACAACATCGTGCAAAAGCGAAGCCACTACCGACTGTGTATCCATACCTAAAGAAACAACAATTTTTGCCACATTATAAGGGTGGTAGTAGTAGTCTTCGTGCGAAATTCTTTTTTGACCTTGGTGTGCGTTAACGCAAAGTTCAAATGCCCTTTTAACAAGGTCATAATCGTAATTTGCTCCGAAATTTTCCATATGCTGTTTTAAATCATTAAAATTACTTAACTGTTCTGCGTTCATTTTTCACACTCCTTTGTCAAAAAATTGTATGTCCTGGAATTTAAAAGATTTGTTTTTTGTGCATTCAAATTTGCATAGTATTTGCCGTCTTTAAGTTCAATCAAACCAAGTTCTTCCAATGTAGTAGTACAAATTTGGGTTTTGGCATAACCCAAACTGTTTATAAACAAATATTTAACCCGTTCGCTCAAAATCGGCTTTTGTGTAACGGTTTTATAAACATTACCTACTTCTTCCCTTGTGGGTGTAAGGGCTATAGCATCATACTTTTTGTTTGCCATAAAATTATTAAAATTAGAAATATCAAAAAATAATTTTTGGTCATCAGTACCGCTCATTCTAAGCGCCTTTATCTGAACACTTACCGAATAATTACCGTTATAAACGTTAGTTTCGACAGTCACAGCAAGGTCAAGCACATCACCCAAACTAAAGCAAAAATCATTTTCACTAACACCAAATAAAAGTGCTTGGAAGGTGTTTGCGCCCTTTGTAAACAAAAGTTTTAGGTGCTTATTATTGCCGATAGGGGTAATTCTGTTCAAAGTAACACCGAAAACACCGAACAAGGGTACACTGTTACCGTAACCGAAAGGTTCTAACTGTTTTAGTGATTCAGACAAATCAAGGGTTAAAGCCGAAGGGTTAAGCCTGCAATCAAGTTTCAAAACAGGTGGTTGATATTCTATACTTTGAGCAT
Organism: Acutalibacteraceae bacterium; assembly: GCA_045531145.1. Lineage (GTDB taxonomy): Bacteria > Bacillota > Clostridia > Oscillospirales > Acutalibacteraceae > UBA737. The sequence continues at coordinate 6,244 of JAZSDM010000065.1, read as the reverse complement.
AATCGTTAATTAGTTCTCTGAACTTATTGATATCTTCAGTTTTTATACTAATACCTGCCGCCTGTGAATGACCGCCGAATTTTGTAAGCAAATCTTTACAATGGTAAATAGCATCATAAAGAGAAAATCCTTCAAAACTTCTGCCCGAACCGTGCGCAATTTCACCGTCGCTTGAAATTACAATACAAGGCACTCCGTAACGCTCACACAAGCGTGAGGCAACAATACCTACAACGCCGTGGTGCCAACCCTCACCGTCAACCACGATCACGCGGTCATATTTATAATTATTCTCTTCAATTTTTAAAATTGCCTGTTCGTAAATTTTCTTTTCTATTTGTTGGCGTTCGGAATTATCTTTATCAATTTCATCGGCAATTTTTAAAGCCTCAAGCATATTATTACAAGAAAGCAGTTCAACCGCACGCTCAGCTTTTCCCATTCTGCCTGCCGCATTTAATCGCGGACAAATACCAAAAGCCACCCTCGAAGCATTTATATTTTCATAGGACACTCCCGCAACATTCAAAAGAGCCGAAAGTCCTGTTAAAGGTGATTTTTTTAGTTTTTCAATACCGTATTTTACAATTATTCTGTTTTCCAAAGTAATGGGCATAACATCGGCAATTACCGCTACAGCAAGTATATCAGCATAAAGCGGCAGTAATTCTTCGGGTTCTTTACCCTCCATTACGCATATAAGTTTAAAAGCAACTTCTGCGCCGCAAATAGTTTTAAAAACAGAGGGGCAGTCTTTTCTGTAAGGGTCCACAACCGCAGCGGCATTCGGTAAAATATCACCTGCTAAATGATGGTCAGTAACTACAACAGTCATACCAAGCGAGTTTGCAAGTTCGATTTCTTCTATACAGGATATTCCGTTATCAACCGTTATGATAAACTCCACACCCTGATTTTTAAGGTTTTTTACCGCTTCACAGTTCATACCGTATCCTTCGTCAAAACGGTCAGGTATATAATAAATACAGTCTGCATTGCGGCTTTTAAGGTAATTATAAAGCAATGCTGTTGCGGTAACACCGTCACAGTCATAATCCCCGTAGATTGCAATCCTTTTACCCTCTTCAACCGCCATATTAACTAAATCTGCAGCGTGCATTATGTCTGCTAATTCATAGGTGTCAGAAAAAAACGGTTCATCTGATAAAAACTGTTCTAAATCGGTAGGATCGGTATATCCGCGCGATGAAGCAATAAGGGCAACAATCGGTTCAACATCGCATTCAAGCGCTAATGATTTTGCTAAATTTCTATCAAGCTCACTAACAATCCATTTTTTAAAGCCCAAACTACTCACCGCCTTTTTCTTTTAATACTTTATTTTACCACTAAAATACTACATTTTCAATGTTTTTATTACAAAAAATAATCACCGATATACTTTAAACAAAAAATATAACGGTGAGTATAATTAAACTTAACTAATTTTTAATTTTAACCGCAATTTATCGCTAATCATTGCAATAAATTCACTGTTTGTTGGTTTGCCTCTGTCATTTTGGATTGTGTACCCGAAGTAAGAGTTCAGCACATCAATATCTCCCCTATCCCACGCAACCTCAATAGCGTGGCGAATTGCTCTTTCAACGCGTGAAGATGTTGTTGAATGATTTTTCGCAACTGTTGGGTATAATAACTTTGTAACCGAATTTATAATTTCACTGTTCTTTATAGAAAGCATTATTGCTTCTCTTAAATAATGATAGCCTTTTATATGTGCAGGAACGCCTATTTGATGTATTATTTCAGTAACCATAACCTCCAGTTCGGAATCGGATATACAGTTGTTTTTAACAACAATCGGCGATGTTTCATTCTTCCAACCTGAAAGTTGAATTATGCGCTGTGCCATTACATTTACGTCAAACGGCTTTAAAAAATAATAACACGCGCCTGCTTCTAAAATTTCCTTTTCCAAACGCGGATTTGCAAAACTTGACATTACCATAACAAGCGGTCTTTGTTTTTGGTCTAATTTCTTAATTTCGCCTAAAACACCTAAAATGTCAATATTTGGCATAAACACTTCAGATAATACTACATCGGGTTTTTCGGATTTTATCTTAGCAATAACGCTTAAACCGTCCTTTTGTGTTAAAATCACCTCCATACCGTAGCCATTTAGCGTTTTTGCACAATTCTTTGAAAACTCTGTAGAATCGTCGGCAATCACTATTTTTAACTTTTTTTCCATAAATTTTTACCTCCAGTATTTTTGTTTTACATATATTACCATATTTCAATATATAATGCAAGCAAAATAACAATAATAGTGTTATTTTTACAAAAAATTACACTTTTTTTCCTTTTTTCGAGTAATTCGACTGACAGACTTGACAAAAAATTGCTATGCATTTAAAATTAAAACAAATACTTTAAGGAATTTTGTTATGCTTGAAAAATTTTTACGAACCGAAATGTTGATAGGACAGGAAAATCTACAAAAACTTAATAATTCACACATTGCAGTTTTCGGCATTGGCGGTGTGGGCGGATATGTTACAGAAGCGCTCGCCCGTGCGGGTGTTGGCAAAATTGATATCATTGATAACGATACAGTAAGTGAATCCAATATCAACCGCCAAATAATTGCTACTACAAAAACTATTGGCAAATTAAAGGTTGATGTTATGAAAGAACGCCTTTTGGACATTAACCCAGAAATTCAAATAAAAACATTTGATATTTTATATTTGCCCGAAACCGCACATATTTTTGATTTTTCAAAGTACGACTACATTGTAGACGCTGTTGATAATGTAACCGCTAAAATACAGTTGGTTTTGCAAGCAAAAGAATCAGGTACACCGATTATTTCTTCAATGGGAACAGGAAACAAACTTGACCCAACCGCATTTAAGGTAAGTGATATCTACAAAACTGAAGTATGTCCCCTTGCCAAAGTTATGCGAACAGAACTTAAAAAGCGCGGTGTGAAAAAATTAAAGGTGGTTTATTCAAAAGAAACACCTGTTACCAACCAAAGACCGCCCGCAAGTATTTCTTTTGTTCCTTCAGTAGCGGGACTGATAATAGCAAGTGAAGTTATTAAAGATATAATAAAAGAGAGTCTGTAAAGACTCTCTTAATATTTTTCTAAAAATGAATGTATATCCCCCGAATCGCAATCGCGCCAAGCGGGTAATGTTGCAAGATTTACATTGTGAAGACTTCTGAATATATTATCATCCGCATTTGGATTAAAAGTTTTAATATACTCAATCAGTGCTTTGGTTTCCTTTCTTTTGGAAAGGTCTTCCCTTTCGGTACTTTTTTCAGTAAACTTACATGCGCATTGTAAAAATCTAAGTCCGTTATAGTTTGCCCAGGAAATAATATCATTTTCCTTAACCTTATAAAGCGGGCGGATAAGCTCCATACCATCAAAATTTGTGCTATGAAGTTTGGGAAGCATAGTCTTTATTTCGGACGAATACATCATACTCATCATAACCGTTTCAATAACATCGTTAAAATGGTGACCTAACGCGATTTTATTACAACCGAGAGACTGTGCCTTACTATAAAGGCAACCTCTTCTCATACGGGCGCAAAGGTAACATGGCGAACCGCCTGAACGGACAGTAACCTCAAAAATATCGCTTTCAAAAATCTCTATCGGAATATCAAGAAGTTTTGCATTTTCTTCAATTAACTTTCGGTTCTCTTTATTATAGCCGGGGTCCATAACCAGAAAAACTAATTGGAACGGAACTTCGCTGTGTCTTTGTAATTGTTGCATACATTTTGCAAGTAACATTGAATCCTTGCCACCCGAAATGCAAACAGCAATTTTATCATTTTCTTTTATAAGTTCGTATTCCTGAACCGCGCCGATAAAATTACTCCAAATAGTTTTGCGGTATTTTTTTATAATGCTGCGCTCTATTTCAATATGTTTTTCTAATTTCCTTTTTTCCACTTTTTTCTCCTAAACAAAAAATCCGTTACAGTCATTATACCTGTAACGGATTTTAATTGCAATAAATTTATGCTTTTTTGCGGTTTGTAATTGCCTTGATTACAAACAAGGTAGCAACAGTTAAAACTGTAGAGAATACAAGTGAAATGTAAACATTCTGAACAAATCCTGCAAAAATATAACTTACAAAAGTAATACCGGCAACAGTAATTGCATAAGGCAACTGTGTTGAAACGTGATTTAAGTGGTCACACTGAGCACCTGCGGAAGACATAATTGTTGTATCCGAAATCGGTGAGCAGTGGTCACCGCAAACAGCACCTGCAAGGCAAGCAGACATACTCATAATACCAAGTGCACTGTTTACATCAAAAATGCTTGTAACTATCGGGATAAGGATACCGAAAGTACCCCAAGAAGTACCTGTTGCGAAAGCAATAAGGCAAGCAACAATAAATATAATTGCCGGCAAGAAGTTATTAAGACCGCTTACACTTGCCAAAGCATTGCTAACAAATGTGTCAGAATCCAAAAGACCGGTCATATTTTTAAGTGAGGTTGCCATTGTTAAAATAAGGATAGCGGGAACCATTGCAATAAAGCCTTTGGGGATACAAGCCATAGCATCCTTAAAGCTTACAAGACGGCGTGCCACAAAGTAAACAACAATAAATGCAAGTGCGATAAGACCGCCCCATGCTAAACCTACAGTAGCATCAGTATTCGAGAAAGCGTCAACAAAGCCGAGTGATTTATCATAATTAGCCGATGCAAATACCCATTCTTCGCCCATACATCTACCAACATAGAAAAGTGAAAAAACACATATACCAATAAGTACGATAATGGGTAAAACAAGGTCAATAACCCTTGCTTTATCGGTTGATGGAGTTTCATCTTCCTCATTAGCAGAAACAGTGCCAGAAGTAAAAAGGTCACCGTTTTCAGCGTTCATTTCGTGAAGCTTCATTGGGCCGTAATCAAACTTCATAAGTACTAAAGCAAGTACAAACACAAATGTCATCAAAGAATAGAAATTATAAGGTATTGCCTTAATAAACATCGAAATACCGCTTACACCATCGGGAGCATATTCCGAAACGGCAGCTGCCCAAGAAGAAATAGGAGCTATCATACAAATCGGAGCTGCTGTAGCATCTATAATATAAGCCAATTTTGAACGGGAAATTTTTGCCTTGTCTGTAACGGGACGCATAACTGCACCTACAGTTAAGCAGTTGAAATAGTCGTCAATAAAAATCAAAATACCAAAGCAGAATGTAGCAATTGATGCACCGATTTTACCCTTAACGTGCTTAGCAGCCCAACGGCCGAATGCCTGTGCACCGCCTGCTTTGTTAAGTAAAGCAACAATAACGCCAAGGCAAACCAAAAATACAAATATACCTGCTGTTCCCGAAACTGCCGAAATAAAACCTTCGGTAGTAACAGAGTCGATAGTATGTATCGGATTGAATCCGGTTGAAAGTAAACCGCCTACTAAAACACCAATAAATAGCGACGAATATACTTCCTTTGTGAGAAGTGCCAAACCAATAGCGATTACCGGTGGGAAAAGTGACCATAAAGTTCCAACCGGATTTGTAATATCACCGGTGAAAGCACAAAGTACACCAAAGCCCACAACAAACGCAACGATTAATAATTTTGAAACTAATTTTTTAACTTGCATTGTTTTCAACCTCCATTTTAATACAAAGATAATACCATATATTGTATTTGTTGTCAATCGCAAGTTCACGATTTGTTAAAATATTCAAATACCGCTTTTGCGTTTTGACTGGTTATTCCCTTAACCGCTTCCAATTCAGTAATAGAAGCCGCTTTTATTTTTTTCATACTGCCCAAATGTTTGAGCAGAATGTTGGCTTTTTTCTCACCTATACCGTCAATTTGTGTAAGTTCACGGCTTAATAATTTTTTGGACTGAAGTTTTTTATGATAAGAAATTGCAAAACGGTGTACTTCGTCCTGAATGTTTGTAACGAGCGTAAAGGCACGGCGGTTGGATTTAATCGCAATATCCCCACCGCTTGTAGCAATAGCACGTGTGCGATGTTTCGAGTCCTTAACCATTCCAAATACAGGCACATCTATATTATACTTTGAAAGTACAGGCAACACGGCAGAAATCTGCCCCTTTGCACCGTCAAGCAAAATTAAATCGGGTAAAGTTTTAAAGCCATCATCGTCACCGTTTTGATATTCTGAAAAACGTCGCTCTAAAACCTCCGCCATTGAACGATAATCATCCTGACCGACAAACGATTTAATTTTAAA
>JAZSDM010000099.1:0-12326 GCA_045531145.1 Acutalibacteraceae bacterium | reverse complement strand
AGTAAAGAAAGGCTTAAATTCAATAAAAAAGCGATAACCCACCTTTTAAATTCAGCGAGCGACACTTTACTTAAAGCCAAAACCGTTCATGACCAACTTGAAAGTCATTATATTAAGGCTATGAATTTCCCCGAATTAAATAAATTTGCAGAAAAGTTTTGCAAAAAACTGTTTTAGTAGTATAATGAATTAAAAGGACGTGATAAAATGAAAATTGCAGTTATTACAGGCGCATCATCAGGTCTTGGCGTGGAATATGCTAAAGCAGTTGATAAAATGCGCAACGACATTGACGAGATTTGGCTTATTGCCCGAAGACAAGACAAATTGCAAGAAGTGGCAAATTTACTTAACAAAAAGGCGCGTATTCTTGCTTTTGACATCACAAACGAGCAAAGCGTCAGTGATTATGTAAACCTTTTAAAGAGTGAAAACGCCGATGTTAAACTTTTAATAAATAATGCAGGTTTCGGCAAGTTTGGTTTGTTTTATGAACTTTCCGCAAAGGATAATGCAGGTATGATTCGCCTCAACTGTGAGGCTTTAACCATTATGGCAAATGTAACTCTGCCGTTTATGAGTGAAAAGGCGGAAATTATAAACACCTGCTCCATAGCATCCTTTGCGCCAAATGCTCGTCTTGCGGTTTATTCTTCGACTAAAGCCTTTGTTATGAGTTTTTCGCGCGCACTACGCCAAGAACTTAAAGGCAGAAAAATTAATGTTTTAGCGGTTTGCCCAGGACCTATGGACACCGAATTTTTCAGTGTTGCAGGCATTAACCAAGGTAGTAGCAAAATTTTTGACATATTGCCGCGCGATAATCCAAAGCGTGTTGCCGAAAATTCGCTTAAAGCATCCAAAAAAGGAAAAGCGGTTTTTGCGGACCATATTTTCTATAAATTTTACAGAGTTGTGGCAAAAATATTGCCCACAAGCCTTATAATAAAACTTGCAAAAGCATAAAATCTAAAGAGAAACACTTCAAAATGAAGTTGTTTCTCTTTTTTTAATTTTCAAGGATTATAATTTGAAAGATTTATTATTTTGAGTTTTTTATTTTTTGCGTAATTATATGTATTTACCGCATTCCCCCACCCGTGATTTATGTAACAAATTGCGATACTTGAATGTCTCACCATATATTTATTTCTTTGCGGTATTGCCGACTTAAAATGATATTTTTCAAAACCACCAGGAAAAATAATTTCATCAAAAATTTCTTTGTCAAACACATTAAAAGACAAATACGGAATTACCAAAATATTTTTAATATACGGATAATCCTTTTTTAAACTAAACACTATATTTGCACAAGCGCGGTCGAAACCACCCTGTCCACCGCTCAGAAAATGCGTTGCACCGTCATTGATACATCTAATTATGACCTTCTTTAATTCATCTTTAGATAATCCATAGCACTCGCTATGCCCTATAAAAACTACAGATTTCATATTTTCACCTTTCTGTCCTATCAATAGGACATATATTTTATGATTATAGTATAAACTATTTTTGTCCTAAATCAAGACAAAAGGGTTGGAAATATGAAAAGAATTATCGATGGTGAACAATTAAATATTATCGGTGAAAGAATTAAAGAGGCCCGCGAAAAAAAGGGCTATAGTCAAAAACAACTTTCCGAAAAGCTTGAACTTATGGCAGTCTATACCTGTCGCGGTTCAATTTCCCGTATTGAAAATGGCAAACGTGCTGTTACCGATATTGAAATTGATGCAATATCAAAAATCTTAAATGTTTCTTTGGATTATCTCTTTAAAAGATAAATTACTTAAACAGTTAAACGCTCCCTGTAAAAAGGGAGCGTGTTTATTTTTTCTAAACTTTAGCAAATATTTTATTTTATCTTCCAAATATCTTTGGCGTATTCTTTTATTGTGCGGTCGGACGAAAACTTACCTGCATTACACATATTGAGCCATTGCTTTTTAGCGAATGTGAATCTGTCGGTGTAATCGCGGTTAAGTTTTATTTTAGTTTCCAAGAAATCATTAAAGTCCAAAAGCAAATAGTAATGGTCAGGTTTGTGCCAAGATGCACCCTCAAGTATTGCGTCGTAAAGTTCCTTGAAAATACCTGTGCCGCCGTCGGACAAAGTGCCGTCTATAAGCGCATCAAGACAACGTTTAATACGCTTGTCATTTTGATAAAGTTCTTTGGGGTTATAGGTATCCTTGATTTTTTGGATATCCTCTACACGCGCGCCGAAGATATAGTTATTTTCTTCGCCCGCTTCTTTAACAATTTCGATATTAGCGCCGTCATAAGTGCCTAAAGTTACCGCGCCGTTGAGCATTAACTTCATATTACCTGTACCCGAAGCCTCAGTACCTGCGGTAGAAATCTGTTCCGAAACATCGGTAGCGGCGATAATTTTTTCGGCATAAGAAACATTGTAATCCGAAACAAAAACAACATTAATTAATTTGCTTACTTCTTTATCTTTTTCGATTAAATTTGCAACCTCGTTACAAAGTTTAATAATCCCCTTTGCCCTTAGGTATCCGGGGGCAGACTTTGCACCGAAAATAAAGGTTGTGGGGGTAAAATCTTTAAGTGTACCCTCTTTAATTTCGAAATAAAGTTCCAAAATACAAAGTATATTAAGCAGTTGGCGTTTGTATTCGTGAAGTCTTTTAATCTGCGAATCGAATATTGTGTCGGTATTAAGGGTTTTACCCTCTTTTTTATAGACAAAATCGGCAAGTCTTTGTTTGTTATTTTGTTTTATAGCAATAAATCTTTGCAAAATTTCAGTATCGTCTGCATACTTTTTCAATTTTTTAAGCTCGTCCAAATCGGTAACCCATTTTTTACTTCCTAAAAGTTCGGTTACAAGGCCTGAAAGTTCGCTATTGCAAAGAGCCAGCCATCTGCGTTGGGTGATACCGTTGGTTTTGTTTTGGAATTTTTTAGGATAAAGTTTATAAAAACCGCTCAAAACATCGCTTTTTAATATTTCGGTGTGAATTTCGGCAACACCGTTAATATACTGTGAACAGTAACAGGCAAGATATGCCATATTAACCTGTCCGTCTTGTAAAATTAAAAGTTCGTTACTTTCGCCTTTTAATTCTTTTTTAAATTTAGCATTAATTTTGGTTATAATTTTTGCAATTTCGGGTGAAATTTTCTTAATAAACTTCATATCCCATTTTTCAAGTGCTTCGGGCAAAACAGTGTGGTTTGTATAATTGAAAACACCTTTTACAATTTCAAGAGCATTATCAAACTCCACACCCTCCAAACACAAAAGACGGATAAGTTCAGGGATTGAAATTACGGGGTGGGTATCGTTAAGCTGAATTGTAATAAATTCGGAAAGTTTCGCAAAATCAGTATGATTTTGTTTGAATTTTTTCAAAATATCCTGCAAAGAAGCACTACAGAAAAAATACTGCTGACGAAGACGCAAAAGCTTACCGTAAAGGGTATTGTCGTTAGGATAAAGCACGCGGGAAATATCTTCGGCGCGGTTTTTATCGGTTACCGCTTTATCGTATTTACCGCCGTCAAATAAAGAAAAATCAAATTCTTCTATAGCCTCTGCCTGCCAAAGCCGTAAATTTGATATATGCTTAGCGCCATAGCTGATAATTGGCATATCGTAGGGTACTGCCTTTACCTTATAATCGCCAAACTGAACCGTTACAGCATCGGCTTCATTTCTTTGTGACCACGGGTCACCGTTTTTTGACCAATCGTCAAGAGTTTCTTTTTGGAAACCGTCATGGAAATACTGTTTAAAAAGTCCGAAGCGGTAGCGGATACCATAGCCGTCAAGCGGCAAGCCTAATGTTGCGCCGCTATCCAAAAAACAGGCAGCAAGTCTACCCAGACCGCCGTTACCTAAAGCCGCATCCTCGATTTCCTCAAAATCGGAAATACTTCTTTGCTCTTGCTTTAAAATACTTTCGGTTTCATCTAAAAGGCCGCTGCAAAGCAGATTGTTATAAATAGCTCTTCCAACCAAAAATTCGGCAGAAAAATAATATGCGCGGCGCTTTTGATTGTGCGCCTCTTGAGATTTACGGTAATTATTTGCAATATCCGCCATAACCGCTTTGCTTACGCAATCGTGCAGTTGGACATTGGTTAAATCCTTTATTTCTTTTGCATAATTTGCTTTTGCAAAAGTTTCTATATTGCTTTTAAACTTGCTCATTTAACTTTGCCTTTCTCTTGAATAAATTTGGGTTAAATTTAAAAGTGTTTGCGAAATTTGTTCGGTAATATATTCGGGTTTTGCGCGCCACATCCAGTTACCGCCTACGGTAGACGGAATATTCATTCGCGCATCACTGCCAAGTCCTATCAAATCCTGCATAGTCAGAATACAGGTGTCAGCCACGCTCGACATTGCGGATATTATAAGCTCTTCCCTTATATCATCCTTATTGGTGTTAAGATATTTTTTAGCAAACTCCAAATCGGTTTTATTCACAGTTTCAAGCCAGCCGTTAATAGTATCATTATCATGTGTACCGGTATAAACCACACAGTTTTTTGTATAGTTATGAGGAAGATAATTATTATCTTCCCTTGAATCGAAAGCAAACTGTAATACCTTCATTCCCGGGAAACCGCTTTTTGCGAGCAACTTATGAACTTTTGGCGTTAAAAAGCCTAAATCTTCGGCGATTATGGGTAAATCACCTAATTTACTCTTAACAAATTTCCAAAAAGCAATATCCGGTCCTTTGCGCCATTTACCGTTTTTTGCGGTTTTAGCACCGTATTTTATGCAGTAATATGCCTCAAATCCTCTAAAATGGTCAATACGGATAACATCATAAAAATTAAGGCTTGCTTGGAACCTTTTAATCCACCAATCATACCCTGTAGATTTCATATAGCGCCAATCATAAACAGGATTGCCCCAAAGTTGACCGTCACTTGAAAAAGCATCAGGCGGACAGCCTGCAACCTCTACAGGCTTTAGGTCTTTATCCAATTTAAAGCATTTCGGATTACTCCAAACATCTGCACTGTCTTCGGCAACGTAAATCGGCAAATCACCTATAATTTTAATACCGTTTTGGTTTGCATACTGTTTTAAATCGTTCCACTGTTTAAAAAAGAAATACTGGAGCATTTGATAATAAAGAATACCTTCTTTACAGCGGTTTTCATACTCACAAACTGCTGTTTCTTCCCTTTTGCGAATATCGTCATCCCATTCGCTGTATTTAACCCCGCCGAATAAATCCTTTATTGCCATAAAAAGCGCAAAATCCTTAAGCCAAAAATCATTTTGGTTGCAAAAGCCGTTAAAATCCGACGGGATGTTTTTAATAAAATTGTTATAAAGCCTCTTAAATACAATATTTCTTTGCTTAAATATAACTGAATAATCTACATTTTCTACATCGCTACCCCAATTTATGTTTTTATAGTCTTCTGCTTTTAAATACCCTTGCTCACAAAGGATATCAAGGTCAATAAAGTAAGGGTTTCCCGCAAAGGTAGAAAAACTTTGATAAGGCGAATCGCCAAAACTTGTGGGGCAAACGGGAAGTATTTGCCAATATGTTTGCTTTGTTTCTTTTAAAAAGTCTACAAACTCGTATGCTTCTTTTCCCAAAGTACCTATTCCGCTGTTCCCCGGAAGTGAGGCAATATGCATCAGCACACCGCTTGCTCTTGTAAATTCCATTAAATCATTTCCTTTTAAGGTATGTCTATAAAATAATATGCCCACACAATATTATTTTATTTAAATTGTTTCATTTGTTTGTTGTAAATCATAGTTCGCGTAACAGAATAAAACCAAGGTTCTATATTTTGGTCACTAAACAGCGTTGACATTACAAGTGATGGATTAAGGTTATTATCGTTACCCGCAGTCAGAACTACCGTTAATTTATTTCCCGAAAGTTTGTAACTTTTAATAAGCGGGGCAATATCAATATCACGGGTTCCGCCTTTTTTGGTGGTTTTTTGGCATATAATTGACTCTTTTTTAAAGAAATTTTCAATTTTTTGCGCTTGTGTCTTGCTTACTTCATCGAACAAAATCTCAAACTCGGCAAAACCGATTTCTTTCATATTCATAACCGATTCTTCTACCCCAAAAAATTCAATATCGGGTGTCGAAACCGACTGTAACGCTTTTAAAACATTATCCAAAGAATAATTATCGTCGGTAATTCTTACATCTAAGACTTCATAAAATCCCTCATACCCCAAGGAAAGCGGCACTGCAAAATTAAGATAAGCATGCCTATTAAACCCTTCGGTAAACCAAACGGGGATTTTTGCTTTGTTTATAATTCTTGTCATAAAACGGTTCATATCAAGGTGGGATACAAACTTCATTCTGCCTTTTTTCTTATAAAAAATTCTAACGTTTCTCAAAGCAAACACCCCCTTTGTAACAGTTAGCTCCGCAAGCGGAACATTTTTCGCGGCAGTTTGGGGTTGTAGCCTCACTATGCGCCAATTCGTTTTCTTTTATAAGAAACTCTTTTGAAACCGCGTAATCAAGATGTTCCCAAGGGTTAACTTCGTCGTAACTTCTCTGTCTTTCGCTGTAGAATTTGGGGTCTATACCGCACTCACGGAACGATTCTTCCCACTTTTCTAAATCAAAACACTCGTTCCAACTATCGAATTTACAACCTTTTTTGAAAGCCAATTCCAAAACTTGTCCAAGTCTTCTGTCACCCCTTGCGAAAGCGGCTTCCAAGAAACTTGTTGAACTGTCATGTGTGCTTAAATCGATTTTGCGTGTTTTAATACAAGATTTTAAATATTCCTGCTTTCTTTCCATTTCGGCTTTACTTATTTGCGGTTCAAATTGAAACGGTGTAAATGGTTTTGGCACAAAAATGGAAACACTTATTGAAACCGATACCGATTTGCCTTTCGGTCTCTCAGGTAAATTATAGTACATATCAACGATTTTTTGGCCCAAATCGGCAATGCCTTTAATATCCTCATCGGTTTCGGTAGGAAGTCCCATCATAAAATAAAGTTTAACCGATGTATAACCGCCTTTGAAAGCAGTTTCACAGGTGGATAAAATCTCCTCTTCTGTAACGTTTTTGTTTATAACATCGCGAAGTCTTTGTGTTCCCGCTTCGGGCGCAAAGGTAAGACCGCTTTTTCTTACGTGATTAATCTTTTCAAGCAGTTCTTCCGAAAAATTATCAATCCTAAGCGACGGAAGCGCAAGGCTTATATTATTATCCTGTGTCCAATCAAGCATATTGTTAAGTAATGGCTCTAAATCCCTGTAATCGCTTGTACTCAAAGACGAAAGGGAAATTTCGTCATAACCTGTATTTTCGCAAAGACATTTTGCCTGATTGTTTATAACTTCAAAACTTTTTTCACGCACGGGACGGTAGATAAACCCAGCCTGACAAAAACGGCAACCGCGAATACAACCGCGGAAAATTTCCTGCACGGCACGGTCATGCACAATTTGAATAAACGGCACTACAAACTTATCGGGATAATAAGCCTTGTCCAAATCCTTTATAATGCGTTTTTTAATAGTTTTAGGCGCACCGTCTTTAGCGATAATTTCCTTTACACTGCCATCCTCATTATAAGAAACATCATAAAGCGAGGGCACATACACGCCCTCTATTTTAGCCACCTCTTTTAAAAATTCTTGCTTGCTGCTGCCCATTTTTTTGTGCTTTTTATAAAGGTCTATAACCTCTAGGTCAACCTCTTCACCCTCGCCCAAGAAAAACAAGTCAACAAACTCTGCCAAAGGTTCGGCATTGCAAACACAAGGTCCGCCCACTACCACTAAGGGTGACAAATCTTTTCGCTCACTTGATTTAAGCGGAACACCCGCCAAATCAAGCATATTAAGTATGTTAGTATAACTCATTTCATACTGTAAAGTAAAACCTATAAAATCAAAATCCTTAATAGGATCGCGGCTTTCAAGCGCAAAAAGAGGGATGTTATTTTTGCGCATAACCTCTTCAAAATCTATCCACGGTGCAAAAACACGCTCACACCAGATATCCTCCCTTTCATTAAAAAGGGAATACAGTATTTTCATACCAAGATGCGACATTCCGATTTCGTAAGTATCGGGAAAGCAAAATGCAAAACGTACATCTACCTGTTGCTTGTCCTTAATAACGCTGTTTATTTCGCCACCCGAATATCTGCCGGGTTTTTGAACCGACAAAAGCAGCCTTTCAAATTCCTTGTTATCCATACATCTACTCCAAAAAAATTATATATCAATAATACAATAATTTTCCGTTTCTTTCAACTACATTTTAACCAAACTCATAATTAAAAGATATATTCCCATTATGTAAAATGAAATATTTATTTTTCCTCTTAAACTTAAGGTGATTGCGGTTATAATTATCACGCTTGCCAAAATCAAGGTTATAAATTTAAGTATTAAAGTTGCTTTTTCGGGACCTTTATATTTTGCCAAAACACAGTAAAGTATCGTTCCGCCGTCAAGCCCTTTTACAGGCAAAAGATTAAACGCGCCAATCACCAAATTAAGCAAGGCGAAATATAGAGTAACTTGGTTTCCAAATGCCAAAAAATTAAAATAAAGGGTTAAAAACAGCAAAATATTTACAGCAGGACCGGAAACGGCAGTTAGAATATCATTACGGTAACGCTTTTGAAACGGTGTGGTTATTTGGATTGAAGCAGGTATCAGTTTGATTCTTTTAGGCGCACACTCAAGCACCCACATCATAAACAAATGCCCCATTTCGTGCAAAAAAATTGCAAAAAGTGCGGGTAACATATATCCCGTTTTGTCAGTAAGCAGCATAACCGTTACAACCGCCGCAAAAAGAAAAGAAATATATATTTCGGTGTCGAAAAGTTTAAATTTCATCCTCTAAAACCTCGTTTATATCAGTATCCACACAAACATTTTCGGTGTACCACCTTGATAATTGTTTGTATGTACCTTTAAAAAAATATTTGATTACAAGCACCGAAGAAATTATAATCAACACGCAAATGGTTTGGGCTATAATAAGTCTCGCTAAGTTGTCGGTTTTATTCATTTTAATCCCCTTGTGAAATAAAGTATTATATGGTATACTAAACTATATAAATTTTTAAGGTGATTTTATGCCATTTTTACCTATAACGGTTAAAGAAATGAGAGAATACGGTTGGGACAAACCCGACTTTGTAATAGTAACGGGGGATGCTTATGTTGACCACCCGTCATTTGGTACTGCAATAATCTCCCGTGTGCTCGAAAGCAAGGGGTATAAGGTATGTATTATCCCCCAACCAAGAAGTGACGCGGATTATAAACGATTTGGTATCCCCCGCCTTGCATTTTTGGTAAACGGCGGTAATATTGACTCAATGGTAGCGCATTACACCGCCGCCAAAAAACGCCGCAGTGATGACGCATATACCCCCGGCGGTAAAGCAGGTGCCAGACCTGACAGAGCAACCATTCACTACTGTAAAAAACTTCGCGGAATTTTCGGCGATGTGCCGATAGCCATTGGCGGTATTGAAGCATCTCTCCGCCGTTTTGCCCATTATGACTATTGGGACGATAAGGTCCGTCCCTCTATTTTAATTGACTCTACCGCAGATTTACTTATGTACGGTATGGGCGAAAAACATATTGTAGAAATTGCTGACCGCTTAAACGGCGGCGAGAAAATAAATCAATTAACAGATATTTTAGGTACTTGCTATGCAGTTAAAACAAGTGACTACAACCATATTTCAGGTGTAAGTGAGTGCCCGTCCTTTGAAGCGGTAAGCGAAAACAGTGAAAACGGAAAAATACAGTATGCAAAGGCTACCAAAATTCAGCAAACCGAAGCCGACGCTACGCGCGGAAAAGTAGTTATACAAAAACACGGTAATAAAATTTTGGTGCAAAATCCGCCAATGCCGCCTCTCACCCAAAACGAGATGGATGAGGTTTATTCCCTACCCTTTATGCGAAACTACCACCCAAGTTATGAAAATCAGGGCGGTGTGCCAGGTATTAGCGAAGTTAAATTTTCAATAATCCACAACCGCGGTTGTTTCGGCGCTTGTAACTTCTGCTCCCTCGCTTTCCACCAAGGAAGGCAGATTTCGGCGCGCAGTCACGCTTCTGTCATAGAAGAAGCCAAAAAAATCACCCAAATGGATGATTTTAAAGGTTACATACACGATGTCGGCGGCCCTACTGCCAACTTCCGCTATCCCTCTTGCGACAAACAGCTTAAAAGCGGACTTTGCGCAGACAAAAAATGTTTAGCGCCAACAATGTGCCCCGCCGTTAAGGTTGACCACAGCGATTATTTAACGCTTTTAAGGGAGTTAAGACAACTTCCCAAAGTAAAAAAAGTGTTTATCCGTTCGGGTATAAGGTTTGATTACCTTATTGCCGATAAGGACGATAGTTTCTTCAAAGAACTTGTTGCCCACCACGTAAGCGGTCAACTTAAGGTTGCGCCCGAACATTGTTCTAATAATGTTCTTAAATATATGGGCAAACCTAATATTGAAGTTTATAATAAATTTGAAAAGCGGTTTTACGAACTTACAAAATCTGCCGGCAAAAAGCAGTATTTAGTGCCTTATTTAATGTCTTCCCACCCTGGTAGCACCGTTAATGATGCTATTGAACTGTCGCTGTTTTTAAAGCGCAATAATCTTCACCCCGAACAAGTGCAGGACTTTTACCCCACCCCGGGAACAGTTTCAACCTGTATGTTCTACACCGAACTTGACCCTTATACGTTAAAAAAGGTTTATGTTCCTAAAACCCAAAAAGAAAAGTCCGAGCAACGCGCACTTTTGCAGTACTTTAAACCCGAAAACCGCCCGCTTGTTTTAGCGGCGCTCAAAAAAGCGGGACGTTACGACCTTATAGGTACGGGTAAAAATTGCCTTGCCGCTCCCGACCGTAACGATAAAAACAAAATTAAAAACGGCAAACCTAAAAAGACAATCCGTAATATTCACAAAAAAAAGAAAAAAGTATGAGGAATTTTCCTCATACTTTTTTTAATCATTAGTCATTTTATAGGAAAGTCTTGTTAAACTATCCCCCAAGTGAACATTTTCAACCTTAACATCGGGATTTTCAACCGTTAAGTCATAGTGACTAAAATTCCAGAAACATTTAATACCCAATTTAATAAGTTGTTTTGAAATTTTTTCGGCAGCTTCTTTAGGTATACAAAGTATAGCCGCTTGCGGTAAATTTTCGCGGCAGAATTCGTCTAAAGTATCGGTACTTCTTATCGGTTGATTTTTTACAATCTGACCCACAAGCGATTCTTTAGCATCAAAAAGACCTGTAAGGTAGAATCCTTTTGATTCAAAATTCATATGCATTGTAACAGCACGGCCTAAATTTCCAACACCTACAAGTATTATACTTTTAGGTTTATCAAGACCTAAAATACCTGCAATTTCCGACTGTAAAATATCAATATTATATCCGTAACCCTGTTGACCGAAACCGCCAAAGCAGTTTAAATCCTGCCTTATCTGGCTTGCGGTAAGCCCCATCCTTTCGGACAGTTCACGCGAAGATATTTTAGTAAAACCCAAAGTTTTAAGTTCACCTAAAAACCTGTAATATCGCGGCAACCGTTTTATAACAGAGCTTGAAATCAAACTTCCCATTTTTTACTCCTAAACATTTTTTATACATTACTAATTTTATTGTATTATAAAAAAAATGTCAACAAAAAATAATTTTAAAAAAAGTATTGACAAATCAAAATTTATGTATATAATAAAAGTAGTAATCATTACTGTTTTAGGAGTGATACTATGAAGCATTATTCTAAGCAGCGTGAAACTATATTAGAAGTTTTACGCTCTAC
The DNA here is from genome assembly GCA_045531145.1 of Acutalibacteraceae bacterium. Lineage (GTDB taxonomy): Bacteria > Bacillota > Clostridia > Oscillospirales > Acutalibacteraceae > UBA737. The sequence continues at coordinate 495 of JAZSDM010000099.1, read as the reverse complement.
AGATACTCACCCTACAGCTAATTGGATTTACCAAGAGGTTAAACAGCAAATACCTAATATAAGTCTTGGTACGGTTTACCGCAATTTATCGGCGCTGAGTTCCTCGGGCGAAATTATAAGCCTTAACGTTGGTGACGGCTTTGAACATTTCGATGGCGACACTTCCCCCCATGCGCATCTGCACTGTAAACATTGCGGCAAAATTCACGACTTAAGACTTGAAAAGGATATTGTATCTGATTTAGCTTCTAAACACGGTTTCATAACCGAAACTTCAATTTATGTAGCTTACGGTATCTGTAAAAATTGTAAAACAATAAATTAATTTCTTTGGAGGATTTAAAAATGAAAAAATATGTATGTCTTATCTGCGGTTATACTCACGAAGGTGACTCAGCTCCAGCTGAATGCCCAATCTGTCACGCTCCTGCATCTAAATTCCAGGAACAAGCAGGCGAAAAAACTTGGGCTGCTGAACACGTTGTTGGCGTAGCA
>JAZSDM010000107.1:0-20930 GCA_045531145.1 Acutalibacteraceae bacterium | reverse complement strand
GCCTTTGCACATATATCTGCAACACAAACTGCCGTTGTAAAGCTATACACCTCAATCATTCCCAATGCCTTCATCTGTCAACAATCCTTTTCTAATTAGTTTTTAAACTATATGCAAACCATCTGCCATAACACATCTTCTTTGGCGTGTAAATGAACGCGCAGAGGTTATTCCTTCTCGTGTCGGGCCTGCAATTGTGAAGGTTGTGTGTCCTTCGCCGCCGGCACCAATTCCTGCATATGATGGAGCATTTTTAACAAATATTGTAGTTTCAACTGCTCTTGCAAAAGCAGAAAGATGATCAATGTTCTTAGAATGCATATGGGCAGTGTGGCGGTTGCCATGTTCTGCTTTTACCGCAAGTTCGATAGCCTGTTCAATATTGTCAACACGAACGATAGGCAAAATAGGCATCATCAATTCTTCCTGAACAAACAGATGATTAAAGTCTGTTTCGCAAATGATAAGGCGGATATCTTTGCTAACCTTAATGCCGATTTTTGCAAGAATTACATCTGCATCTCTACCAACGCAGTCACGGTTAACAATTTTTCTTATATTGCCTTTCTTGTCCTTTTTATCAACAAGAACAACTTCTGCCAAACGGTTTGCTTGTTCGGAATCTATCATATAAGCGCGGTTTTTAAGCATAGAAGAAATCAATTCATCTGCTATATTACGGAAAGCGAAAACTTCTTTTTCGGCAATACAGGGAAGATTGTTGTCAAAGGTACAACCGTCAACAATATCTTTACCAGCTTTAGCGATATCGGCAGTATCATCAACAATAACAGGTGGGTTACCTGCACCCGCGCCGATTGCTTTTTTACCTGAGGAAAGTACAGCCTTAACAACACCGGGACCGCCTGTGCATACAAGCAAACGAACAGCGGGGTGTGACTGCATTATAGCCGCAGATTCCAAAGTGGGTTTAACCATTGAGCAAACCAAAACTTCTGGACCGCCTGCCGCTTTGCAAGCACGGTTTACAAGGTCTACCGCATAGTTTGAAGTAGCAATAGCATTAGGGTGAGGGTTGAATACAACACCGTTACCCGCTGCAATCATACCGATACTGTTGCAGATTACGGTTTCACTGGGGTTGGTACTTGGTGTAATAGCGCCAACCACACCGAAAGGTGCCATTTCTACTAAAGTAAGACCGTTATCGCCTGTGCGGGCATTAGAAACAATATCTTCTGTACCGGGTGTTTTATCAGCAACTAAAATATGTTTCAAACGCTTATGTTCAACCTTACCCATACCTGTTTCACTAACACCAAGCTGTGCCATAATGGGAGCTTCTGCACGGGTCAAACGGCGAATTTCTGTAATGATTGCTTCTCTCTGCTCTACCGACATTGCGCGAACAGCGCGATATCCCTTATCGGCAGCGGCAATAGCATCATTCATATCGGAATAAACGCCCACAAACTTACGCGGACCGTAATGGGTACTATCCCAATCTGTCGCGCTGCTTGTTTGCATTTTATTAAGAACAAGGTTTACAACCTCGCGAATTTCAGCTTCGGAAATATTTGCCATTTTAGGTTACTCCTTACAAAATTTTGCGGTGTCAAGCGCAATCATATATTCTTCGTTAGTGGGAACTACCAAGGTTTTAACCTTAGCGCCATCGGCAGAAATATCAACCTCTTTACCGCGTGCGGTTGCGTTGATTTCTTCATTGATTGCTATACCGAAGAATTCCATATCCTTACAAACTGCGCTTCTGGTTTCGGCACTGTTTTCACCGATACCTGCAGTGAAAACCAAAACGTGAATGCCGTTCATTTCGGCAATATAACTGCCTATATGTTTCTTTATACTGTTAAACAGTATTTTCTGAGCCAACTGTGCGCGGTAATTACCCTCACTTGCGGCTTGTTCAACCTTACGGGAGTCGTTAGAAATACCGCTCACACCCAAAAGACCTGATTTGCGGTTAAGTAAATCTTCAATCTGGTCAGCATTAAGACCGCGCGCTTTCATAATATAGGGAATAACTGTGGGATCAATGCTGCCGCTTCTCGTCCCCATAGGAAGACCTTCCTGCGGAGTAAAGCCCATTGAAGTGTCGATAGCAACACCCTTGTCAACCGCAGTAATTGAAGAACCGTTGCCTAAGTGACAGGTAACAATTTTAAGTTCTTCAATCGGTTTTCCAAGCATTTCTGCCGCTTTTTGCGATACATAGCGGTGGGAAGTACCGTGAAAACCGTAACGGCGGATCTTATTTTCGGTGTAAAGTTCGTAGGGAAGCGGGTAAATGGTACGGAAATCTTCCATTTGTGAATAGAAAGATGTATCGAAAACCGCTACCTGAGGTACATCAGTCATTAATCGCTTACAAGCCTTAATTCCCTTTATTGCAGGTGGACCGTGCAAGGGATTTATCGGAACAATTCCTTCAAGATAGTTAATAGTTTCATCATCAATAAGGGTAGAAGCCTTGAACTTTTCGCCGCCGTGAGCAACGCGGTGACCTACAGCGCCGATTTCATTGATACTTTCTATCACGCCGTGTTCACTACTTACAAGCAATTCAAGAACTATAGACAATGCTACTTCGTGGTCAGGAAGTTCTACTTCTTTGACATATTTTTCATCGCCGCGCTTATGGGTTACAGAACCCATAGTATCGCCTATACATTCACAAAGGCCCTTTGCAAGTACATCTCCGTTTTCCATATCAAATAACTGGTATTTAAGTGATGAACTTCCGGCGTTAATAACAAGAATTTTCATATTAACTATCTCCTTACAAATTAGTAAACTAATTCAACATTTTTATCCTTAAAATGTTCTATCCAACGCTCCGACGGTTGAGAGTCAGTAACTACAGTATCAATATCCCCTATGTCACAAACATGCACAAAGGATATTTTATCAAACTTAGTGCTGTCAACCGCTAAAATTTTACGGTTTGCGGCCGCAAAAATTGCACGCTTAATTTCGGAATCTTTTTCGTTTGAATCGGTAACACCCATATTCATATCAATTCCCTTTGAGGAACAAACTGCCAAATCAACGTGGAAACCGCGAATCATTCGTTCGGCAGAAGCCCCAACCAATGATAACGCACCTTTTTTAAGCGAACCGCCGGTGGACAAGATATTCCAGTCGCTCTTATCAGCCAACTCAATCATAATTTCCACCGAATTGGTTATTAAGGTAATGTTTTTGCGGTCTAAAATACATTTGGTCACATAGATTGCAGTAGAACTTGCATCAAGCATAATATAATCGCCGTCGTGAATCATTTCTGCGATTTTTTCGGCAATCTTTTGTTTAAGTTCTACATTAGCGCGCTTGCGCACATTAAAAGGAAGGTCTATATTAAGATTTTGGTTAATTACCGCACCGCCGTAGGTCTTTTTTGCAAGACCTTCATTATCCAGTTTCTCAAGGTCACGGCGTATAGTTTCCTCGGTAACATCGAATTCACGACTTAAATCCGTAACAATAACCTTACCGTGTGTATTCAATTTTGCAAGTATTGCATTACGTCGTTCAATTGCGAGCATACTGACACTTTCCTTTACAAAATTTTACTCCAGAATTTTTCATCAGGGCGGGGGATTACCGCACTGTCAAGGAACATTCCGTTCTCACCCGCGCCTTGTTTTGCACGTTCGATAGCGGCTTCAACAGCGGCAATTTCGCCTGTTAATAGCAAGTACGATTTTCCGCACATACCACGTGCCAAACGCAGTTCTATAAGATCTACAAGAGCGGTTTTTGCCGCAACATCAGCAGCAACTATAGCCGCAGCGGCAGAGAATGTTTCCAAAACGCCAAGCGCGTTGGGGTTGCCTATTTCGGAAGCACCGTAAAGTGCCGAGAATATAGAATCGTGGGGATTACCAAGAACAAAAGTATCTATAAGTTGTTCGGCATCCACAATCGAAGCGGCTTCAACAGCGGCTTTTACAGCGCTCAGATCACCGCTTATAAGTGCTAAAAATTTACCAGGGCAAACGGTATCTGCCTGTAAGAGTTCTACTTCGGCGGTTTTAACCATACGGTCTGCCGCGCGCATACCGGAGGAAACCGTTTTAAATTCTACCATACCAATTGCTTTTTTCATTTTTTAAGGTTCCTCCTTTCAAGCAGAAATAGTAATATATTTATTATTTACTTCGGTGACTGTACCGTCAACCGAAGCGTGAATTCCAACGCTTAACGCATCATCTTTTGGTGCTGCAATCATCTGGCCAAAAGCCACCTTATCGCCCTTTTTAACCACCGCTACAGCAGGAGCACCAATGTGTTGCGAAAGTGCAATTTTTAATTTTTTAACTCTAACCTGTTTTTCGGTTACGGGGGCGGGTTTGTTGTAAGGCTCAAGTCCTAACCTTGCACGCAATCGTGAAACAGGTATCATTCTTAAATCCCGTGCGGCCTCAACGCTACGCATTTCAGGGTTTTGAGGCGGTTTAACGCCCTTTTCACGCAAAGCGTTTTTAGTAGCGCCAAGTAACGCTCTTGGGGAAAGTCCCTGATTGCAGGAATAGTTTTCACAAAGTCCGCAACCTGAACAAAATGCCGCGTTAACGTAAGGGTTAGTATCGCTTGTAACACCGTGGGAAGCCGCGTTCATAAAGGCGCTTGGGTCAATTGGATGACCAAGCAGATGACGGGGACAAAGCGATGTACAGTAATTACACTGACAGCAAGCAGACATTGCACGTCTTATATCAATAGAAGTTTTACTTGATTTTCTTTGTACTAAGGGTAAGGTTTTGGGAAGTACCAAAACCGCATTGGTAGTTTTAGTCACTGTTTGAGTCGGTGTTCCAAGACCACCCATCATAGGTCCGCCCATTATGTAAGCGGGGTCTTCTATAGTAACACCGCCCGCCATATCAATAAGTTTTTCAATCGGTGTGCCTATGGGTGCATAGACCGTAACGGGATTTGCAACCTCACCTATTACAGTAACATATTTATGGGTAACGGGTTTACCGTTTAATGCGCAGTAAATGTTATAAACTGTTTCTACATTAAGTACCGCAACCCCTACCGAAAGGGGAATCTGCCCTGCAGGAACAACCCTGCCCGTAGCTTCATAGGTAAGTACCACTTCATCGCCTGCGGGATAAATCTCAGGCAAGGTACAAACCTTCATATTATCAAAGGAACTAATTTCCGCATTCACAGCCTCTACGGCCTCTTTATAAGAAGCCTTAATGCCGATACAAACGGTATTAACTCCCAAAATTTTCGAAATTTGGTTTAGAGTGCTTAAAATTTCATAGGTGTGCATTTTAAGCACCTGACGGTGCAAACGGAGTAGTGGCTCACATTCTGCACAGTTTAAAATTAAAGTGTCGGCTTTAGAGTCTATCTTGGCATATGTAGGGAAACCTGCACCGCCCGCGCCGACAACTCCATTTTGACGCAAAAGTTCTTTTAACTCTTTTAAATTCATGAATGAATCACTCCGGCAAGACCTGTGCCGTTATCAATAATGCCGACAATTGCCGCATCTACAGGAGCATCTGCCATACCGCAACCGATACGAGCCGCACTGCCTGTGGCTACCAAAACAAGTTCTCCTATACCTGCACCGACATTGTCAACTGCAACTATTTTTTTGTCAGGATTACCAAGTTCGGCAAGAGGTTCTACAACCATAAATTTACTGCCGATAAGGTTTTCGTTTTTACGTGTCGAAACAACACTTCCGACTACTTTTCCGACTAACATTGTTTTCACCTGTTCTTTCGTAGTATAGCGTGTCAACCGAGGGGGCATTTTGCCCCCTCAAGAGTTGGCAACACAAAAACCTGCTCTTATTTAAGTGTGGGCAGGATTTTTTCCACGTCATCATGAGGACGGGGAATTACATGAGTAGCAACTAACTCGCCTAAACGAGAAGCTGAAGTAGAACCTGCTTCAACAGCAGATTTTACTGCGCCAACGTCGCCACGTACCATAACAGATACAAGACCTGAACCGATTTTTTCGGTACCGATAAGTTGAACGTTAGCAGCCTTTACCATTGCATCTGCGGCTTCAATTGCAGCAACAAGACCTCTGGTTTCTACCATACCTAATGCTTCGAGTGCCATTTGTTTATCCTCCTAAATTAATTTGTAAAGTTTAATTATTTCAAGGTGGGGAGAATTTTCTCCACATCACCGTGAGGGCGGGGAATTACGTGAGTAGCAACTAACTCACCCAAACGGGAAGCAGATGTAGAACCTGCTTCAACAGCGGATTTAACCGCACCAACGTCGCCGCGAACCATAACGGTTACAAGTCCTGAACCGATTTTTTCGGTACCAACAAGCTGAACGTTAGCAGCCTTTACCATTGCATCTGCAGCTTCAATTGCAGCTACAAGACCTCTGGTTTCGATCATGCCTAATGCTTCAAGTGCCATTTTCTTAACCTCCTTTTTGGGTGCTGTTTTTACGGCTTCTTCAGCCGGTTTAGCGGTGGTGGTTGTTTTCTTTTCAGCCATTGAAAATCACCTTAACCTTTCTTTTTCATACGGGAAGCGCTTATCTGAAGTAAACGCCATGTTTCTTCGTGCGGACTTGCGATAACTGCGTGTGCGCAAGGTTTAACAATGCCCAAAGCAACCGCGTTTTCTACTGCGGCGGTCACTGCAGAAACATTACCCTGTACCACAACAGTAACAAGTCTTCCGCCGAGTTTACGTTCCCAGGTAACAAATTCGACATCTGCCGATTTGCACATAATATCTAAACAATCGATAGCGCCGGTTACACCCGACACTTCAATCAGTCCCAAAGACTTCATAGTCTACTGCTCCTAATTAAAATTTGGGGAGAATTTTTTCAACATCTTCGTGAGGACGGGGGATTACGTGAGTAGCCACCAATTCACCAAGAGTTGAAGCGGTTGCAGCGCCTGCTTCAACAGCAGCTTTAACAGCGCCAACGTCACCGCGTACCATAACAGATACGAGCCCCGAACCGATTTTTTCGGTACCTATTAATACAACTTCTGCAGCCTTTACCATAGAGTCTGCCGCTTCAATAGCAGCTGTAAGACCGCGGGTTTCAATCATTCCAAGTGCTTGCTTTACCATTTTGAGTTTCCTCCAATTATTTTAATTTTTATCAAATGCGCTTAATTTTAACATCGGCTCGGTATCGGGCTCGGTGTTGGTTAAAATGTGTGAGGTAACAACGCCTGACACTTGTTCGGCAGCAATTTTTGCAGCCTCAACAGCGGCTTCTACATTGGTGATTGTTCCACGGAATTTTATAGCTACAATAAGCGGAACATCCAAGCCGTCAGGATTGCCGGGTTTATTCTTGTCAAAGGTTTCAACTGTAACATTAGCCGCTTTACAGCCAGCATCACATGCTACAAAAGCCGCAACAAGACCGTATACCTCAACTATACCGGTTGCATTTCCCATTTTAAAATACCTCCGGATTATTTATTAACAATGGCAATCTTCAAACCTTCCATTTTAAGATTGGTTTGTAGAGCTTGATTAATTTCTTCTAAAGGATACTTATGTGTGATAAGTTTTTCCATCGGAAGACCGATTGCTTTTGCACGTTTTAAGAAATCAAATGTAGTTGCGTAATCGCGAAGGGTATATACCCAAGAGCCTACAGTTGTAATTTCCTTAGCGCAAATATCGAAGTGGGGGTTAATTGTAGCGTCACCGCCGTTAATAAAGAAGCCCAATTCGCAAAGTCCGCCGCCGTTGCGGATGAATTTGTAAATATTGCTGTGAGCAATGGGGGAGCCTGTACATTGGAAAGCAAAGTCTGCTTCGTATCCGCCAAATGCATCCTTAACAGCGCCTGCAAGTGCTTCAATACCCTTATGGTCTTTGAAGTTTACAGTGTTGTCTGCACCCATTTCTTTAGCAAACTGCAAACGCTTTTCCTCGCCGTCAACCGCTACAATGTTTTCAATACCCATTGTGCGAAGAATTGCAATACATATAAGACCGATAGGTCCGCAACCCTGTACAACAACACGGCTGTTAAAACGAAGTATTCCGGTAGTCTTAGCGCGTTCAACCGCGTGGATCAAAACTGCGCAAGGTTCAATCAAAATACGTGAATCTAAATCAAGGTCGCTAACATTAAATACTGTTGAACCGCCGCGCACCAATATGTAATCGCTGAACCAACCGTTAAGATGAATATCATCATCGGGAAGAAGACCGTATACATCAGCGCCGCCAACATTTTGCTTGTTAAGGTCAAACATTGTAATGTCAGGGTTATCCTTGAAAATCATACAGGTTACAACCTTATCACCTATGTTAAGGGGTTTGCCTGCACTGTCTTTCTTAACATTTTTACCCATTTTAACAATCTCGCCTGTGCCTTCGTGACCGAGGGCTACGGGAATTAAACCGAAAGGATCGCGCTTAAATTCGTGAGCGTCAGTTCCGCAAACGCCGCAACCTTCAACCTTAACGAGAATGTCATCATCGCCGACCTGAGGCATTGGATATTCTTTGATTTCGAATTTCTCAAGACCTGTCAGCATTGCTACATGGGCAGTAGAGGGAATATTACCCGAAGACGCCGAGGAAACGGGAGCCGAAGTTCCCTTCATATCACTCAGAACCTGACGGACAATAGCCTCAATATTGGAAGAATTAATATCCATATCATTTTCTGCCTTTCTCAAAAATTTGTTTTCCGTATTCCGCCAAAGCGGTGTCCTGCTCTTCTGTACCGCCGCTTACGCCTAAGCCGCCGATTATATCGCCCTTTGCATTGCAAAGCGGTTCGCCGCCGCCGAAAATTACAATCTTTCCGTTATTGGTAAACTGTATTCCGTAAAGGCTGCCGCCGGGGCTTGCCAAGGGTTTTAAAACAGAAGTGGACATTTTAAGTGATACTACGGTAAAGGCTTTATTAAGGGCGATATCATAACTTGCAATATAGGAATTATCCATACATTCAACTAACACAGGGTTTCCTCCTCTATCGGATACTGCCACAACTGCGTTAACACCCATATCTGCCGCTTTTTGCCTTATTTGTTCGCTTAAACTTCGTGCTTGCTCCAATGTAATATTAGAACTAACACCCATTTCGCGAACAATCGCATCCACTATTTCGCGTAAAGCATGATTTTCCATGCTCTCACCTCTTATTTGCCGAGTTGTTCAAGTACGCGACGGGTAATTTCGGAAACCAAGTCTGCATTGTCGCCCGAGTGACTGCAGTTACCGCCGCAACCATGACAACTGGGTTTGCCTTGCTTAGCGTTGGGGCAGAGGTTTGCAGGATGTTTACCTGTCATACCGAACTGACGGCGAATTTCATACAAGCGTTGAACCTGTGCTTCGGAAAGTTCTTTCGGTCCGCCGAGTTGATTGGATATGTAAAGAAGTTTTGCATAGAATTCTACAGATTCCATTTTATGATAAGCACTTAAAAGGCTATCTGAGAAAGAAAGTGCGCCGTGGTTTTCCAAGAGTACAGCGTCAAAATACTGAAGATGTTCTGAAACTGCGTCCGGAATTTCTTCGGTAGACGGTGTGCCGTATTTAGCAATCGGAACGCAACCGAGAGCAATTACAGCTTCAGGCATAATTGGCTGAGTAAGCGGAATGCCTGCGATTGCAAAACCTGTAGCATACATTGGGTGAGCGTGAACAACTGCGTTAACATCAGGACGCTCTTTGTATACACGCATGTGCATTTTGATTTCGGAAGAAGGTTTAAATCCGGGGTTAGCCTGAATAACCTTACCGTCGCGGTCTACTTTGCAAATGTATTCGGGGGTCATAAAGCCCTTACTTACACCTGTGGGTGTGCAGAGGAATTCATTGTCATTCAATTTAACGGAAATGTTACCGTCGTTTGAAGCAACCATGCCCTTGTCATAAATACGTTTGCCGATTTCGCAAATCTGCTTTTTAATTTCAAATTCATTTACCATTGCCATTTTTGGTTCTCCTTTGAATTTATTTTTTTGTTTTTTTAGTTTTTTATATCATTATGGCTTAATATTACCATAAATTACAACGAAAGTCAACAGAAAAATCTGTTTTTTTCTTTATTTTTCTGTTTTTTATTTGGTTTTATGTTGGTTTAGGTGCTCGATTATCTCTAAAGTGCCCTCACCTGTGACCGAATTTACAAAAAACACCTTTTTGCACCCCGAAAGGCGCAACCACCGTTCTGCGCGTTTCGGGTTTGCTTTGTCGATTTTTGTCACAACGCCAATTACCTCGCGATTAACAAGACAGGTAATACAGGGCGGAAACAGTGAATAATCATCATCTGCGGCAATAAGCAACGCCACAACATCCGCCTCGTAAGAATAAAGCGCAAGCGCACAGCCTAAATCGTGGTTTTCAGCGTATTCGCCGGGGGAATCAATCAAAAAGTCATCAAAAACCATACCTTGTGTTTTTTGGTAATGCAGTTTTTCTCCCCTAAGCGCTTGTGTTAACGATGTCTTACCGCAACCACTGCGACCAATAAGAAGCAGTTTTTTCATGTTCTTGTCAGTTCGCATACATCAAAGCCTAATTTATTAACTGCATATTCGGTAACAGCAGTAAGCGCCGCCTCAACCTGAGAAACAGTACCTGTTACAATTACTGTACCGCTGAACCTGTCCACAAAGCCTAATGTCACACCCGATGCTTTCATAGCAATATCACCTGCTATGATTGCGGTTTCGCTGGGGCTTAATGTCAGTATCCCGATAGCGCCCGAATGTTCTTCATCAGGGTCTAATCCTAACTTGTAATAAAGCACCTTATCAGGATTAGCAATTATATGCGCCAAGGTAATCTGCTTACCGGGGACAATTTCCTGAATAATACGGGCTTTATCACCGTAATTTTCTATGTTCATTTTTAACCTCCTAAATGTGTGGTTAAACCGTACTGCTTACATACTTCAAGTAACCCTTGCATATGCTCGGCAGTTGGTGAGGGTATATCACCCATCAGATAAGGTCTATTTAAACCCTCATATTTATCTCTGCCCATACTGTGATACGGCAAAAGATGAATTTCGTTTACATTAGGCAACGATGAAGCAAATGCGGCGATTTGACCGATTTCCTCTTTGGTATCGTTAAAACCTGGGATAACGGGCACTCTTATGATGAGTTTTTTAGCCTTTTCGGCAATTAGCCGCGCATTTCTCAGAATCGTCACGTTAGGGCGGGTGGTAAATTCCTCATGCTTATTAGTGTCTATATGCTTTATATCCATCAAAAACAAATCAACATGGGGAATAAACCTCTCAATAACCTGCCATTCAGCAAAGCCTGTGGTTTCAATCGCGGTATTAACACCGTTTTGATGACAGGCTTCAAGCAGTGCGGTAGCAAAATCGGGTTGACCTAAACATTCGCCGCCCGAAAGGGTAAGTCCTCCACCGCTTCTACGGTAATAAGGACGGTCGCGAAGCACTTCGCTAAGCACTTCTTCTACCGTAACATCCTTACCAATGGTTTTGATTACACCTTTTTGGTTCATCTGCTGAATTTCATAACTTTGCGATTCGGGATTACAGCACCAACGGCATCTGAGCGGACAGCCTTTTAAGAACACTATGGTTCTAACACCTGGTCCGTCATGGGTAGAAAAGCGCTGAATATCAAATATTCTGCCTTTCACGTCGAGAATATCATTCATTTAGAATTCCCCCTGCTCAGTACGGTTTATAATATCGTCCTGCAAGGAGCGTGAAAGTGTTGTGAACAATGCGCTATAACCTGCCACACGAACCACCAGTGATTTGTATTTTTCGGGGTTCTTTTGTGCGTCTCTTAGGGTTTCACGGCTTACAACATTAAACTGCATATGGCTTCCCTTTTGGTCAAAGTAACCGCGCACCAAAGCGACAAAACTTTCAAGTCCGCCCGCGCCCGCCAAAGCGCTTGGGTGGAATTTCATATTAAACAATGTGCCGTTTGAAGCGATATAATGGTCAAGTTTTGAAACCGAGTTTGCTGCCGCAGTAGGACCTTTAATATCTCTGCCTGCCGCGGGAGAAACGCCGTCTGCCACAGGTGTGTGGGCAAGCCTGCCGTCAGGCGTAGCGCCTGTCTGTGCGCCAAGCGGTACATTAGCAGATACAGGGTAAAGCCCTGCTTGGTACTGACCGCCGCGCGGGTTACGGTAATTAAGTAGCGGGCGGGTATATGTATACGCAACGTCTCTTGCAAAACTGTCAACCTCAGCAATATCGTTACCAAACTTTGGAAGAGCGCCTATTTTTTCAAGCAAACTGTCATATTTTTGCTTTTGTTCTTCACTGCAGTTGTTTTTAACAACCGTTTCGTAAATTGTCTGCACATCTTCGCGCGAAAGAACCTTACCGCTTTCCACAAGACTGCGCGCAACCTTAGAAGTAATATCTTCTGCAGCTTTAGCGTCCATATCTTTACCGTAGTTGTTATCTATTGCCTCTTTGTAATCCTGCATAGTAACGCTTTTTTCTTCAAAAACAAGCTTTTTCACGGCATAAAGCGCATCCGCCATATTAGCAATACCAAAACCCTGTGGACCTGTGAAGTTATATATCGCGCCGCCTTCTTGCAAACTTTTGCCTCTGCCGATACAGTCTTGTACCATACAAGATTGGAACGGAAGCGGACAGCGTTCGGCGTGGGCTAAGTCAATAGCATTATCAGCATTAACAAGAAGTTCTATAAAGTAAACCATCTGGGTTTTGTAAGCATTGTAAAACTCTTCAAAAGAGGTCATTTTAGTTACATCGCCCGTCTGCGGGCCTAACTGTACCCCTTTGTCAACACCATTTGAAAATACCAACTCTAACGGACGGCACATATTAAAGAATGCCGCATCGTGCCAACCGTCCGTCTTAGCGGATTTTTGCGGTTCAACACAACCTATAATGTTATAGTCGCGCGCATCTTCCAAAGTAAGTCCTCTGCTTTGAAGTGACGGAATAATAACTTCGTCGTTATAGTAAGCAGGAAGTCCCACACCTGTTCGGGTAACCTCTGCCGCGCGAATCATAAATTCGTGGGGTGTGCCGTTCCAGACACGAACCGAAAATGACGGTTGGGGCAAATGTACGTGCATAGTGGCATTCATACACATATAAGAAATATCGTTTGTAGCGTCCATTCCGTTTGCATCCTGACCGCCTACAATAAGGTTTTGGAACAAACTATAACCCGCAAAGCCTTCAGCAGATGCCGCGTCGCGCACCTTGTTTAAATCATTTAGTTTAACCCATATACAGTCAATAAGTTCTTGCGCAAATTCGCGTGTAATTACGCCCTTTTCCAAATCAGCCTCATAATAAGGGTTCATATATTGGTCAAAACGCCCTGGGGAAATTGAATGTCCGCTCGATTCGGTTTGCAAAAGCATTTGCACAAACCAGAAAGACTGGCAAGCCTCATAAAACGAAGTTGCACCCAAAGCGGGAACACGCGCGCAGTTATCGGCAATTTTTAAAAGTTCTGCCTTGCGCTTTTCGTCAGTACAATTAGCCGCTTGTTGCTTTGCTAAAGAAGAATATCTTGCCGCATAATCACACACCGCATCGCAACTTATAATTACTGCTTCTAAAAATTGCTGACGGCGGGCATAGTCCCCGTCAGAGACCTTTAGTTTCGCTAATGCGTCCTGCGCTTCTTTGGCAATGCCGCGGAAACCGATTTTTAAAACCTTACCGTAATCAACCGTCACGTGACCGATGCCGTTATAAAAATAGTTGCCGGGGGTGAAAATATTATGTTCAATAGCCGCAAGCGCCTGAGGCGCCATATAGGCGGTAGCAAGTTCGCTTGTGGTTTTGCCTTTCCAATAGGGATAAACCTTTTTTAAAGTTTCCTTTGTTTGTTCGGAAATATAGAAAGGGTCTGCGCTACGGGTTGCAACGGTATCAAATTCGTCTTGCAACCATTCGTACGAATATTCAGGGAACACCTGACAGCTTCGAGGTGATTTTGTGTTACTGCCTACTATAAGCTCCAAAGGACGAATAGTAATCGGTAATTTTTCCAAAATATGCGCAAAAGCCCTTGCTCTGCGTAAAATTATGGGTAAATTTTCGGTTTGCTTATAAGATTCTGTAAGTAATACCGCACGGTCAGCCTCGATTTCGGGCATTTTTTCAAATAAATGATCGATAAGCGCCTGAATACGCGGTGATTTATCAATTTTTTCGGTGTAGACGGTCTTCACTTGTCCTACCTCCCGTTTAAATTATGATATAAAAAACAAAATTCGATAGTAATCTATGCTCATTTTAGCAGAAAACCACACCTTTGTCAATACAAAACCACACAAAAACAGAAAAAATAATATAAAACCAACTAAAATTGTTTTTGTTTTACAAAAAATCAGAACAATTGCCGCACAGTTCAAATTTAAAACAAAAAACTATTGCATAAAAAAAATAATGTGATAATATTTCTTCAAAAGCGAGGTTGATATTATGATTAAGGTGACCGTTTGGAACGAATTTTACCACGAAAATAATAACGAAAAAATCAAATCAATATACCCAGAGGGCATACATAAAACCATTGCAAATTTTTTAAAGTGTGATGATATCGAGATTCGCACTGCCACTTTGCAGGACGAGGAATGCGGTCTTACTGAGGAAGTGCTCCAAAATACCGATGTGCTTATCTGGTGGGGACATATGCGCCACGGCGAAGTGCCCGACGAGGTTGCCGAGCGTGTTCAAAATGCCGTTTTGGGCGGTATGGGCGCTATATTCTTGCATCCCGCCCATCATTCCAAACCATTTAAACGCTTAATGGGTACTACAGGAAACCTTTCCTGGCGCGAAGACGGTGACTGGGAAAAGGTTTGGAACATTGCCCCAAGCCACCCCATAACCCAAGGCATT
Organism: Acutalibacteraceae bacterium; assembly: GCA_045531145.1. Taxonomy (GTDB): domain Bacteria; phylum Bacillota; class Clostridia; order Oscillospirales; family Acutalibacteraceae; genus UBA737. The sequence continues at coordinate 6,105 of JAZSDM010000107.1, read as the reverse complement.
GGAAGATTTATCAATTTAGAGCACGAAGAGGTTTATTGCGAACCATTTGATATTCCCGAACCCGATAAGCTTATATTTATAAGTAATTTTGAGGGTGGCGAGGTTTTCCGCTCGGGTTGTTGTTATAACCGCGGTCTTGGTAAAATATTCTACTTTAAACCCGGTCACGAAGAATATCCAATATATCATAACAAAGAAATTCAAACCGTTATTCGCAATGCAGTGTATTGGGCAACCCCCACAAAGCGCACCAAACCCGAATGTATACACGTTAAAAAAATAGGTGAAGAATAAAAATTAAAGACGGATAAGATTTAAAATCTTATCCGTCTTTTAAATTAACAAAAATCAAATGAAGCAACTGTTATTTGCTTATTTTCGCCCCAATCACTTACGGGAATTAATGTGAGTTTATCGTATTCTTTATTAAGTTCTAAATGATATGCACGCTTGCGGTTGTTGGTAACATTTAAAAGTTCTTCCTGTTTACCGTCAAGCTCACCTATTAATTTAAATGCCTTGCACAAGGTTGTAGGCATTGTCATATAAGGCGAATCGTTTCTTACGTTGGTACGGGTCCCTCTTTGTCTCTCTACCCAACTGCCCTCAAGTGTATCACGGTTCAAGTCACCGTCAAAAACTATATGCACAGATTTTACATCAACTTTTTCGAAGGTGTAGGAAATTTCACCGCTGCAGTATCGAAAAAAATTAAATAACTAAAAAAACACCCACACTTTTCAGTGTGGGTGAAATTTTTAATTTAGCTTGAAATTAACCGTTAATAGCGGTAACAACGCCTGAACCAACAGTACGGCCACCTTCACGGATAGCGAAACGCAAGCCTTCTTCGATAGCGATAGGAGTGATGAGTTCAACATCCATTTCTACGTTATCGCCAGGCATACACATTTCTGTGCCAGCGGGAAGAGTGATAACACCGGTAACGTCAGTTGTTCTGAAATAGAACTGAGGACGATAGTTGTTGAAGAAAGGAGTATGACGTCCGCCTTCTTCTTTGCTAAGAACGTAAACTTGACCATGGAACTTTGTATGGGGGTTGATTGAACCGGGCTTACAAAGAACTTGACCACGTTCGATTTCGTCACGGCCTACGCCACGGAGGAGCGCACCAACGTTGTCACCAGCTTCACAGTATGTGAGGGTCTTACGGAACATTTCCATAGAAGTAACAACAGTTTTAGCTCTTTCTTCGGTAAGACCGATGATTTCAACTTCATCACCAGCGTTTAATTGACCACGTTCAACACGGCCTGTAACAACAGTACCACGACCGGAAATTGTCATAACGTCTTCGATAGGCATAAGGAAGGGCATGTCAGCTTTACGGTCAGGAGTGGGGATGTAGCTGTCAACAGCATCCATAAGTTCTTGGATAGGAGCATATACAGCATCAGCAGGATCTTTAGAATCGCTGTCAAGAGCCTTGAAAGCAGAACCTTTGATGATAGGTGTATCGTCGCCGGGGAATTCGTACTTGTCAAGAGTTTCACGGATTTCCATTTCAACGAGTTCGAGAAGTTCTTCGTCGTCTACTAAGTCAGTCTTGTTCATGAATACTACGATGTAAGGAACGCCAACCTGACGAGCAAGGAGAAGGTGTTCTTTAGTCTGAGCCATAGGACCGTCAGTAGAAGCGATAACGAGGATAGCACCGTCCATCTGAGCAGCACCGGTGATCATGTTTTTAACATAGTCAGCGTGGCCGGGGCAGTCAACGTGTGCATAGTGACGAGCATCAGTTTCGTATTCAACGTGAGCGGTATTAATTGTAATACCACGTTCTCTTTCTTCAGGAGCCTTATCGATGTTTGAATAATCTTCGAATGCTGCCTGACCCTTAAGAGAAAGGAACTTAGTGATTGCTGCGGTTAATGTTGTTTTACCATGGTCAACGTGACCGATGGTACCAATGTTTACGTGTGGCTTATTTCTTTCAAATGCCTGTTTTGCCATTGTGAATTTCCTCCTTAGAAGTTAAAAATTATTTTATAAATATAGTTTATCAAATTTATACTCGAATTTCAAGTATTAATTAGTCTTTCTTTGCTCTTGAAGAAATAATCTTCTCAGCAATGCTCTTGGGAACTTCTTTGTAACCGTCGGGTTCCATTGTGTACTGACCACGACCCTGTGTTTTAGAACGAAGGTCGGTAGCGTAACCGAACATATCACCGAGCGGTACACGTGCATTAATCTGCTTAACGCCTGCACGGTCTTCGAAGCCTTGGATTTCGCCACGGCGTGAGTTAAGGTCGCCGATAACGTCGCCCATATACTCTTCCGGAACGATAACAGTAACCTTCATGATAGGTTCTAAGAGAACGGGGTTAGCCTTGCGGCAAGCCCCTTTGAATGCCATAGACCCGGCAATCTTAAACGCCATTTCCGAAGAGTCAACTTCGTGGTAAGAACCGTCATAAAGAGTTACTTTAACGTCAACTACAGGATAGCCTGCAAGTACACCTGCTTGTAATGAGCCCTTAATACCAGTATCAACAGCAGGGATATATTCCTTCGGAATGCTACCGCCTGTAACTTCGTTGATGAATTCATAGCCCTTACCGGTTTCGTTAGGTTCAAGTTTAATCTTAACGTGACCGTACTGACCTGAACCACCAGACTGACGTTTGTACTTGGTTTCGTGGTCAACAAATTGAGTGATACTTTCTTTGTAAGCAACCTGAGGTGCGCCTACGTTCGCTTCAACCTTAAATTCGCGAAGCAATCTGTCAACGATGATTTCAAGGTGTAATTCACCCATACCGGCAATAATTGTCTGACCGGTTTCTTCATCGGTGTAAGCTTTAAAGGTAGGATCTTCTTCAGCAAGCTTAGCTAGCGAGAGACCCATCTTTTCCTGACCTGCTTTGGTCTTCGGCTCGATAGCAACACGAATAACAGGTTCAGGGAAGTTCATAGATTCAAGGATAACGGGATGCTTTTCATCACAAAGAGTATCACCTGTGGTGGGATTCTTAAGACCAACAGCAGCAGCGATATCACCTGCATAACAGGTTTCGATATCTTCTCTGTGGTTAGCGTGCATCTGGAGAATACGTCCTAAACGTTCCTTGTTATCTTTTACAGAGTTGTATACACCGCTACCTGCATCAACAGAGCCTGAGTATACACGGAAGAAGCAGATTTTACCTACGAACGGGTCGGTTGCAATCTTAAATGCAAGAGCTGCAAACGGCTCATCATCGGAAGAATGTCTAACTTCTTCTTCGTCAGTATCAGGGTTAACACCCTTGATAGCTTCAATGTCGGTCGGAGCCGGCATATAATCAACAACAGCATCGAGCAAAGGTTGTACACCCTTGTTTCTGTAAGAAGTACCGCAGCAAATCGGTACCATTGCGTTGTCGATAGTTGCCTTACGGATAATCTTCTTCATCTGTTCGGTAGTAGGTTCTTCACCTTCGAAGTATTTTTCCATAAGTTCTTCGTCTTGTTCAACGATTGTTTCAACAAGATTTGTACGGTATTTGTTAGCAAGTTCTACCATATCTTCGGGGATAGCTTCTTCTCTAACATCTTTACCAAGGTCATCGTAATAAACGATAGCCTTCATTTCTACTAAGTCGATAAGACCTCTGAATGTGTCTTCAGCACCGATAGGTAACTGAATCGGAACAGCATTACAATTAAAACGGTCTTTAATCATATCGAGAACACGGTAGAAATCGGCACCCATAATGTCCATTTTATTAACATAGATCATACGGGGTACACGGTATTCGTCAGCCTGACGCCAAACGGTTTCAGACTGGGGTTCAACACCGCCCTTTGCACACAAAACGGTTACCGAACCGTCAAGTACGCGGAGTGAACGCTGAACTTCAACAGTAAAGTCAACGTGACCGGGAGTGTCGATGATATTGATACGATGGTCCTTCCAGAAACAGGTGGTAGCCGCAGAGGTAATTGTAATACCTCTTTCTTGTTCTTGCTCCATCCAGTCCATGGTTGCGCCGCCATCATGAGTTTCACCCATCTTACGGTTGATACCTGTATAGAAAAGGATACGCTCTGTGGTGGTGGTTTTACCGGCGTCAATGTGGGCCATAATACCAATATTTCTTGTCATTTCAAGAGATACCTTTCTTGGCATATAAACCTCCATACCGCTTAAGCGGTTAACATTAAAATCTTAAGTTTCAGACTACCATCTGTAATGTGCAAACGCTCTGTTTGCTTCTGCCATCTTGTGTGTGTCTTCACGCTTTTTAGCAGCGCCGCCAATGCCGTTAACAGCATCCAAAATTTCGCCTGCAAGACGTTCTTTCATAGTTCTTTCAGAACGGTTACGGCTGTATGTTGTTAACCAACGAAGACCAAGAGTTTGTTTTCTTTCGGGACGAACTTCGAACGGAACCTGATAGGTTGCACCGCCCTTACGAACAGCTTTAACTTCGAGCTGAGGCATAACATTTTCCATAGCAGCATCGAAAACTTCGAGCGGGTCCTTCCCTGTTTTTTCACTGATAATGTCGAATGCGCCGTAAACAATCTTCTGTGCTACACCCTTCTTACCGTCAAGCATAACGTTGTTGATAAGACGAGTAACCACCTTTGAATTGTAAAGCGGATCCGGCAATACATCACGTTTAGCAATAAAGCCTCTTCTTGGCACTTTGCTTCCCTCCTTCATAATGATGATATCATAGGTACTCGAGTTGACTTCCCCGTGGCACCAAGCAAGGCTTACCTAATATATATAAGCCGCTGCTTGATAAAACAGCAGAGATAAAGTCTACTAAAATTATTTTGCACCTGCTTTAGGACGTTTTGCACCGTATTTTGAACGGCTCTGCATTCTGTTTGCAACGCCCTGAGTATCAAGGCTACCACGTACGATATGATAACGTACACCAGGCAAGTCCTTAACACGTCCGCCACGGATAAGAACAACGCTGTGCTCTTGCAAGTTGTGGCCGATTCCGGGAATGTAAGCAGAAACTTCAATTCCGTTGGAAAGACGTACTCTCGCAATCTTACGGAGCGCAGAGTTAGGCTTCTTAGGTGTGGAAGTCTTAACAGCTGTGCAAACGCCGCGCTTCTGCGGAGAATCGTTATCGGTAAGTTGGCGCTTCATAGAGTTGTAACCCTTTAAAAGAGCCGGAGCCTTAGCCTTTTTCTCAACAGTTTCACGACCGCTGCGAACCAATTGGTTAAACGTAGGCACTTCCTCATCTCTCCTTTCTTTAATACTGCGAAAATTACCGCAAAACACAATTTCGCATAATATTTCACGCTAGAGTATTTTATCACACCAAAGTCAATATGTCAAATACTTTTTTGCTGTTTTTTAGCATTTCCTAAATTTCCAAAATTATACAACTATATCTTGTGTTTATGCGGTTTTAAAGGCACAAAACCTTTTTTTATTCGTAATGCGTAATTCGTAATTCGTAATTAAAAATTCAAGGTATATTAATATATATTGTAGGGACAGGCGTCCTCTCGACTGTCCGACGAAATTCGAATAAATTAAAAAGGGCGACCAATGGTCGCCCCTACGAAATGGTTTTATTTGTGGAATTTCAATTGGTCAACGTTTTTTAATTTTTAGATAATATATTCATATACTTCTTGTCTTGTTTCGGGTAATAGGTTGCGCATCGCAAGAACGGCAAATTTTTCATAAAGGTTGTTTGCAACAAGCGGCGGTATTCCTAACATATCGGGTTCTGCTTGAGGCATTTCTTCGGGGTATTTTGTTGATGTTTGTTCTGTTTCGTTGCTTTTTTCTTGACCGTATAAAAGGGTTAACGCATCGACCTGCAAAATTTCTGTCAATTCAATAAGCAATTTACAAGTGATATTACCTTTTCGCTCCATTTGGGAATAGGTGCTCAACTTTTCGCCAATCTGGTTTGCTACATATTCCTGCGTGTAACCTAACTTTTTTCTATACCGCTTAATCCCTTGGTTTAGTGTTTCTGCCATATTAATACCCCAAAATTAAAAAAGTGCGCAGCATGAGCCACGCACCGAAAAATACATAACTCCGCTTGTTGCGACACAAGTTTGACCAATCCCAAGGAATGCCAAAACAGAGAATGTATTTTTACCAAA
>JAZSDM010000051.1:0-1710 GCA_045531145.1 Acutalibacteraceae bacterium | reverse complement strand
TGAGTACCGCTCACAGAATGGAATGCTAATACCATACATTACAGTTACAGCGAGAAGACATGTTATGGAGGTTATGACAAGTCCGTATAATTCATCAGAAATAATTTTGAAAACCACCCAAGATTATTTAACATCGTGCGGAATAAAAAGCAAAGTTTATCCATCAGAATTACCTGTTCGCTTTTGAAATTTATTCTTAGCACAGGGCAAGTGAAAAATCTTTTATTTTGAGCTGTCATTCCTTTTGGGGGGAGACAGCTCTTTTTAAAACTTAAAAGTTTCTTTTGATATACCTTGACAAAAATTTAAAAAAGTTATATTATGAAAACGCCGAACAATTGTTCTTTTTAACAAAACAGAGATTTTAATTTATTATAAAACATAAGCTTCGGAGAAGCGTCGCTTGAAATAATTTTGCAAAAAATATTTCAATTCCGGGGATTGGGGTTATCCCAAACAAGCGGCAAAAAGAGTGGTGCAAAAATTTGATTTTTTCAAATTTGGATACCCACTTGCCCTGCTTGCTAAGTTAGTGAACGGTTGAAAAACGGAACAACTCGCAAGCGGCATTTTGCAAGTTTGTGTCCACATTTGCCTTGCTTGCCAAATTAGTGCAAGCACTAAAATCAACAAAATCAGTCAGGCATTTTTACAGTAGCAGCAGTGCTGTGGTAATGTGGGAAATTTATTTTCCATATTTCCACGGCTGCAAATAAAATAGAAGGTTGGTGAAAAATGAGAGGAGTTATCTACGCAAGATATTCTTCGGACAATCAGAGAGAAGAATCAATTGAAGGTCAGCTCAGAGAGTGCAAGGAGTATGCCGAGAAAAATGATATTCAGATTATCGGTACATACACAGACCGAGCATTGTCAGCTAAGACGGATAACCGTCCTGACTTTCAGAAAATAATTAAGGACAGTGCCGATAAAAATTTTGAGGTTGTGCTTGTCTGGAAGCTCGACAGATGCACGCAACAGATTTGATTCCGCTTATTACAAAAACGTTCTTCGCAGAAACGGAGTCGAAGAAATGGCGAGACCGACCATTACAAAAGAAAATATCCTCTGCTATTTTGAACAATTCAGAAAATTAAACACTAACAAAATCGAACACAGACGAAGACTCATTGACAGCTTTGTCAATGCAATCTTTCTCTATGATGACAAAATGGTCATCACATTCAATTACAGAGAACAAACGAAAACAATCACCTTTGCCGATCTTGAAAAATCGGGCATTGGTTCGGATATTAGTGCAGTGGCTGCACCAAAAAAGCGGCTTGTTAATCAAGCCGCTTTTTTATTATTTTGTAAGCATTGATAAAATTGCTTCTTTCGGTCTTGCGCCGACTGCTTGATCAACGATTTTTCCGTTCTTTACCACAACAAGCATCGGAATGCTTGAAACGGCAAATGCAGCGGCAAGCTCAGGTTCATCATCCACATCAACCTTGCAAACCTTAAATTGACTGTTTTCAGCTGCGATTTCATCAACAATCGGAGCAACCATGCGGCACGGACCGCACCAAGTTGCTGAAAAATCGATGAGAACGGGTTTGTCTGAATTCATAACCTCATTTTCAAAATTGACCTTTGTTAAATTAATAACCGACATTATTTCACAACCTTTCAAAATTAATCTTTACTTTTGTAATAAAGCATACAGTGGCAATAGCCCTCAAAATCGGGGTCGGCAATCTGCTCGCG
>JAZSDM010000016.1:0-55137 GCA_045531145.1 Acutalibacteraceae bacterium | reverse complement strand
TTTATTGCAAGATACCGCAAAGAAGCCACAGGTTCGCTTGATGACCAAGTTTTACGCGAACTTTACGACCGTCTTTTGTATCTTCGCAATATGGACGAAACGAGAGAAAAGATTAAGGCCTCAATTGAAGAGCAAGGCGCTTTAACCGAAGAACTGATTACAGCTATCGAAAATGCCGTTACTTTAACCGAACTTGACGATATTTACCGTCCTTATAAGAAAAAGCGTAAAACAAGGGCAAGTGTTGCTAAAGAAAAAGGGCTTGAACCTTTGGCTGATATTATCTATGAACAGTCACCCGAATGTGCCGAACCCATTGTTTTGGCGCAGGATTTTGTAAACGCCGAACTTGGTGTTGAAACTGCAGAAGACGCTTTGCAGGGCGCCATGGATATTATTGCGGAAAAAATTTCTGACGATGCGGATGTGAGAAAACGTATGCGTTTTGTTTGTTCGGCTCACGGAATTTTGACCGTTAAAGGCGCTAAAGAAGAATTAGATGTTTACGAAATGTATAAAGATTATTCTGAAAGTGTTGCTAAAATTGCTGACCATAGAGTTTTGGCAATAAACCGTGGCGAAAAGGAAGAATTTTTAAAGGTTTCTATTGATTTTGACAGGGACAAGGCTATGTTTATAATAGCGAAATCTCATATTAAAGAGGGCTCACCCGCAACCGAAACGGTAAAAGCGGCGGCGGAGGATGCTTACACAAGACTTATATTCCCGTCAATTGAGCGTGAAATCAGGTCAGGCCTTACCGAAAAGGCAAGCAATTCGGCAATAAAGGTATTTTCTACCAACTTAAAGCAGTTACTTATGCAACCACCTGTTAAGGATAAGGTGACTTTGGGACTTGACCCTGGGTACAGAACAGGCTGTAAAGTGGCTGTTGTTGACGGTACGGGCAAGGTGCTTGACACAGGCGTAATTTACCCTGCACCACCAAAGAGTGATATAGAAAATGCAAAAATCGTTGTAAAAGCATTTATTAAAAAGTATGATGTAGATGTTATTGCAATAGGTAACGGTACTGCAAGCCACGAAACCGAGGTTTTCGCAGCCGATGTTATTAAAGAAATTGACCGCGATGTATCATATATGGTAGTAAGCGAGGCGGGGGCGAGTGTTTACTCGGCTTCCAAACTTGCGGCAGAAGAATTCCCTGAATATGATGTATCCTTGCGAAGTGCGGTTTCAATTGCAAGAAGACTTCAAGACCCGTTGGCAGAACTTGTTAAAATTGACCCTAAAGCAATAGGTGTTGGCCAGTATCAGCACGATATGCCCCAAAATCAGTTAAACGGTGCACTTGACGGTGTGGTTGAAAATTGCGTTAACAGCGTTGGTGTAGATCTTAATACCGCTTCGGTGCAGTTACTTTCTCGTGTTTCGGGGTTAGGGCCTGCTGTTGCTAAGAATATTGTTGCTTACCGTGAAGAAAACGGTAAGTTTGCATCCCGTACAGGACTTAAAAAGGTTTCTAAATTAGGACCTAAAGCGTTCGAACAATGCGCAGGATTTTTGCGCATAGCAGACGGTAAAAATCCGCTTGATAATACTTCGGTTCATCCTGAAAGTTATACCGCCGCAGAAAATCTTTTAAAACTTTGTGATTATTCTGACAAAGATCTTAAAAACGGCGCGGTTAAAGATTTAAGCGAAAGGGTAGAAAGCAAGGGGGCGGAAAATTTAGCGGTGGAACTCGGCATTGGAGTGCCCACACTCAGCGATATTGTAAAAGAATTGGAACGTCCTGGCAGAGACCCGCGTGACGAATTACCGCCACCACTGCTTCGCACCGATATTATGTCTATGGAAGACCTGAAAAGCGGTATGGAACTTACGGGAACTGTCAGAAATGTTATAGATTTCGGCGCTTTTGTGGATATCGGCGTTCATCAGGACGGACTTGTGCATATCTCTCAAATAACCAATAAATTTATAAAACACCCAAGCGAAGTTTTAAAGGTTGGGGATATTGTAAAGGTTTGGGTATTAAGCGTTGATGTCGCTAAAAAGCGCATATCACTTACTATGCGTAAAGACAAATTGTAATTCGTAATTAAAAAGGAAGAAAATGAAGACTAATAATTTAAAGGGAAGTTTAATCTTAGGTGTCGCGGCGCTTATTTGGGGTTTGGCTTTTGTGGCACAAAACCAAATAAGTGACACTGTGCCTACCTTTACGGTAAATGCCAGCCGTTCCTTTATTGCGGCAATATTTCTGTTTATTTTTTGGAAAATCACTAATTTTAAAACAAAGGGAACTTTTTTTCCAAAAGATAAAGCAGGCAAAAAACATTATCTTGCCGCCGCTTTAATGTGCGGTACGTTTTTGGCAATTGCAATGAATTTGCAACAGTTCGGTATCGCCCTTTATCCAAAAGGCGCTCCTGCCGAAACCCACGCCGGTTTTTTAACTGTACTTTATGTAATTTTAGTTCCTTGTTTTTCGGTATTTATGCGCAAAAAGGTCGGTATTTTAGTATGGTGCGGCGGAATATTAGCAACCGCAGGCATTTATATGCTTTGCCTTGCAAACGGGCTTGAAGCATTTTACCTTGCTGACATAGTTGTTTTTTGTTGCGCTATCGCATTTGCATTGCAAATTCTGGCTGTGGATAAATATGTTGGTGTAACGGGCGGCGTTAAACTTTCAATTATGCAGTTTTTTGTGGTGGGTGTAATTTCCACCGTATGCGCTTTGATTTTTGATTTTAAAACACTCGAATTTTCCGCACTTATAGACGGCATTTTACCGATTTTATACCTTGGTATAATGTCAAGCGGTATTGCTTATACTTTGCAGATTGTCGGTCAAAAGTATGCAGAACCGTCGGTAGCATCTATTGTTATGAGTTTTGAAAGCGTTTTCGCCGTTCTTGGTGGGGTAATGTTCTCGGGTTCGCTACTTTCCAAAAATGAAATTTTAGGTTGTGTAATAATGTTTGCGGCAATTATAGTAGCCCAAATCCCTGAGTTTTTAAAAACCGATAATACATAAAGAAAGCGGAGTGGAATTCCACTCCGCTTTCTTTATTATTTAATTTCATATCCACCAACAGGACGGATGTTTAAAACACAACAACTGTTTTTACCGTATACGGCTTCAATCATCTGCTTATATTCCGAAAGTTTTTCGGTTGGTATGTAGCACTGAATAGTGCCTGCAAAACCGCCGCCGTGAACACGACAAGCGCCTTTACCGTTTAAGAACTGCTTAGTCAAAGCAATTGCAAGAGATAAGCCCTGCTCTTTTACAGCAGTTGTAGAGTAAAGGTTTTGCAAATAGTCGTATGAAGACTGTCCAGACTCGTTAACGAGAGTTAAAAATCCTTCAAAATCGCCTGATTTCAAGCAGTCACGTTGTTTGAGTACACGTGCTTGTTCGTTAAAGAAGTGGAAAGCGCGAAGTACTGCGCGTTCGCCGAATTCTTTGCGTAAAGATGCTAACGAGGAATAAAACTTGTCGACATCAGCATCACGCAAAAATTCAACGCCCAAAGCATTGCTTATCTGCTTACATTCAATAGTAATATCGGCATAGTCCTGCGTTAAATTAGCGTGGTTTCCGCCTGTATCAACAACACAAAGGGTATAGCCGTATTTCTTTATATCAAGGTCAATTTTTTCGGTAATCGGGTCAGCGGGGTTATTAAAGTCCGCATAGGTAAAACCGCCTAAGGATGATGCCATCTGGTCAAGCAGTCCGCAAGGCTTACCGAAATATTCCCTTTCAGCAAACTGACCGATTTTTGCAATTTCAATAGCATTAACGCTTGTATTTACAAAAAGACCGTTTACAATGTTGCCGATAAGCACTTCGAACGCTGCCGAGGAAGAAAGTCCCGAACCTTTTAAAACATTTGAAGTGGTATAAGCGTTAAAACCGCCGATTTTGTAACCGAGTTCTTGAAATTTATAACAAACACCGCGAATAAGCGAAATTGCTTTACCGATTTCTTGTGTCTTTTTCTCAAGTTCGTCTACCTTTACGGTGTCCATATCGTAACCTTGGGATTTTATGCGAATGGTATTATCGTCATTTTCCGAAACAATGGCAATAACATCAAGGTTAACACCGCCTGCTAAAACGCTTCCGTGCTGATGGTCGGTATGGTTGCCGCCTACTTCGGTTCTGCCTGGGGCGGAGAATATGCGAATATCCTTTGATACGGGATAAAGTTTTTCGAATTCTTCGCAAGCGGCAAGATAACGCTCGCGCGCGGAATCAACATCCCCGTAAAGCATCGCAAAATCACTATCGTATTTACCGTTTTTAATATTACTTTTAATTTCGCAAATGTTCATATGGTACCTCTTATTTTGAAATAATCGCTAAAGTATCTCTGGCGATAGCAAGTTCTTCGTTGGTGGGGATAACGTAAAGGTCAACCTTACTATCATCGGTAGAAATTTTAACTTCTTCACCGCGCAAAGCGTTTTTGCTGTCGTCAATCTTAGCACCAAGGTATGCAAGATTTTCGCAAACAAATTTGCGAAGTGCACCGTCATTTTCACCGATACCGCCTGTAAAGGCAATAGCGTCAACACCGTTCATAGCAGCGGCATAAGAACCAACGAATTTCAAAATCTGGTAGCGTTGCATATCAATAGCAAGCTTAGCCCTGTGGTTGCCTTGTTCAGCGGCTGTGCCTACATCACGGTTATCGTTAGAAACGCCCGAAACACCTAAAACGCCTGATTCTTTGTTACAAATACGGTTAATGTCTGCAGGGCTTAAGTTCTCTTTTTCAGCAATATAAGTTAAAGCAGATGGGTCAAGTGTACCTGTACGGGTGCCCATCATAAAGCCGTCAAGCGGGGTGAAGCCCATTGAGGTATCGTAGCATACGCCGTCTTTAACAGCGGTAATAGAACAACCGTTACCTAAGTGGCAAATAATCATTTTTAAGTCTTTTTTATCTTTGCCGATAACCTCTGCCAAGCGGTTGCTTACAAAACGGTGGCTTGTACCGTGTGCGCCGTATTTACGAACACCGTACTTTTCGTAATACTTGTAGGGAAGCGCGAACATATAAACATGTTCAGGCATTGTTTGGTGGAAAGAAGTGTCAAAAACTGCAACCTGCGGTTTTTCTTTGCCGAATGTATCAATACAAGCTTTAACACCAAGCACGTTTGCAGGGTTGTGAAGAGGTGCTAATTCACTCAATTCGTCAACCTTTTCTAAAACTTCGGGTGTAATGAGGCAGGAATCTTTAAAAATACTACCGCCTTGTACTATACGGTGGCCAATAGCCGAAACTTCGTCAAAAGAATCAATAACTTTAGCTTCAGACTTAGTAAGGGCGTAAACAACCGATTCAAATGCTTCACTGTGGGTAGGCATATCGGTTTCGGCGGTGTAGGTTCTGCCGTCAGCCGCTTTGTGCGAAATAGAACCGCTTACACCGATTCTTTCACATAGGCCTTTTGCTAAAACTTGTTCGTTTTCCATATCTATAAGTTGATATTTAAGGGATGAACTTCCCGCGTTTACAACAAAAATTTTCATAAATAATCCTCCATTTTAAAAATATTGAACTTAATATTTGTTTATGGTATTATATTACTATACTTTTGTTTTGTTTTCAAGTTTTTTTAAAAGAAGTGATAAATTGTTTACAACCGGAATAATCGCTGAATTTAATCCCTTGCATTCGGGACATAAATTTTTAATTGACGCTGCCTTAAAAGACGGTGCGGTTGTTTGTGTCATAAGCGGTAATTTTGTTCAGCGCGGAGATACTGCAATTGCTGAAAAAAGAATCCGTACCCAAACGGCTTTAAATAACGGGGCGGACTTGGTTTTGGAACTTCCCGTTTACTATTCTTGCTCAACTGCGCAAAATTTTGCATTTGGTGGGGTATCTATACTTGATGCTATCGGTTGTGACAGATTAGTGTTTGGTAGCGAGTGTGGGGATACTGAAATTTTAAACCGTGCAAGCGAAATTTTAAATTCACCCGAATTTTCGCAAAAGTTAAAAGATAACCTACAAAACGGTGTTACTTTTGCCGCCGCGCGCGAGCAAACTGCTTTGCAGTGTGGACTTGAAAACGATATTTTAAACAAGCCGAATAACAACCTTGCAATAGAATATATAAGCGCAATAAAAAAAATAAATTCTAAAATGGGTTATGAAACGCTAAAGCGTGTGGGAGCGGCGCACGACAGCAACCAAGTTACAGAAAACTTTGTTTCGGCTTCGCTTTTAAGGGAAAGGTTAATTTCGGGCGATTATGATTTCTGTCAAAATTATATTGCTAAAAGCGATTTAAAACTTTTAAAAGAAGAAAACATATCAAACATTAAAAATATTGAAAATTTGGTTTTAGGTATTCTTCGCACAAAAAGTTTGGCTGATTTATCAAAACTGCCCGATTTGAGCGAAGGGGTAGAAAATAAACTTTTTTCGGCAATAAAGGTTGCTACAAGTCTTGACGAATTGTATAATACTTTGAAGGTGAAACGCTATACCCACGCCCGTATAAGAAGGCTTGTTCTTTCGGCGGTTTTGGGTGCGGATAGTTCGCTTTTTATGAAAAAACCGCCGTATATAAGGGTATTGGGATTTAATAAAAACGGCGAAGAAATAATTAAAAAGTGTTCCCAAAAGTCGCAGATTCCGATTATTATGCGTGCAAAAGAAATTGAAAATTTAGGGTGTGATGCTCAAAAAGTTTTCGGTTTAGAATGCACCGCAACTGATTTATATGCGCTTTCTTTAAACAAACCGCTTGAATGCGGTCTTGAATATAAAGCAAATTTAATTAAAGGGTGATGAAAATGGTAAATGTAAAAGAAATTGAAAATTATAAAGATTACGGCAGATGTGTTGTTATTTCCAACGGTGTTATTGAAGCCTATGTTACGGTAGATTTAGGACCGCGAATTATAAGATTCGGCTTTTTAGGCGGTAAAAACATTATGTGTGATAACCGCAAAGCATTCACACCGATGACCGACAAGGCTTATACCGATTATTTCGGCGAAGGCAAGGCTTGGGAAAGTTTTGGCGGACACAGGGTATGGCTTACAACCGAAAGTTATCCCGAAACATACACACCTGACGATGAAAAGGTAAAATACACAGTTACCGAAAACGGAGCAATATTTGAAGCGGCAGATGATAATAAAAACGGTGTGAAAAAATCTTTTGAAATTAAGATGGATAGCGACGACGCTAATATGCAGATTGACACCGCTATTAAAAATATCGGTGAAAAAGAAAAAGAATTTGCAGTTTGGTGCATAAGCGTTGCAACGACTGACGGCACTTTGGTTATACCAATGAACACTAACGATACCGGTCTTTTGCACAACCGTCAAATATCTGTATGGCCTTATACCGATTTATCTGACAGCCGCCTTCGTTTCGGCAAACGTTATGTTACTATTGATCAGGATACTAATGCAACCTGTCCTTTAAAACTCGGCTTTGACCTTAATTGCGGTCAGGTTTATTATATTGTAGGGGAAGATGTTTTCTGCAAAAAGTATGAAAATAACCACCCGAACGGTATTTATCCTGACAATAACGTTTCTTTTGAAACCTATACAAATGATGTAATGATTGAAATTGAAAATTTAAGCGAAGTTAAAAAGGTTGCACCAGGGGAAGTTAATACTATGAGTGAAATCTGGTCGCTATTTAAAAAGCCGTGCGAGGTTGACACAAAAGACGACGACTCGATTGATGAATTTTTGACTAAGATATAAAGCAAAAGGAGCAGATTTTATCTGCTCCTTTTATATTATACCTAAATGTTCCAATAAAATTTTTGTGCCTAAAATAATTAAAATCAGCCCGCCTGCGAATTGGGCTTTGGATTTGAATTTTGCGCCGTAGATATTACCGATTTTAACCCCAATAGCCGATAGGGTAAAGGTGGTCACACCGATAAACAGTACCGCAATGTAAGCGTAGGTATTATTGCCTTTAAGGTCCATCGCAAGTGAAATACCTGCCGCCAAGGCGTCAATACTGGTAGCAATAGCCATTACAAGCATTGTTTTAAAGCCGTAGCAGTCGCCGTTGCAATCTTCTTCGTTTTCTTTTTCAAGGGATTCCTTTATCATATTAGCACCGATTGCGCCAAGCAATATAAAGGCAATATAATGGTCAATGGCGGTTACATATTTTTCAAACGCAGTGCCTAAAAAGTAACCGATAAGCGGCATCAAAGCCTGAAATCCGCCGAACCAAAGACCGGTAATTAGCATATGGCGTTTTTTAAGTTTAAAGGTTGCAAGACCTTTGCAAATAGATACTGCAAAAGCATCCATAGAAAGACCTACCGCTAATATAAAAAGTTCGGCAATACCCATTTAATCACTCTCTTTGTCGGTATATTATGCGTGACCAGATAAGTATATACCAACAAAGATAAAATGTCAAATAATTACAGGCTGAATTTGTACTCCTTTAAGCGCCATTTCAACAGTTTGCGGAATTAGTGAAAAATCGCATACTAAGGAATTGTTTTTACTATTTGGATCGTCTTGACGGTAGGGTACAAAGAAAATATTTTTTGTGTTGTGCAAAAGACCGATATTTTTGGCGCTCGCACCTAAGGCATCGTTAGTGGCAACCCCAAAAACAACCGGTTTATTGTTGCGCAAGTGCGCTTTTATTGCCATGGTAACAGCGCTGTCGGTAATACCTAAAGCATTTTTTGCAAGAGTATTACCCGTTGCGGGAGCTACTACTAAAATATCAAGTAAATTTTTAGGTCCAATCGGTTCTGCCGATACAATATCGTGAATAACCTTTTCTTTACAGATTTCTTCCACCTGCTTTATTAAGTCCTGTGCTTTACCGAAACGGGTATCGGTTTTATACACCGTTTCAGACATAATGGGTTTGATTTTTATATCGTATTCACTTAATTTTTTTAGCGCTTCAACCGAATTTTTTATAGTGCAAAAAGAACCGGTCAAAGCATAACCTAATGTAATGTTTTGCATATTATTGTTCATCCCACTTTAATTGTAAAAATATATAAGTTCTGTAACAGTCTTTGCTAAAATTTTGCCTGCCGTTTCGGGAGCAACAATTCCGGGAAGCCCCGGCGGTTTTATAGCATTTATCCCAAGTGCCTTTGCAAAATTCAAATCAAAGCCGCCTTTTGAAGAAAGGTCGATAATCAAATTACAAGGACAGTTTTTTAAGGTGTTATCATTCAAAACTTCAAAGTCTACCGTGTTGAAAATAATGTTGTAATCCAAATAATTTTTATTTAAACTCTCGGTATTTATGTAATTAAATCCAAGAGCATCTAAAAGGGCGAAATCTTTTGGATTGCGGGCGCTTACGGTAACAAAGCACCCTAAATTTTTAAGGCGGTTTGCCAAAATTTTTCCTACCCTGCCGTAGCCGATAACAAGCACTTTACTTTTCCAAAGGGTATAAGGCGTGTTTTCCATTGCGATTTTTATTGCACCCTCTGCTGTGGGAACAGCATTTAAAAGGGCATAACTGTCAAGGGTGTTATAATCTACCGAATGTTTGTTTTCAAACTTATAATTACAGCAAAGAATTAATTGGTTGTTACATTTCTCTGCAATTTCGCTTAGCAGTATTTTTCGGTCGGTCAAAGGGGCAAATACCGTTTTGCCGTCCTTTGTGGTGGGAACGGGCAAAAGTAAAATGTCGCTTAATTCAATATTCCCTTTATCCTCAGGATAAAGACCCAAAGAATCAACAAAGAAGTTTTGATTTTCCAAAATGTGTTTTGCGGTTCTTAGTCGGCTGTCGCCACCTACAATGCAAATTTTTTTCATATAATCACTGTCCAAACAAAAAATGATAAGTGCCTAACACATTTTATGGCACTTATCATTCTTTGTTACGGTATTTCTTTTAATAAATCTTTTTTATTGTTCTTTTCGGGATGTGTTGTCACTGTTTTTCGCAAGTGTTCCAAAATTTCGCCTATTTTTTCACCTTTATAACCCATATCTTTTAAGGTGTTGCCGTCTATTTTAAGGTGTGTTGTTGAATATGGCTCACCTGAGTCTAAAACTTTTTGAAGCGCAAAAACATCAAGATTTTTCAATAAAAAGAAATCTTTTAATATTTCAGGGCTTGAAATGTTAAGCATTTCCTTAATGTCGGCATTGGTCTTTGGTGCAGGCATTAAAGATAGTAAATCAAGCGTTTTGAAGTATTCTCTCTCTCGGTTAGAGGGTTTGAGTCGTGAAAGTCCCTCGCTTTTTAAGAAAATGTAAAGGCAAAGCAAAGGGTGTTCTTTTAAATTTTTAATTTTTTCAAAATCGGGGGTAGATTTAATATTTAAAAATTCGAGTGCGCCGCATTCAATTAACGGGGCAAAAATTTTAAAGTTATTTCCTACAACCGCTTTTTTCAGTTCCTCAAAAATACGCTCTCGGCTTACGTTTTTAAGTAAATTTGAGTGAAGAATTGCCGCGCGGGCGGTTTCTTGTGTGATTTCAAACTCAAGGGTTGAAGCAAAACGGAAAAGTCGCAAAATCCGTAAAGAATCTTCTAAAAAGCGTTTTTCGGGGTTGCCGACTGCCCGTAAAATTTTGTTTTGCAAATCCTCTTTACCGCCAAAGTAATCTTGCAATCCTTCTTTGCTGTTATACGCCATAGCATTAACCGTAAAATCGCGCCTTGCCAAATCTTCGCGCAAATCGTCTACAAATTCCACACTGTCTGGACGGCGGTTGTCGGTATATAAACCTTCGGTTCTGAAAGTGGTAACTTCTATAGGTTCATTGTCGGCAATAACCGTAACCGTTCCGTGCTTAACGCCTGTTGGTACGGTTTTTTCAAAAAGGGATATAATCTCTTCGGGTTTTGCCGAAGTTGTAATATCAAAATCGTGGGGAGTTTTACCCAACAAAATATCCCTTACACAACCGCCGACTATGTATGCTTTAAAGCCGTTATCGGTTAAACGGCCGATTACATACTCTACATTTTGGGGAATTTTAAACATTTATGTGTCACCTCACAAAAAAGGGTTTATTTTTTATGACAAAAGTTATATAATAATAAGTAAGAAATTAACAGGGAGCGTTATTATGAAACAACTCCGTAAAGAAGATAAAATAATTGACAATGTAAAACGTATTCATATGATTGGTATCGGCGGGAGCGGAATGTGCCCTTTGGCCGAAATTTTGCACAGTAAAGGGTATATTTTAACAGGCTCTGACAATAATCCAAGCGACCCGCTTAAAAGGGTGCAGGCTTTGGGTATTAAAGTTTTTATGGGGCATAAGCCACAAAATGTTGAGAATGCCGAACTTGTAGTTTACTCCGCCGCAATCAGTAAGGATAATCCCGAACTTGTAAGAGCAGCGGAACTCGGTATTCCAACAATGGAAAGAAGCCACCTTTTAGGCGCGCTTACCCGTAAGTTTGATAATGTAATAGGAGTTTGCGGCACCCACGGTAAAACTTCGGTTACTTCTATGATAACACAAATTTTAATTTTAAACAAGCAGGATCCTACTGCAGTTATCGGCGGAAAGTTACCCCTTATAAATTCTAACGGTATCGCAGGAAATAGTGAAACTATGGTTTGCGAAAGTTGTGAGTTTGTGGATACATTTTTACAACTTTCCCCTGATGTTACGGTGCTTCTTAATATTGATAACGACCATCTTGATTATTTCAAGACAATGGATAATCTTATTTTATCATTTAATAAGTTTGTGTCAATGGGAAGACTTTGCTATGTGAACGGCGATGATGAATTGGCAATGAAAGCCGTGAAAGATATTAACGGAAAGGTTGTTACTTTCGGCTTTTCAGAAAAGAACAATTATTATGCCAAAAATATAAAGAGTGGGAAATACGGTTTTTCGTTTGACGCATATAAAAACGGTGAAAAATTAATTAATATTGAACTGCATATTCCAGGTCACCATAATGTATTAAACGCGCTTTCTGCTTTTGCGGTGGCTTATGATATGGGCGTTGATGCGAATGGAATTAAAGACGCTTTGGAAAAATTCACAGGCGCGGGCAGAAGGTTTGAATTTTTGGGCGAGTTTGACGGTTTTGTTCTGGCTGACGACTATGCCCATCACCCCACCGAAATTACCGCAACCCTTACCGCCGCTAAAAATCTTGATTACAAAAGGGTTATAGCAGTTTTCCAACCCTTTACTTTTTCACGCACTGCGCTTTTGAAAGACGAGTTCATAAAGGCGCTTTCTATTGCGGATAAGGTTATTTTAACTCCCATTATGGGCTCGCGCGAGGTTAATACCTACGGAATTTCTTCCGAAGATATTATGAACGGCTTGCCTGATGCGGTTATAGTTGACGGATTCGAAAATATAGCTGATACTATTATAAAAACCGCCGAAAAGGGTGACATCGTTATTACTATGGGCGGTGGCGATATTTACAAAGCCGCTTATATTGTTAAGGAAAAATTACAATGACCGAAAAACTTTATGATATAAATTCCCACTTAAGCGAATTTGACGCTACTGTTATAGATTCATATCCCTTTGCGGACGGTTTCGCTACAATTCTGGACCGTACCGCTTTTTTCCCTGAAGGCGGCGGTCAAGCATCGGATATAGGTTTGCTTGATGATGCAAAGGTGTACGATGTTCAGATTAAGGACGAAATTATATATCATTATACAACAAAGCAGTTCGAAAAGGGACAAAAGGTAAAAGGAATTGTTGATTTCGCCCGCCGTTTTGATTTTATGCAGCAACATTCGGGCGAGCATATCGTTTCGGGTGTGGCGCACCGACTTTACGGTTGTGAAAACGTCGGCTTCCATTTAGGGAAAGACATTGTAACCCTTGATTTCGATAAAATGCTCACTAAAGAGCAAATTTTAAAAATCGAAGCTGAGGCTAACGAGGCGGTTTTTTTAAACCGTAAGTTTACTACATACTATCCTGACAAACAAATCCTTAATACACTTAACTACCGCAGCAAAAAGGAAATTGAGGGAGCGGTGCGAATAGTTGAAATCGAGGATACCGATATATGCGCTTGCTGTGCGCCTCACGTTGAAACCGCGGCGGAAATAGGTATTATTAAATTGCTTGATACCGAAAAACTGCGCGGCGGTGTTAGAATTGAAATGAAGTGTGGCAGAAGAGCGCTTTCAGATTATAACGAAAAGTATGATAATGTGCGTAAAATATCGGGCGCGTTGGCAGTTAAGCAAAACGAGGTTGCCGACGGTGTCGAAAGACTGCTTAACACAATTTCTGAATTAAAATTTAAAATTACAGGTCTTAAAAGACAAAGTATTGACAGTAAGGTTGCCGCCTTTGAAAATAAAGGTGAAGTAACCTGCATTTTTGAAGAAGACCTTGAAATAAAAGAATTGCAGATTTTTGCAGACGCGCTTTTCAAGTCTTTTGGCGGCATAAGAGCGGTTTTTAGCGAGCGTGACAACGGTTTTTCTTTTGCAATTTGCGGTGAAAGTGATAAATTGGATGAATTTTTTAAAAATTTCAAAGCCAAATTTACCGTTAAAGGCGGAGGAAGAAACGGTATGGTGCAGGGAA
The DNA here is from genome assembly GCA_045531145.1 of Acutalibacteraceae bacterium. Taxonomy (GTDB): domain Bacteria; phylum Bacillota; class Clostridia; order Oscillospirales; family Acutalibacteraceae; genus UBA737. Next base: position 41,609 of record JAZSDM010000016.1, on the reverse strand, counting down.
CTGTGGAAACCTCAAAAGATGATATAGAAAATTTTTTCAATAAAAACTTTAAATTGTAATCAAAAAATGATATACTTGTTTTTGTATTAAATCTTGAAAGGAAAGTTTATGAACTGGACCGAAATTACCGTAAAAGTAGCACAAAGCGATATTGATTCTGCGGCGGCAATTGCTAATATGACGGTGCCTTACGGAATTTATATTGAAGATTATTCCGATTTGGAAGAAAAGGCAGAAGAAATTGCGCATATAAACCTCATTGACGAGGGGCTTTTAGCAAAGGACCGCGAAATCGCGTTAATTCATATCTACATTGCCGAAACCGATAATGCTTTAGAAGCGTTGGAGTTTCTAAAGGAAAGATTAAAGGCTTCGGGTATTGATTGTGAAGTAACTTCAATCGGCGTGGACGATAAGGACTGGAACGAAAACTGGAAAAAGTATTTCCATACTACCGAAATCGGAGAAAAACTTGCAATAGTGCCAAGTTGGGAAAATTATGATAATAAGGATAACAGAACCTTGCTTCATATTGACCCCGGCGCCGCTTTCGGCACAGGCACACACGCTACCACCTCCCTTTGTTTGAAACTTTTGGAAAATTATGTAAATCAAGATATAGATATGCTTGACATCGGTTGCGGCAGTGGTATTTTGGCAATAGCCTCTGTGCTTTTGGGGGCAAAAAAGGCTATCGGTGTTGATATTGATTCGCAATCGGTTAAAACCGCTAAGGAAAATGCAGAAATTAATAAAATTACGGATAAATGCGAATTTATCCACGGCGATTTGGCAGAAAAAGTCAGCGGTAAATTTGATGTAATTTGCGCCAATATTGTGGCAGATGTAATTATAAAATTATTTGAAAATGTAAGCGATTTTATGGATGAAGACGGTGTGCTTATAATATCGGGCATTATCGATTTAAGGAAAGACGATGTTCTGTCTGCCGCTAAACAGCGCGGATTTACCGTTTTGGAAGAACAGTATAAAGATAATTGGTGCGCTTACGTTTTAAAACATAATTAGGAGAGAATTTATGCTTGAATTTGAGCAGTTAAAATTAAGGCTTGAATCTAATAGTAGCGAACTTAAAGACTTAAAGGATGCGTTAGGTTATAACGCGCTATGCCGTGAAATTGAAGAACTTGAAACCAAAGCCAGCGCCCCTGATTTTTGGGACGATATGGAAAATTCCCAAAAAATTCTTCAAAGAACAGGTAAACTTAAAAACACGGTTGAAAGTTATGACGGTTTGTGTTCTTCTTATGAAGATTTAAGCGTGCTTATAGAAATGGGCGACGAGGAGGAAGACCTTTCTTTAGTAGAAGAAATTGAAACTACTTTGGACGAGTTTGAAAAAGGTCTTGCATCGCTTAGACTTCAAACCTTGCTTACGGGTGAGTACGATAAAAACAACGCAATTCTCACTTTCCACGCGGGCGCGGGCGGTACTGAGGCTATGGACTGGGTATCAATGCTAGTGAGAATGTATACTCGTTGGACCGAGCGCCACGGTTTTAAAACCTCAATGCTTGATTTTCTTGACGGTGACGAGGCGGGACTTAAAAGCGCCACAATTCTCATAGAGGGCGAAAATGCTTACGGTTATTTAAAGAGTGAATCGGGTGTTCACCGTCTTGTACGAGTGTCTCCGTTCGATTCTTCGGGAAGAAGACATACTTCTTTTGCTTCACTTGAAGTTATGCCCGAAATTACCGATGATATGAACATCGAAGTCAGGGAAGAAGACATTAAAATGGATGTTTTCCGTTCGTCAGGCGCGGGCGGTCAGCACATAAATAAAACTTCTTCTGCTGTAAGACTTACACATATCCCAACAGGAATTGTGGTTGCTTGTCAGAATGAGCGCAGTCAGTTCCAAAACCGCGAACAAGCGCTTAGAATGTTGAAATCAAAACTTTTGGAAATAAAAGAACGCGAGCATCTTGAAAAAATTGAAGATATTAAGGGCGTTCAAAAGGATATTGCCTGGGGTTCGCAAATAAGGTCGTATGTATTTATGCCTTACACTATGGCGAAAGACCACCGAACAGGTTTTGAATCGGGCAATATTAACGCTGTTATGGACGGCGATTTAGACGGATTTATTAATGCTTACTTAAAGGCATCTTCAAAAGGCGAATTACAAAACAATATAGGAGAATAAAAAATGAAAAGAATTTTTAGTTTAGTAATGATTTTAGGATTAATGTTAACCCTTTGCTCTTGCGGTAAGCAGGAAAGAATACTTTATAATGTGAATTTGGATAAATATGTAGAATTGGACGAATACAAGGGAATAAATATTGATACTTCATCTAAAGAATACAAAGAGGTTTACGATAGTCTTGTTTTGGATGATGTTATTAACAACGGTTTAAATCACGAAGAAGAAGCGACCAAAGGAACTGTAAAAAACGGTGACATTGCTAATATTAATTACATCGGCAAAAAGGACGGCGTTGCTTTCGAAGGCGGTACTGCAGATAATTATGATTTAACAATCGGTTCGGATAGTTTCATTGACGGCTTTGAAGATGGTCTTATCGGCGTGGAAATCGGCGATACGGTTGACCTTAATTTAAAATTCCCCAAAGATTATGGTAACAAAGAACTTAGTGGCGCAGAAGTTGTTTTTACAGTTAAGGTCAATTATGTTAAAGCGGCAAAAACACCTGAAGAATTTTATTCGGAGTTAGGGTATAATTCTGTAGAAGATTATAATAGCGTAACAAAATCAGCCGCCGTTAAGCAAACGATATTTGAGAGAATAGCTAAAAATTCCAAGATCAAAGAATATCCTGCCGATGATGTAAAAACAGTTAAGCAATCGGTTTTGAATATGATCGAATTTGAGATGGAAAATGGCGGAACTACCTTAGAAGATTATTTAGAACAAAACGGGCAAACACAAGAAGAATTTGAAAAATATATAATTTCACAACAGGTTGAACCGTTAATGGAAATGCAAATGATTTGGTATGCGATTTTGGATAATGAAGGAATGTCGATTACTAAAGAAGAAGTGAATAAAGAAGCGGAAAATACCCTTGCACAGTACAAACAGCAAGGCTATACTATTGATGAAGAACTCTTTAAGAGAGCTTACGGAGAATATGTTTTTGAGTATCAGATTGTTTTGAGTAAGGTAATGGATTTTCTTTATGAAAACGCAAAAATTTCTTAAATTTTAAGGGCGGCTTTCAGTCGCCCGTAAATTTTTAAAGGAGGTGGGTTAAGTGCAACTTAAAATTCAAAACGGTGTGGTTGAACTTTCGGGTGAAGCAATCTTAAAATCGGTTAATATTGAAATTAATGACCAAAGCAAAATTGCTGTTGTAGGTCGTAACGGTTGCGGAAAAACCACCCTTTTAAAGTTGATTTCGGGTGAATACTCCCTTGCAAAGAGGGAAAATGACACCGATTCGTTTTTTGCGGTTTCTGGTAAGCCTAAAATCAGCACTTTGTCCCAAATGACCTTTGAAGATGATAGTAGAACCTTGTTGGAAGAAGTGCGCTTGGCTTACAGCGAAATACTGTCAATCAAAAATGAATTAGATAAAGCCGAGCAGTTAATGAACGAGGAACAGTCGCAGGAAAATATTAAAAACTATACCAATTTGCTTGATACTTTTAATAATTTGGGCGGCTTTTATTTTGAAAAAGAGTATGAGGGCGCGATTAAGAAATTTGGGTTTGCGGAAGAAAAACACCGTCCTTTATCTGAATTTTCGGGCGGCCAAAGGACTAAAATAGCCTTTTTAAAACTGCTTTTATCAAAACCCGATATACTACTTTTGGACGAGCCTACAAACCACCTTGATATTGAGGCGGTGGAGTGGCTTGAAGATTATTTAAAAAAGTATAAAAAAGCATTTGTTGTGGTTTCGCACGATAGAATGTTTTTGGATAATGTTGTCAATACTGTTTATGAAATTGAATACGGCGCAACACACAAATATTCGGGCAATTACACCCAGTTTACAATCGAAAAGAAGGCGCTGCGCGAACGGCAGATAAAGGAGTATGAGGCGGGCCTTAAGGAAAGGGAACGGCTTGAAAATTTGGTAGAGCGTTTCAGATATAAAGCTACCAAAGCCGCAATGGCGCAAAGTAAGATAAAAGCGCTTGAAAGAATGGAAGTGCCCGATTCGCCCGAGGCTTATGATTTGCGTACCTTCCATACCGATTTTGAACCTTTGGATATAGGCGTTAAAGACGTGCTTTCGGTAAAAGATTTAACTGTGGGTTACGATAAACCGCTTTCGACTGTGAATCTCGAAATGAAACGTGGCAATAAAGTTGGTATTATCGGCGGAAACGGGCTTGGCAAGTCTACCTTTATTAAAACATTGATGGGTAGTATTCCTAAAATTTCGGGCGAATACAAATTTGGTCCAAGGGTGCAGATAGGATATTTCGATCAGCAAATGGCGCAATATTCAAGTAACGACACCGTTTTGGAAGACTTTTTGAAAGCTTTCCCAACACTTACCGATTTTGAAGCAAGAAGCGCGTTAGGAGCATTTCTTTTTACGGGCGAAGAAGTTTTTAAAACGATTAATATGCTTTCGGGCGGTGAGCGGGTAAGACTTGCGCTTTGCAAAATATTCAAGCGCCGTCCTAACTTTTTAATTTTGGACGAGCCTACAAATCATATGGACATTGTGGGCAAAGAAACACTTGAAGATATTTTAAAGCGTTTTGAAGGTACGGTTATTTTTGTTTCGCACGACAGGTACTTCATACGCGAAATTTCCGATTCGCTTTTGGTGTTTGAACCGAACGAGGTTAAATTTTTGCCTTACGGTTATTCGCAATATATTGAAATGCAAAAAATGCCTAAACAAGAAACTGAAAAGACCGAAAAACCAAAAGAAAAAAAGACCTATACCACCCCTTTAAAAGAAATAGGTAAAAAGGAAAGACAGGTCAAAAAGGCAGAAGAACAAATTGCGCTTTTGGAAGAAAAAATAGACGGATTAAAGACCGAACTTTGTCTTGATCAAAACCTTTCGGATTATATAAAACTGTCAGAACTGCAAGCCGAACTTGACGAATTGCAAATAAAGCTTGATATTGCTTTTTCTGACTGGGAGCAATTTTCGGCAGAGTTAGAAGTGCTTCAAAACCCCGATAAATGAGCCAAATTCTAACGACAGTAGAGTTGGTTGATTTAAATTAGAATTTTGGGAAATGGCTTTAGATTGCTATAAAGTGCGGTTTAGTTTATAATGGTTGCAAACTTTAAGGAGTGAATAAAATGAGTTTTAAAATTGTTACTGATTCATGTGCGAATTTGACCGATGCACAGATTAAAGAATACGGTGTTGAAATAATTTCACTAAAATATTATGTGGAAGATACACCTTACGAAAGTTATATTAAAGGTCAGAAGATTGATTATTCCGATGCCTATAACATTTTAAGACAAAAGGGTAAAATTACAACCTCTCTTGCAAACCGTGATGATTGCGATAAAGTAATACTCCCCATACTCGAAGGCGGAGAGGATGTACTTGTTCTGGCTTTCTCTTCGGGACTTTCGGGCACTTGCCAGAATATTATCAATTCGGCAGAAGATTACCGCGAAATGTTCCCCGAACGTAAAATTATTGTTGTGGATACCCTATCGGCTTCTATGGGTGAGGGTTTGCTTGTTCATTATGCCGTACAACTTAAAAACCAAGGTAAAACAATGGAAGAAGTAGCAGAATGGGTAGAACAAAACAAACTTAAACTTTGTCACGTTTTCACCCTTGATGATCTATTCTTCCTAAAGCGCGGCGGCAGACTTTCGGGTACAGGCGCGATTGTAGGCTCGCTTATGAATATTAAACCATTAATGTATGTTGCTAATGACGGCAAACTTTATGTTACAGGTAAAGCACGCGGCAGAAAAGCGGCTATCAAACACTTGGTTGATTCGGTAGGCGAAAAGGGTGTGGATGTAGAAAATCAGGATATTTTCATTGTTCACGGCGACTGTGAAGAGGAAGCAAAAATCATAGGCGAAGAGGTTAAAAAACGTTATAACGTTAAAAATATCGTTTACAACTGCTTAGACCCTGTAATTGTTTCACACTCGGGTCCCGGCACACTTGCAATATTCTTTATAGGTGAAGAAAGGTAATATAAAAGGCTTAAAACCACTACGGTTTTAGGCCTTTTTATTTTTTATCAAAAAGGCAATAAAACGCTGTCGTTTCTTGACTTTTAATATCGCTTTTGGTAGAATAAATTTGTATATAAACTTAGCTTTTTGTTGTTTTTTGATAATATTAAAACTATTATATAAAAATCAAGAGCTTACTTTTGTTAATTGTAACATTTTTACGGTGTAAATCGGTGTTTTTTTCTGTGCATTTGCATATTGTTAAAAAAATAACAATGTGATATAATTTATAATGGTGAGTAATAAAAGTATAGTTAGTCGAAACAGCAATCAAATTAACTGTTTCAACATCAAATCGTTTATTCGAGAAAGGAAATTGTAAATGGGAAGAAAAATTACTATCATCGGTGCGGGCAGTGTTGGCTCGACAATTGCGTATGCTTTATCTTTTACAGATATTGCTTCGGAAATCGTATTAATTGATGTTAACAAGGAAAAGGTTGAGGGTGAGGTTATGGATATTAACCAAGGCACCTCTTTCAGAGCACCTATTTCTTTTGTTGCAGGTGAATACGAGGATGCTAAAGGTTCTGACATAGTAATTATCACTTCGGGTATGCCGAGAAAACCCGGACAGACACGAATTGAACTTACACAAACCAATGTTGAAATTTTAAAAAGCATTACACCGAATATCACAAAGGTTTGTCCCGATGCGCTTTATGTATTGGTAAGTAACCCTGTGGATGTTATGACCTATGTTTTCACAAAAATTTCGGGTTTGCCCGAAAAACAGATTATAGGTTCGGGTACACTTCTTGATACCGCAAGACTTCGTTGCGGTATGTCAAAGCACTTTAAGGTAGCGCAGAATAATATTCACGCGTATGTTTTCGGCGAACACGGTGACACTTCGTTTATTCCATGGTCAAGCACATATATTTCGGGTGTATCACTCAGAGAATATGAAGATTTAATGAAAGACCGTGAAGATATCCCTGAATTTGATAAGGATGCTATGTATGATTATGTTCGCACTTCGGGCGGACAGATTATCAACAAAAAAGGCGCTACATATTACGCGGTATCCACCTCTGTTGTTAATTTGTGCAACATTTTATGCGCTTCTAACGATTCTATTTCCACCATTTCTACAATGATGCACGGTGAATACGGAATTGAAGATGTATGCCTTAGCACATTAACAATTGTAGGTCCTAACGGTGTTCACGGTAAAGTGCCTATGCGCCTTACCGAAGAAGAAGTAGAAAAATTAAGACATAGTGCTAATGCGCTTAAAGAAGTTATTTCGCAAATCAAATTGTAATTAATATACATATAGGAGTCTTTAATATGAAGTACAGTTATTATCCGGGTTGTACCCTAAAAACAAAAGCCAAAGATTTGGATTTGTATGCAAGACTTTCGGCAAAAGAATTGGGCTTCGAATTGGAAGAAATTGAAAATTGGCAGTGCTGCGGCGGTGTTTATCCGTTAGGCAGTGACGAAATAGGTTCAAAACTTTCTTCGGTACGCGCACTGAATGACGCTAAAGAAAAGGGGCAGGATTTAGTAACCCTTTGTTCTGCTTGTCATCACGTTATTAAGCGCGTTAATGACGATATGAAGAATGTCGAAGATATAAGAACACGCGCCAATAATTATATGAATTTAGATGAAGCATACTGCGGCGAAACGCAAGTTCTTCACTTTTTGGAAGTTCTTCGCGACAGAGTAGGCTTTGATAACTTGAAAAAGGCAGTTAAAAATCCTTTGAAAGATAAAAAGATTGCGGCATATTACGGCTGTTTACTTTTAAGACCCAGTAAGGTTTTGGCTTTTGACAACCCCGAAAACCCTACAATTATTGAAGACTTTATTAAGGCTTTGGGCGCAACACCTGTTGTATACCCCTATCGTAACGAATGTTGCGGCGGATATATTTCTATTAAAGACGGCGAAAAGGCGCAGAGTATGTGCGAAAAGATAATGGATTCGGCGCAAGGGTTCGGCGCAGAAATGCTTATTACTGCTTGTCCGCTTTGTCTTTACAATCTTAACAAAAGCGGCAAACTGCCGGTAGTTTACTTTACCGAACTTTTGGCAGAAGCTTTAGGAATTAAGGAGGCATAGTATGAGTACTGTAAATAAGGCTGATTTAATTAAAGGAATCAGCGGTGTAAACCCGCTTAAATGTATGAAGTGCGGTAAGTGTTCTGCTTCCTGTCCTTCCTTTAATGAAATGGATATCAAGCCTCATCAGTTTGTGTCCTATGTCGTAAACGGCGATATTGAGACACTTGTTAATTCAAAATCTTTAACAAAATGTCTTTCTTGTTTTGCTTGTATAGAACGTTGTCCGCGTGATGTTAAACCCGCAAAACTTATAGATGCGGCAAGACAGTTGGTTATCAGACAAAAGGGTGAAAGTTATTTGTCCCCCAACGAAATTCCCGAACTTTTGGACGAGGAAACTCCCCAACAGTTGTTAGTTAGCGCATTCAGAAGATACAGGAGGTGAGAGTATGCAAAGAATAGGTGTATTTGTATGTCACTGCGGCAGTAACATTGCTGCTACGGTTGATGTTAAAAAAGTAGTAGAAATGGTTAAAACCGAACCGGGTGTTATATATGCCGAGGATTATCAGTATATGTGTTCGGAAGCCGGTCAGGCAAAAATTATTGAAGCCGTTAAAGAATATAAGCTAAACGGTCTTGTTGTTTGTTCATGCTCTCCGCGTATGCACGAAGCCACTTTCCGCAAGTGCGCCGAAAGAGCAGGCGTTAATCCCTATATGGTGGAAATCGCCAATATCCGTGAGCATTGCTCCTGGATACATAAGGATATGGCAGAAGCCACCGAAAAGGCAGTTATACTCGCTCGCGCCGCTATTGCTAAGGTTAACCTTAACGCTCCTTTGCAAGCAGGCGAAAGCGGTGTTGTAAAGCGTGCGCTCGTTATCGGCGGCGGTATTGCAGGTATTCAAACCGCGCTTGATATTGCAGACGCGGGCTTCCCCGTTGATATAGTTGAAAAAGAACCGAGTATTGGCGGCAGAATGTCACAACTTGATAAAACATTCCCGACTCTTGACTGTTCGGCTTGTATTTTAACGCCTAAAATGGTTGAGGCTGCGGCTCATCCCAACATTACAATTCATACATATAGTGAAGTTGAAAATGTTTCGGGATTTGTTGGTAACTTTACGGTAGATATCCGTAAAAAAGCGCGTAGCGTTGATATGGATAAATGTACAGGTTGCGGACTTTGTCAGGAAAAATGTCCGATGAAGAAAACACCCAGCGAATTTAACCGAGGACTTGAAGGCAGAAGCGCTATTTATACTCCTTTTGCGCAGGCTATTCCTAACGTTCCTGTAATTGACAGAAACGCATGCATTAAATTCAAAACAGGTAAGTGCGGTCTTTGTTCAACCGTTTGTTTGGCAGGCGCTATTGATTATGACCAGATTGATACTGTGGTTACCGAAAAGTACGGTGCAATTGTTGTTGCTACCGGTTTTGATATGATAAAACTCGATAAATACGATGAATACGCATACTCGCAAAGTAAGGATGTTATTACATCTTTGGAATTAGAGCGTGTTATGAACGCCGCAGGTCCTACAAAAGGCCATCTTGAAAGACTTTCTGACGGTAAAGCACCTAAAGAAATTGTATTTATTCAGTGTGTAGGCTCACGTTGTTCGGATGACAGAGGTAAGGGCTATTGCTCAAAGATTTGTTGTATGTATACCGCAAAACACGCAATGCTTATCCGCGATAAATACCCCGATGTTAACGTAACAGTATTCTATATAGATGTTCGTACACCCGGTAAAAACTTTGACGAATTCTACCGCCGTGCAGTTGAAACTTACGGTGTAAACTACGTTAAAGGTCAGGTTGGTAAGGTAATGCCTCAACCCGACGGTAAACTTCTTGTTCAGGGTGTGGATTTGATTGATAATAAACAAATTCTTAAAGAGGCTGATATGGTAGTTTTGGCCGCCGCTATCGAGCCTAACCCTGATGTTAGAAAAATTGCTACAATGCTAACGGCAAGCATTGATAACGATAACTTCTTAACCGAAGCCCACGCAAAACTTCGCCCTGTTGAATCACCCACCGCGGGTATATTCCTCTCGGGCGTAGCCCAAGGACCTAAGGATATTCCTGAAACGGTAGCCCAAGCAGGTGCGGCGGCAGTTAAAGCAATAGGACTTTTGGCTAAGGATAAACTTATGACCAATCCTTGTACCGCAAAATCGGATGAACTTTTGTGTAACGGATGTTCAAAATGCGCAAATGTTTGTCCTTACGGTGCAATTTCTTATGAAGAAAAAGAAATTAATGACCACGGTATCAGAGAAACAAGAAGAGTTGCAGTTGTTAACAATGCGCTTTGTCAGGGTTGCGGTGCTTGTACCGTTACCTGTCCTTCGGGTGCTATGGACTTGCAAGGCTTCTCGAACTTACAGATTATAGCGGAGGTAGATGCAATATGTCGATAAATAAAGAATTTAAACCGAAGATTGTTGCCTTTTGCTGTAACTGGTGTTCTTATGCAGGCGCAGACTTGGCGGGCAGCAGTCGTCTTGCTTACCCTGCCGACGTTAAAATTATTAAAGTACCCTGCTCTTGCCGAGTAAACCCAATGTTTATTCTTCGCGCATTTGAAAAGGGAGCAGACGGTGTTATAATGTGCGGTTGCCACCCTGGTGACTGTCACTACTCAACAGGTAACTACTACGCACGCAGACGTATGACCTTGCTTTTCTCAATGCTTGATTATATGGGTATTGAAAACGGCAGAACCCGTGTTGAATGGGTTTCTGCTGCAGAGGGTGTTAAATTTTCGACCACAATGAACGAATTCGTGGAAAAGATTTACTCTCTCGGTGAAAATGTAAGATTGGGGGATTTGAGATGCAAGAAATGATAATTGCACGCGCCAAAGAACTTCTGGCTTCCGGTACTGTAAACCGTGTACTCGGCTGGAAAAAAGGCGATATGTGTTTTAACCCCGAACCCGCTTTCTTTAATAATGAAGCAGAACTTGAAAACTTTGTTTATGACGGTTTTTGCGGCGCAAACTTAAGCAAATATATGATTGAAGCCTCTAAGTTAGAGGGTAAAACCTTAATTTTACTTAAACCTTGCGATACATACAGTTTTAATCAATTAATTAACGAACACCGTGTCGACCGCGACAAAGCATATATTATTGGTGTTGGTTGTAAGGGTAAACTTAATATTGAAACAATTAAGGCAAGCGGAGTTAAAGGTATTCTTAATATTACTGAAAACGGCGACGAATTAGAGATCGAAACCCTTTACGGCAATACAAAAATGAAGTATTCTGACGCTTTGCTTGAACGTTGCCACGTTTGTAAAGGTAAAGAACATAAGATTTATGACGAGCTTATCGGCGAGTCACAGGATACTAACGATAAAGACCGCTTTAGTGAGATTGAGAAAATCGAAGCAATGTCACCCGAAGAAAAGTTTGCTTTCTTCCAAAAAGAACTCAGCAAATGTATCCGTTGTAATGCTTGCAGAAATGTTTGTCCTGCTTGCAGTTGCAGAAAATGTGTTTTCGATAGCACAAAGTTCGATTCAGCACAAAAGGCAAATGCCGATTCTTTTGAAGAAAAAATGTTCCATATAATCCGTGCATTCCACGTAGCAGGTAGATGTACCGACTGCGGCGAATGTTCACGCGTATGTCCGCAAGGCATTCCGCTTCATCTTTTTAACCGTAAATTTATTAAAGATATTAATGAGTTCTACGGTGAATACCAAGCAGGTGCCGACAAAGATGCAAAAGGTCCGCTTACCGATTTTACTTTCGAAGATTGCGAACCCGACAGCGTAAAAGGAAGGGGATAATGTATGAAAAAAATTGCTAAATCCAATTTATCGGCATTATTCGTAAGAATTGCGGAAACCAAAGACCTTTATTTGCCTGTTAAAAACGGCGGTCAGGTAAACTTTGCCGCTTGGGAACAAGATGCAGATATTGATTTAACTACATTGAAAACCGTTAAATCGCCCAAAGACGCATTCTTCCCCCAAAGTGAAAACCTTTATACATGTTTTAAGGATGCAGGAAAAATTTCAATCGCTCCCGAAGAACTACAAAATAAAGATTTTGTAGTTTTCGGAATGAAAGCCTGTGACATTAAGGGCGTTGAAGTGCTTGATAAAGTATTTTTATCAGACCCGATTGATACTTTCTATGCTGCCCGTAGAGACCACGGTATAATAGTAGGTCTTGCTTGTAACGAGCCTGAAGAATCTTGCTTTTGTACCGCTTTTGGTATTAACCCCGAAAACCCAAATGCCGACGTTGCAGTTTATGATATAGGCGATTACCTTTATTGGAACGCTTTAACTTCAAAGGGTGAGGCTTTAACCGAAGTGGTGTCCGACCTTTTAGAAGATGCTGACCAAAAAAGCGTTGAAGAAAAACAAGCAGAAATTAAAGCAATAACCGAAAAACTTCCTTATTTTAACATCTCGCTTGAGGGTTGGAACGGTGACGTTTTAAGCGAAAAGTTTGATTCACCTATTTGGGAAGAACTTTACAAGCCTTGTCTTGCTTGCGGTACTTGTACATTCGTTTGTCCAACCTGTCAGTGCTATGACATTAAGGATTACGATACAGGCAACGGTATAAAGCGTTATCGCTGTTGGGATTCTTGTATGTATTCCGATTTTACAATGATGGCTCACGGTAACAACCGCACAAGCCAGATGCAGAGATTCCGTCAAAGATTTATGCACAAATTGGTTTACTTCCCCGCAAATAACGACGGTATGTATTCCTGTGTAGGTTGCGGACGCTGTGTTGATAAATGTCCTCAAAGCCTTAACATTGTAAAGGTAATTAAAGCATTTTCCGGTAAAGGAGGCAAAGCATAATGTGTGATTGCGATTGCCATAAGAATTATAATTTAGATACACTGATTCCTCAGGTTGGCGTTATTACTGATATTATAGAGCAAACACCCGATGTTAAAACATTCCGTGTAAATGCCCCCGAAGGCGGAAAACTTTTTGAACATTTACCCGGTCAATGCGCAATGATTTGCGCGCCTGGTGTAAGTGAGGGTATGTTTTCAATAACATCTTCGCCAACAAATAAAGAATATCAGGAATTCAGCATCAAAAAGTGCGGTCAGTTAACTGACTATTTACATTCTTTAAATGTTGGTGACCAGATTACTGTTAGAGGACCTTACGGTAATAACTTCCCCGTTGAAACCGAACTTAAAGGTAAAAACCTTTTGTTTATTGCGGGAGGTATCGGTCTTGCTCCGCTTCGTTCGGTAATTAACTATGTAATTGATAACCGCGAAAATTACGGTACGGTTGATATTCTTTACGGTTCACGTTCGGCTGACGATTTGGTAGGTCTTAAAGAAATTAAAGAGGTTTGGATGAATACCCCAGGTATTAATGTATATCTCACTATCGACCGTGAACAAGAGGGTTGGGACGGACACGTTGGTTTTGTTCCGTCTTACCTTAAAGAGTTGGAATTTTCACACGATAGAACTGCTTTGGTTTGCGGCCCTCCGATTATGATTAAGTTTGTTTTACAGGCTTTAGAAGAAATGGGCTTTACCAAAGAACAGGTTTATACCACACTCGAACTTCGTATGAAATGCGGTGTAGGTAAATGCGGTCGTTGCAACATCGGTTCTAAATATGTTTGCAAGGACGGTCCTGTATTCCGCTTTGATGAAATAGACGAATTACCTAACGAGTATTAAAAGAGGTGCAAGAGAAATGGAAAATATGGTTAATGTATATTTTTACGGTAAAAAGTATTCAGTACCCGCAGACCTTACTATTATGACCGCTATGGAATACGCAGGTTATACCATTAAAAGAGGTTGCGGCTGCCGTCACGGTTTTTGCGGCGCTTGTGCTACAATTTACCGTATAAAAGGTGATAATGAACTCAAAACCTGTCTTGCTTGTCAGACACAAGTAAAAGAGGGTATGTATGTTGCAAGTATTCCGTTCTTCCCGACAGATAAGAGAACTTATGATATTAATGAGGTAAAACCCACCAATCAGATTATGATGGAACTTTACCCCGAAATTTACAGTTGTATCGGTTGTAACGCTTGTACAAAGGCTTGTACACAAAGCCTTAATGTTATGCAGTACATAGCTTACGCGCAACGCGCCGATTTTGAAAAATGCGCAGAAGAATCGTTCGACTGTGTTGGTTGCGGATGTTGTTCAACAAGATGTCCTGCAGGTATCTCTCACCCAATGGTTGGTTTACTTGCTCGCCGTCTTACAGGTAAGTACATCGCGCCCGAAACCGAACACCTTAAAAATAGGGTTGAAGAGGTTAATAAGGGTGAATTTGACGAACTTATCGAACAGATTATGCAAAAGCCTATAGCAGAAATGAAAGAACTTTACAACACAAGAGAAATCGAGAAATAAGGAGGAGCTTAATATGTATACACCATATCCGGAAAATATGATGGAATCCATCAAAAAAGTGGAAGCTTCCAGAGCGGCGCGTATGAAGGCAGAGCCAAGACGTTTAACTGCTGATGAAAAAGATAACCTCTTAAAAGATTTCCATCCAGACTATAAACCAGAAGCCTTTGCAGAAATCAAAGTTGGTGCCAACAAGGGCCAAAAGGCTCCATTAGAATTGGCAAACATGCTTCACTCAAACAGTAGATTATTAAATGAAAAAATCGACCTCAGTAAGATTGATTATGATGTTGATGTTTTGGTTATCGGTGGCGGCGGAGCAGGTTCCTCTTGTGCTATTGAAGCACATAAAGCAGGCGCAAATGTTATGGTTGTAACAAAGCTTCGTATCGGTGATGCTAACACAATGATGGCTGAAGGTGGTATTCAGGCGGCTGATAAAGAAAACGATTCTCCCGTGCAACATTATCTTGATTGTTTCGGTGGCGGACATTTTGCAGCAAAACCTGAACTTGTTAAGAGATTAGTTATGGAAGCACCTGATGCTATTAAATGGCTTAATGATTTAGGTGTAATGTTTGATAAAACCGAAGACGGCAGAATGGTTACCACACACGGTGGCGGTACTTCCAGAAAGAGAATGCACGCTTGTAAGGACTATTCGGGCGCAGAAATTATGAGAACACTTCGTGATGAAGTTATCAACCGCCAAATTCCTGTTGTAGAATTCACTTCTGCAGTAGAACTTATTAAAGATGATAAGGGTCAAGTTGCAGGTGCAGTTCTTCTTAATATGGAAACCGGCGATTACGCAGTAGCCCGTGCTAAAACTGTTGTTATTGCTACCGGTGGAGCAGGAAGAATGCATTATCAAGGCTTCCCAACATCCAACCACTATGGTGCGACAGCTGATGGTCTTGTATTAGGTTACAGAGCAGGTGCCGAGCTTTTATATCAAGACTCCATCCAGTATCACCCAACAGGAGCAATCTATCCTTCACAAATTCTTGGAGCCTTAGTTACTGAAAAGGTTCGTTCTGTAGGTGCTCAACTAGTAAACGGCGAAGGCGAAGCATATATTCACCCATTGGAAACTCGTGATGTAAATGCATCTGGTGTTATTCGTGAATGTGCCGAGGGACGTGGCGTTGACGTTCCGGGTGGCGCAAAAGGTGTATGGCTCGACACTCCAATGATTGAGATTCTTGGAGGAGAAGGAACCATCGAAAAGAGAATTCCGGCAATGTTCCGTATGTATATGAACTACGGTATTGATATGCGTAAAGTTCCAATCCTTATTTACCCAACTCTCCACTATCAAAACGGCGGTCTTGAAATCGGCGGTGACGGTTTCACAAATGCTATTGATAACCTTTTGGTTGCAGGTGAGGCTGTTGGCGGTATCCACGGCAGAAACAGACTTATGGGTAACTCATTGCTTGATATTATCGTTTTCGGACGTAATGCAGGTAAAGCAGCTGCTAAAAAGTCGAAAGAAATTACTTTAGGCGAAATGACACTTTCTCATATAGAAGATTATGCTAACGAGTTAAAGCAAGCAGGTATTGAAACCAATGAAGTTTCACCGTTATTGCTTCCTAAATATGCTCGTCACGAAAGGTAGGATAAAAAATGCGCGAAATTAATGTAAGTTTACTTACCGATGTTATCGAAAAACTTTGTATTGAAGCAAACGTACATTTGCCGAGCGATGTTAAATGTGCTATCAAAACTTGCCGTAAATGTGAAGACGGTGTTATTGCACAAGGTGTTTTGGATAACATTATCGAAAACTTTGAAATTGCTGACAATGAAAATGTTCCGATCTGTCAGGACACAGGTATGGCTTGTGTATTCCTTGAAATCGGTCAGGATGTTCACCTTGTAGGCGGCGACTTAACCGAAGCCGTAAACGAAGGTGTACGCCGCGGTTATGACAAGGGTTATCTTAGAAAATCTGTGGTTAAAGACCCCGTTCGCAGAGGTAACACAGGTGACAATACCCCCGCAATGCTTTATACCGAAATCGTACCTGGTGAAAATATTAAGGTTACTGTTGGTCCTAAGGGTTTCGGTAGCGAAAATATGAGTATGATCAGAATGTTCAAGCCTTCTGCAGGTCTTCAGGGTATTAAGGATTTTATCCTCGAAGTTGTTGAAACTGCAGGACCTAACCCCTGTCCTCCAATGGTAGTGGGTGTTGGTATCGGCGGGACATTTGATAAATGCGCATTACTT
Organism: Acutalibacteraceae bacterium; assembly: GCA_045531145.1. Classification (GTDB taxonomy): domain Bacteria; phylum Bacillota; class Clostridia; order Oscillospirales; family Acutalibacteraceae; genus UBA737. The sequence continues at coordinate 24,781 of JAZSDM010000016.1, read as the reverse complement.
GCTAAAAAAGCTTTAATGCGTCCTTTGGATTCCAAGAATCCCGACCCATACTATGCAGAACTTGAAGAAGAAATGCTCGATAAAATCAATATGTTAGGTATTGGACCGCAGGGCTTTGGCGGCAAAACAACCGCAATCGGTCTTAACATTGAAACCTTACCTACCCATATTGCAGGTATGCCTTGCGCAGTTAATATCAACTGCCACGTAACACGTCATAAATCGGAGGTAATTTAAAATGGCAAGAAAAATAAATTTACCTTTAACAGAAGAATTGGCAAAAACCCTTAAAGCAGGGGATGAAATTTTACTTACCGGTACTATTTACACCTCACGCGATGCAGGTCATAAAAGAATGTGTGAATCCTTAGCAAAGGGCGAACCGTTGCCCTTTGACCCAATGGATGCTACAATTTACTATGTAGGCCCTACCCCCGCAAAACCCGGTACTGTAATCGGTTCTGCAGGTCCTACAACCTCAGGCAGAATGGATGCTTATGCACCTACTATGATGTCTGTAGGGGCACGCGGTATGATAGGCAAGGGCGCTCGTCTTCCCGAAGTGGTTGACGCTATGAAAAAACACAGCGGTGTTTACTTTGGTGCAATCGGCGGCGCAGGCGCGTTACTCGCAAAATGTATTAAAAGTGCAGAATTAATTGCATACGAAGATTTAGGCGCAGAAGCGCTTCGTAAACTTTATGTTGAAGATATGCCTTTGGTTGTTATTATTGATAGTGAAGGCAACAATCTTTATGAAGACGGCAGAAAAGCATATTTAGAGGGTAAGAAGGGTTAAAAAATGAGTTTGTTTGGTGGTGTTGTTTCGATAAGCGGAATAACATTCTTAATGTTTGCGGTTTTTGTGATTGCAGTTTTAGGTTATGCTTTGGGTAGAATTACTATTAAAGGCGTATCTTTAGGTACAGCAGGTGTGTTTATTGTAGCGCTTCTTTTTGGAGCATTATTCTCAGAAACTTTGAGTGGTTCTGTGGTACAAACAATAAACGGTTCAGCAGCAGATATCAGTAGTTCTGCTTTAAAAATCATTGAAAATATTGGATTGATTTTGTTCGTAACCTCTGTTGGATTTATTGCAGGCCCAAGTTTCTTTAAGGATTTAAAGAAAAACTTCAAATCTTATATCCTTTTAGGTGTGGTTATTATACTCTCTGGCGGTCTTACATGTCTTGGCTGTTACCTTGTAGGAAGTAATTTTACCGACCTCTCGGGTAAGGAATTTATGGCAATTTGTGTTGGTCTTCTTTCAGGCGCACTCACAAGTACCCCTGCTTTCTCGGCTTCAAAGGCAACAGTTGCTCCCGAGCTTGAAGAGTTGGTAACCGTGGGTAACGGTATTGCTTACATATTCGGTGTTATAGGTGTTGTTCTCTTTGTTCAGCTTATGCCTAAAATTGTAAAATCTGATATGGAAGCGGAAGTAAAGAAACTTGTTGTAGAAGCTAAATCAGAAGTAACAGAAGGCAAAAAGAACTTATTTGTAATGGATGATTTTGGTCTGTTTGCATTTGGTTTTGCAGCCGTAATTGGTGTTTTTGTAGGTGCTATTAAAATCCCTATGTCGTCTCAAGGTCTTTCGGGCACTACATTCTCTTTAACAACAACAGGTGGCGCACTTTTAACTGCTCTTGTATTTGGTCACTTTGGCAAAATCGGTTCAGTGAGCCTCCAAGTTGATAAGAAGATTCTTAAAACTTTCCGTGAATTAGGTCTTATGCTTTTCTTAATCGGTGCAGGTATTGCAGGCGGTACAAAGTTTGTAATCTACTTTAAACCTATTTATTTCTTGTATGGTGCTTTGATGACAATAGTGCCAATGGTTATTGGTTTCTTGTTTGCAAAGTATGTTCTAAAGCTAAGCCTTTTAAACAACTTAGGTTCTATTACAGGCGGTATGACAAGTACTCCTGCTTTAGGTACACTTATTAATGTTGCCAAGACTGAAAATGTTGCTTCTGCGTACGCGGCAACCTATCCGATTGCACTTATCGCAGTAGTTCTTGTATCACAGTTCTTAATAATTTTATTCTAAACAAAATTGCACCCTTGAAAAAAGGGCGCAATTTTTCTCTTGATATTTTTTAAACATTGTGGTAAAATATATGTTACCATTTTTTATTCGAAGGTGAAAAAAGTATGAAAATTGAAAATTTGTTGGTATTGTTTACCTTCATTGGCGCTTTAGCTGCGCTTGTATATGCAGTAATTACTGCAAAGCGTGTGCTTAAGTTTTCTGAAGGTACCGACAAGATGAAGAAAATTGCTTCTGCTATTCGTGCGGGTGCTAACGCTTACCTTAAAAGACAGTATAAGGTAGTAATAATTTTCTTCGCATTTATGTTTGTTATTTTAAGCGCTATGGCAGCGTTTAAGATGCTTACATGGTATGTGCCTTTTGCTTTTGTGACCGGTGGATTTTTCTCTGCATTGTCAGGTTATGTGGGTATGAAAATTGCTACCGCTTCAAACAGCAGAACCGCAAATGCTTGCCGCGAGGGACTTAATAAAGGTCTTCGTGTTGCGTTTTCGGCAGGTTCGGTAATGGGCTTTGTGGTTGTAGGTTTGGGCCTTTTAGATATTTCTATTTGGTTCGCACTTCTCAAGTTTGCTTTTAATTGTACCGCTTCTCAAATTACCAGCGCTATGCTTACTTTTGGTATGGGCGCTTCCTCAATGGCACTTTTTGCCCGTGTTGGCGGCGGTGTGTTCACTAAGGCGGCTGACGTTGGCGCAGACCTTGTTGGTAAGGTTGAAGCAGGTATCCCTGAAGATGACCCCCGTAACCCCGCAGTTATTGCCGACAATGTAGGTGACAATGTAGGTGACGTTGCAGGTATGGGTGCTGACCTTTATGAATCTTATGTAGGTTCAATTATTTCTGCATCTGCTTTAGGTGTTGCGGCTTTTGGTGACTTTAAAGCAATGGCTATCCCTATGCTTATGGCGGCAGTTGGTATAGTTTGTTCAATTATTGGTACATTCTTAGTTCGCACCAAGGAAAACGCTACCCAAAAGGATTTATTAAAATCTTTAAGCCGCGGTACTAATTTTAGTGCAATTCTTATTGCTGTTCTTAGCTTTCCTATGGTTTACTTTATTCTTGGCAAAGAAAATATAGGCTTTTATTTCCCAATTCTTTTAGGTCTTGTTGCGGGTGTGCTTATCGGTCAGTCTACCGAACTTTTTACAAGCGAATCTTACAAACCTACCCGTAGCTTAGCATCAAAAAGTGAAACAGGCTCGGCTACAATTATTATTGGCGGTTTGTCGTTAGGTATGCTTTCTACTATACTTCCTATTGTTATTATTGCAGTATGTGTATTGGTTTCTTACGCTACCGCAGGCGGTTTCCAGGAAGGCGGCGCATCGTACGGACTTTACGGTATTGCTTTGGCAGCCGTTGGTATGCTTTCAACCTTGGGTATAACTCTTGCTACCGATGCTTACGGCCCCGTTGCAGATAATGCGGGCGGTATTGCCGAAATGTCAGGCCTTGAACCAGAAGTTCGCGAACGTACAGACGCGCTTGACGCTTTAGGTAACACTACTGCGGCTACAGGTAAAGGCTTTGCAATCGGTTCGGCGGCCCTTACCGCTTTAGCACTTATGGCTTCTTATATTGATAAGGTTAAAGAGGTTGGCGGTGAAGTTTCAAGTTTTGATTTGATGAATCCTACCGTACTTATCGGTTTATTTATCGGTGCGTGCTTGCCCTTTGTGTTTGCCGCTCTTACAATGGAATCAGTTGGTAAAGCCGCACAGTCGGTTGTTATTGAAGTTCGCCGTCAGTTTAAAGAAATTTTAGGCATTATGGACGGTAAAGCAGACCCTGATTATGCAAAATGTGTTGACTTGTGTACTAAATCAAGCCTTAGAGAAATGATTTTACCCACAGTTGTTGCAGTTGTAACACCCGTTGCAGTTGGTATGATTTTGGGCTTTACAGGTGTTGTAGGTATGCTTGCAGGCGCTACCGCAAGCGGATTTTTACTTGCAATATTTATGTCAAACTCGGGCGGCGCTTGGGATAACGCTAAAAAGTATATTGAATCTGGTGTTCACGGCGGTAAAGGCAGCGAACAGCACAAAGCGGCTGTTGTTGGTGACACCGTAGGCGACCCGTTTAAAGATACATCAGGCCCCGCAATTAACATTCTTATCAAACTTTTAAGTATGGTATCAATCGTATTTGCAGCACTTGTTGTGAATTACAGTTTGCTTTAATATTAAAGGCACTCTTCATTATGGAGAGTGTCTTTTTTGTACTATAGCGTCGAAACGACTATTTCTATTACCGTTTCGACAAAACATAATAATTATAAATAATAAAATTCTTCAAAATACATAAATTATATTTTGGAGGAAAAAGAATGAATTTCACATTGGTTTTAGGTTTGCTCGGCGGCTTGGCTCTGTTCCTTTACGGTATGCAAATGATGAGCAGCGGTCTTGAAGACGTTGCGGGTAACCGAATGAAAAAAGTTTTGGAAAAACTCACTTCAAACCGCTTTTTAGGTGTTGCGGTGGGCGCAGGTATCACGGCGGTTATTCAGTCATCAAGCGCTACAACCGTAATGGTAGTGGGATTTGTTAATTCGGGTATGATGACGCTTAGACAAGCTGTCTGGATTATTATGGGCGCTAATATAGGTACTACCATAACAGGTCAGTTAATTGCGCTTGATGTTGATGTAATAGCACCGCTTATTGCGTTTTTAGGTGTGGCAATGATTGTGTTCTTAAAGTCACCTAAATTACATCATTTCGGCAAAATTTTCGCAGGTTTGGGCATTTTGTTTATAGGTATGGATATGATGAGTTCGGCTATGCATCCTTTAAGGGAGTCCGAAACCTTTATTTCGCTTATGACCAAGTTTTCAAACCCCGTTTTAGGCATACTTGCAGGCGCTGTGTTTACTGCTATTATCCAGTCGTCTTCGGCATCTGTTGGGATTTTGCAAACCTTGGCAGGCAGCGGGCTTATAGGTTTTCAAAGTGCGGTGTTTGTGCTTTTCGGTCAAAATATCGGTACTTGTATAACAGCGGTTTTGGCATCTATCGGTACAAACCGTAGTGCTAAAAGAACAACCGTTATTCACTTGCTGTTTAATGTAATCGGTACGGTTATTTTCACCGTTTTGTGCCTTGTCTTGCCGATTACCAATTTGATAGAGGGCCTAACCCCGGGGGACACTACTCAACAAATTGCAAATATGCACACAATATTCAACATTGCAACAACGCTTCTTTTGTTGCCTTTTGGCACCTATCTTGCAAAGGCTGCAGAAAAACTCTTGCCTCAAAAAGAGTCGCAAGTGGGCGCGACCGCTCTTACAAGGCTTAATCAAGAGTTTAAAAGAGGCTCATTCACACTCGGTTCCACTGCTGTGCATACAGATGTGCTTAGTCAAGAAATCAGAAGAATGGTCACTTTAGCAAGCAAAAATACCTATAAAAGTTTTGAAACCATTCTCAATTCGGACGATTCTCAGTTTGAAAACATTACCGCAACCGAAGATGTGCTCGATTCACTTAACAAAGAAATTTCGCAGTATATTTCAAAAATATTGGTGCACAACAACAGCGGCCAAAACGTTGCCGATATTGAGGAATATTTCCTTATAACAGGTAATGCCGAACGCATTGGTGATCACGCGCTTAATATTGGCGGATACATTAAGGTTATTAAGGAAAAAGACATAACTTTTTCTGTCGGTGCAAAAGAAGAACTTAAACAAATGCAGGAAATAATTAAAAATGCTACCGATAAGGTACTCGCAAAAGAAGAGGATACTGCTGAATGGTTGTCAAGCATTGCCGCAATGGAACAACAGATTGACGATATGACCAGATTGTATCGCGAAACTCATTTACAACGTATGCGAGAGGGCAAATGCTCTGAAGAAGCGTGTATTCTTTATTCCGAACTTCTTACCGACTTTGAGCGTATCGGCGACCATATTTTAAATATCGGCCAAGCGTACAGCAAAATTTATTCACGTGTATAGTAAAAGGAGCAGAAATTTCTGCTCCTTTTTTATAGACATGTTTAAAATAGTTTAGTATAATGCTATATAATACAAATATCTTTAAAGGAAGGTTGATATGTTTTGGCAACTACGCTTTTATATAAAATACTGCAACTTTTTGTGTTTATGATATTGGGTTTTATTCTGGCAAAAGCAAAGATTGTGAAAAGTGATGACAGTACCGCGCTTTCAAAAATTTCGCTTTATCTTTTAATGCCGTCGGCAATAATAAACGCCTTTGATTTTGAAATCACGACTGATATTGCAAATGGTATAGGTCTTGCCTTTGCCGCGGCGGTAATTCTACATATTGCCTATCTTTTACTTGACGGGATTTATTCAAAAGTTTTTCGGGCAAATAGCGTTGAGCGGGCATCGGTTATGTATTCAAACGCGGGAAATCTTATTATACCTATTGTTACTTTTGTTTTGGGGGAAGAATGGGTTTTGTACAGCACGGCGTTTTTATCGGTGCAGTTGGTGTTTTTATGGACACACGGTATTAAAATATTTTCCCCCGACGATAAAGTGAATATTAAAAAAATACTGCTTAATATAAACATAATTGCAATAGCGGTAGGTGTTGTTTTAATGCTGTCACCTTTCAGATTGCCTACATTCGTAAAAGATATAACCTCGTCATTAGGCGGTATGATGGGACCAGTGGGTATGCTTATTGCGGGTATTGTTGCGGCATCGCTTGATTTTAGGAAAATGCTTAAAAACAAAAGGCTTTATTTAACGACTGTTATCAGAATGATTTTTTATCCTTTGGTATCACTTGTTATATTAAAACTTCTCGCAAATATGGGTGTACAAAATGCCGATAAAATATTGGTTATAACCTTTTTAGCTACTATGACACCCGCCGCCGCAACTGTAATGCAGTTTGCCCAAATAAAAGGGCAGGACGCCGATTACGCCACGGCAATAAATATTATTACTACGGTAATGTGTATTGCAACAATGCCGTTATTCGTGGCTTTATATAATTACATTTAATAGTTGAAAATGCAGCAGAATTTCTGCTGCGTTTTTATAATGCTTTAGAAAGTTTGTAATATGTTGAAATTACATCGAAGTAGCAAAGATGCTTCATAACTCTGCATCCTGTGCTGATAGTATTTCGGAAATGGGAACTTCAAGCGCTCTTGAAAAGATTACTAAGTCAATGTCGGTAACAAACCTTTCACCGTTTTCGACACGACGAATGAAGTAATGGTCTACATCAAACCCAAGCAACTGCATTTTGGTTGCAAGTTTGCGTTGGGAAAGTTTCTTAGATTTTCGAATTTCGGCAATTTTTCTACCCGTAAGATTGTTCGTGCCGTCGGCGGCTTTAATTTTAAACATAAAAACCCCTCGTTTTGTTGAATACTATTTACATTTCTTTTATTGTATGATAAAACGACAGCATTATTGGTGAATGGTGATCAATAAATGGGGCAGTTTAATGCGGATGGATATTTATTTTGCTATTTAAATCGGGATATATCTTATGAAAGTAAGAAAATATCCCGATTTACTTTTTATATTGTTTATGCTACAATGTAAAAAAGGAGGCAGGGAAAATGGTGCATATCGGAAATGATTGGGATGAAATTTTGGCTGATGAATGGCAAAAGCCGTATTATTTAAAACTGCGTGAATTTTTAAAGGCGGAGTATTCCACAAAGCGAATTTATCCTAATATGAATGACATTTTTAATGCTCTCAAATATACCTCTTTTGAAAGTACAAAGGTTGTAATAATAGGACAGGACCCTTATCACGGCGAAGGGCAGGCACACGGACTTTGCTTTTCGGTGAAGAGGGGGGTAACGCCGCCGCCATCACTTAAAAATATGTTTAAGGAACTAAAGGCGGATATCGGCAAGGAAATCCCTGCCCACGGCGAACTTACCGAATGGGCAAAGCAAGGGGTGTTGTTGCTTAACAATGTTTTAACTGTTAGGGAAGGGCAGCCCACCAGCCACAAAGGTATGGGGTGGGAGATTTTTACCGACCGTGTAATAGTAGAACTCAATAAAAAAGAAACGCCTGTGGTATTTCTGCTTTGGGGCGCTCACGCGCAAAAAAAGGCGGAGATTATTACAAACCCTATCCACTATAAATTGGCTACGGTCCACCCAAGTCCGTTGTCCGCTTCACGCGGGTTCTTTGGCTGTAAGCATTTTTCAAAGACAAATGCTATTTTAGAACAAAACGGCTTAAAGAAAATAGAATGGTGACCAAAAGGTGACAAAACTAATAAATGATGGCAGACACTAAAAATGTGTCTGCCATCGTTTTATACTTAGAAATTTTTCTGTTTCAATTTTTTGCAAATTTTAATATTTTCAATTGTATATATAAATTGGGGAAAATAATTATATATAGTTACTATGAATAAGAACCATGTCGAAAAATAGGCTTGTTTTTTATATAATACTATGGTATAATGCTTACGATGTATGTGGGGTATTATGCCCTGTTCAAAAAAAGTTGTTCAAAGCTTTAAGGAATTGTATTTAAAGGAGCTGGAGACGTAATGAAAACTAATATAAAACGTGAAAGCACAAAAAGTTTGGTTAGATTGCTGGAAGCGATTTTTGAAATAGTTGTTCTTTCAATAGCTTATTATTTATTTTGGCGATTAGGATATGACACAATCGGTCTTTTTGAATTTAAGGGAAAATATGTTCTTATGGGTGTTTATGGCGTAATCACCTTTTTTCTGTTTCATAATATGGACGGATTTAAATTTGGCGATTTGCGCCGTTTAGATTTGGCATTAGCTCAGTGGATCGGTAGTTTTATTGCCAATTTTGTAACCTATTTTCAATTGTGTTTGATTGAAAACAGGATGATAAATCCTACACCTATGTTACTGCTTGTAGTGGCAGATGTTGTTATCAGTACTGTTTTTGTGTTTTTGTACACATATGTTTACCAACGTATTTATGCACCATACAAGATGATTATGGTTTTCGGCAAGAATACCGCGTTGGGCCTTAAAGTCAAAATTGATTCAAGATGGGACAAGTACCATATTGAAAAATGGATTTCTACTGAAGAGGACTTTGATAAGATTTGTGAAGAAATTTTAAAATTCCACGCAGTTGTAATTAATGACGTTCCCGCGCAGATTCGAAATGATATTTTAAAATTCTGTTATAAAAATCAAATTCGCAGTTATGTTGTTCCAAAAATAACAGACGTTATTATGCGCGGAGCAAAGGACATCAGTTTGTTTGATACCCCCATTTTCTTGGTTAAGGGCACAGGGCTTAATCTTATCCAAAGGTCAGTAAAACGAATGATGGATATAGTTTTGTGTTTGATTGCAATGATACCTGCGGCACCGGTTATGCTTATTGTGGCTTTGGCAATTAAAATGGAAGACGGAGGACCTGTATTTTACAAACAGGACCGTGCAACCATTGGCGGGAAAAAGTTTGGAATTCTTAAGTTTAGAAGTATGATTGTCGATGCTGAAAAAGAAGGCATATCAATACCTGCTACAGGCGACGATCCAAGAATTACCAAGGTAGGTAAGGTGATCCGTGCAATGCGTATTGACGAATTGCCCCAAATCCTTAATATCCTTAAAGGTGATATGAGTATAGTAGGTCCCCGACCTGAGCGAATTGAACACGTTGAGGAATATACTAAAGAAATCCCAGAGTTTGAATATCGCTTAAAAGTAAAAGGCGGTCTTACAGGATATGCTCAGATTTACGGAAAATATAATACCAGCGCTTATGACAAACTCCGTATGGACTTGCTTTATATTGAAAATTATACTTTACTTCTTGATATCAAACTTATCCTTACAACTATTCGTATTATGTTTAGCAAGGAAAGTACCGAAGGGTTTGACAAAACCATAGAAAATGAGCAAAAGATTCAGAATTTAATAGAGGAAACCTATAACGATAAAAACTAAGGCTCATTCTCTGTGTCGTAAAAGTCTCTTGATATTTTGTTTATGAGATCGAATGTAGCGTATGCTGGACAAAAAATCAATGAGTATAAATACGGACGAAGTGGTTTGATTAGTGAATATATTATGTCTACGGTTTTGTTAAATCTAAGAAGGGCGGAAATGTATTATGAAAAAATATGATTATCTTTTGGTGGGTGGCGGACTTTTTTCTGCTGTATTTGCTTACCATGCATTGAAGAACGGTAAAAAATGTCTTGTTATTGAAAAAAGAGGGCATTTGGGCGGAAACATTTATTGTGAAGATATGGAAGGCATACATGTGCACAAATATGGCGCCCACATTTTCCACACCTCAAATCGAAGAGTTTGGAATTTTGTTAATTCTTTAGTAGAATTTAACCGTTATACTAACTGTCCGGTAGCTTGCTATAAGGGGGAGATGTATAATCTTCCGTTTAATATGAATACATTTAGCAAAATGTGGGGAATACGAACACCCCAAGAGGCAAAGGAGATAATTGAGAAACAGCGCTCTGCCGTAAAAGGTGAACCAAAAAATCTCGAAGAGCAAGCCATAAGTCTTGTTGGAGAGGATATTTACTACAAGCTTATAAAGGGATATACTGAAAAGCAGTGGGGTAGAAGTTGTACTGAGCTTCCAAGTTTCATTATCAAACGTCTTCCTGTACGTTATATTTATGACAACAACTATTTTAATGACCTCTATCAAGGTATTCCAATGGGTGGATACAATGTTTTAACGGACAAGCTGTTTGACGGTTGCGATATTATGTTAAATACCGATTATAATGACGACCGTGAAAAATTTGATGATATGGCAGATAAAATTCTTTATACAGGCACACTAGATTCTCTCTTTGATTATTGCTACGGCAAGCTTGAGTATCGCAGTCTTAAATTTGAAACCGAGATACTTGATGAACAAAACCATCAAGGCGTTGCGGTTGTGAATTATACAGAGCGTGAAATTCCATATACACGTATTATTGAGCATAAGCATTTTGAAAATACCGAAAGTGAGAAAACTGTTATAACGCGTGAATATCCTGCCGATTGGCAGGAAGGTATGGAACCATATTATCCTGTAAACAACGAAAGAAACGATCAACTTTTCGCTAAATATAAACATTTGGCAGATAAAAAGGAAAATATGATTTTCGGCGGACGCTTGGCGGAATATAAGTATTACGATATGGATAAGGTTATAGCCTCTGCGTTGGATCTTATTGACAAGGAGTTTGGAAAATAATGTCAGAAGTTAAGATTAGTATTATAATGCCAGTTTATGGCGTTGAGGATTATGTTGGAAAGGCTATTGAGAGCATTCAGGCGCAAACCTTTACCGACTGGGAGTTTTTCTGTGTTGATGATGGCACTAAGGACAGAAGCGGTGAAATTTGTGATGAATATGCTGCTAAAGACCCTCGAATTATAGTTATCCACAAGGAAAACGGTGGTGCTCCCAGTGCGAGAAATGTGGCTATTGATAAGGCTAAGGGCAAGTATATGTATTTCATGGATTCAGACGACTGGGCTGAACCAACCATGCTTGAAGATATGTACAACCTTGCAGAGAAAAACAATTCACAGCTGGTTGTGTCAGGATATTATATTGATACTTATTATAATGATACTGAAAAATTTGTACAAAAACAATTCTGTGAAGATGTGGTATTTGCTACACAACAGGAATTTAGAGAAAATGCACATAAGCTTTTTGATAGAAACTTGCTATATACACCTTGGAACAAGTTATATCTTTCAAGCTACATTCTTGAAAACAAGTTGTATTTCCCACAAACTTTTTGGGATGATTTCCCCTTCAATTTAAGTGTTGTAAGAAATGTAGAACGTGTTGCTGTTACTTCTAATAAATATTACCACTTTATTCGCAAACGCGCTGAAAGTGAAACTGCAAAATATCGTGCAGATATGTTCGATAAGCGTGAGGAAGAGCATTCTTGGATGATTGATCTTTACGAACATTGGAAAGTTGATACTCCTAAAACTCGTGAGTTTTTAGCTAGACGTTATATTGAAAGAGTTATTGGCTGTATAGAAAATGTAACCAATCGCAACTGCACCCTTTCTCCAAAAGAGAAAAAGGCGGAAATTAAGAAAATGATTTCTGCTGATAGAGCACGACAGGCGGTTAAAACAGCACAGCCTAATTCAAAGTATATGAAATTTATGCTTTTACCTATAAAATGGAACAATACGACCCTCACGTATTTGGAGGGCAAGCTGATTTCCTATGTAAAATCTGGTAACACTAAGCTGTTTGCAAGTCTTAAGGCTAATAGATAAGAAATTATATTATAATTTCAAAAAATGTTTGTAAAAGGGGTTTATGCGTGGATAATAAAAAGCCTTATTTAAGTGTAATAATGCCAATATATAATGTTGAAAAACATTTAAAAACAGCTATTGAGAGTGTATTAAATCAAACCTTTAATAATTTTGAACTGATTTTGGTGGACGATTGCTCGCCTGACGGATGTGCGGAAATTTGTGACACCTATGCCCAGCAATATCAAAATATTTTGGTTGTTCATCATAGTGAAAATCAGGGACTTAGTATGGCGCGCAATACGGGTCTTCAATTCGCAAACGGTGAATATTTGACCTTTATGGACTCAGACGATTATATTGACTTAGATTTATTTGAAAAGGTAGTTTCTTCACTCAAGGAAAACCCTGCTGACTGTGTAGTTTTTGGCATTAGGGAGGAATATTACGACAAAAACGGCAATTTATCTAAAACTTTTGATTTGACTTTTGGTGAGGAAAAACGCATTAGCGATGCAGATGAATTACACCGCAAAGTAATAGAGCTTGAAGAAAAAACATTTTTGGGTTATGCGTGGAACAAGTTTTATAAAACAGCACATATAAAGCAAAATAATCTTCTATTTGAAAATGTCACCTTAATTGAGGATATTGCGTTTAATATTAGGTTTTTTGAGGGCATTTCATCGCTTAATATTTTAAATATTGCACCATACCACTATATGAAACGTATTGATGGAAGTTTAACCAATAAATTTGTAAAAGATTATTATGTGTTGCATCGCAGGCGTATATTCGAGATTTTAGAACTTCATAAAAAATGGGGAGCCTGTGATAAATATGTACTAACATCACTCGCCAATATTTATGCCAGATATATTTATTCAGCTTTGCAAAGAAATTGTGACAATCGAGCTCAAATGACCCATACTGACCGTGTGATGTTTTTGAGCCAAGTTTTTAAGGACGAGCTATTTACAGAATTGTCTGAACATATAAATATAAGTGGGTATGCAGGTTTGCTTTACAGCACCTTAAAGAAAAAGAACATTACTCTGTCATTATTATTTGGCAGAATAATCTATATAATTAAACAAAAGTCGCCTATTATTTTTGCGTTAGCAAAGCAAAAGAGGTAAAAAATGAAGAAGATTTTAATCGGTATGATTATGGATGGAAAGGCCGGCGGAATTGATAAATACCTACTCAACTTTTATAGTACAGTAAAAGATGAATATAGCATAGATTTTTTGACCAATAAAAAGGATAGTCAGTTAGAGAATTTCTTCGCTAATAACAATTCGCGCCTTTTTGAAATTGCTAGCCTTATGCACCCAATCAGACAGTATAAACAAGCTAAAGAGCTTATTTTAAAAAAAAGCTACGATGCGGTGTATGTAAATATATCAACCGCACTTGCCTTTCCCCTGCTTAAAGCGGCATACGATTGTTCGGTTGAGGTCATTGTGCATTCTCATTCTTCAGGATATGATTGCGAAAACCCTTTAAAACGAAGAATTTTTAATTTTTTGCATTATATGTGTAAAGGCCTTGTTTGTAAATATGCTGACCATTTTTTTGCTTGCTCTGACAAAGCGGCCGAATGGATGTTTAACAAAAGCATAAACAAAAACAAGAACTATAAAATAATATACAATGCAATTGATACAGCTAAATACAATTTTAACCCCACTTTGCGCGATGAGACTAGAAAAGAATTGTGTATTGATGACGGTTTTGTTATTGGCAGTGTTGGTAATATATGCTATCAAAAAAACCACACATTTTTAATAGATGTATTTTATGAATTGCTTAAAAAGGAACCCAACTCCTATTTAGTAATAATAGGTGATGGGGTGTTAATGCCTCAAATTAAACAAAAAATTGCAAAATACAATATTGATGACAGGGTAAAACTATTGGGTAGGGTTGACACTTCCAAAGGATACATGAATGCATTTGATGTTTTTGCTCTTCCATCTAACTTTGAGGGACTTGGTATAGTTTATATTGAGGCTCAGCATACAAAGGTTCCGTGTGTTGCTTCAGATAAAGTGCCTGAAATTGCTAAAATAAGTAATATGTTTAGCTTTGTACCATTACAAACTCAAAAATGGGTTAATGAAATATTAGATTATAAAAACATAAAAAAAGACGATTTCGTTTTTCAAAATAATGAGCATTTTGATTTGTCAAATCAAAAAGAGGAATTACGTTCTATTTTGGACATAACAAAGGAAGGCTAAAATGAAATTAAAATATAAAAATAATAACTTTTCAAAAAACGCTTCATTGGTGTTTAAAATTTTATATTTAATGTTAGGCTTTTTGAGTTTTAACAGTCTTACCGCAAATAGCACATTTTTAACGTATTGTTCCTATTTGGTTACCTTAATAGGTGTATGTTATTTTTTCTATAGATTAGTTAATTTTAATAAATACAAAGAAACTAGGGGTATAATGATACTTTCCCTTTTCTTTATATCGTATATTATTTCCTCTGTGGTTACGATACATTATGGTGTGGTGTCGAATGTTAAAGCGTTGATTTGGATTGGGATGCAGTTCTTTTTGCTTTACGCTTATGATAATGACACGACGGTTGATGAAGTTAAAAAAGAAGGACTCATTATCGGTTGGATTATTATTATATATACCTATGTAATGTCACTTATGGGAATTGCTTGTTTGGCCGTAATGTATCACAATTATCAGGTAGTAAACGGTGTGGGAACCATTACCGGCTTTTTGTGGAATCGTCTTTGGGGATTTTATTCCGACCCGAATTATGGAGCAGTTGTTTCTATAATTTCTATTTTGCTGTCTTTCTTTTATATTTGTAAATACAAAAGAAAGACAATAACATTTCTTCTAACAATAAATATTATTGCAGAAATGTTTTATATTGCTTTTTCTGACTCCCGTACAGCACAGGTTGCTATGATAGTAACATTTATTTGGATGCCAATTGTTTTTCTCAGAAAGATTAATTTTATACAATCTTTAAAACCAATTCTTAGAATTGTTATTATAGGAGGCATTACCTTTACAGTAGTGGTTTCTTCTCTTGGTTGTATAAAAGGAATAACAACCATCGGAAATATATATTTGTCTTCGGTTGCCAATCCAAACTCATCTCTATTTTATTGGTATGATAGTGAAAAAAGAGAAAATTATTTTTCAGAAAATGACAATGTCATAGACGGTGCTGACAACATAGATGACAACATAAATGATGCGCAACTGGATGGTTTTGTAGTAGGAAGACCAATTGAAGATATGGGAACTGAAGAAGGTGGCGATATAAGCAATCGTCGGTTTGCTATTTGGCAAAGTGCTATAAAAGTATTTAAAACAAAACCTGTAACAGGTGTTTCGTTCAGAAATATAGTTCCCTACGCAACAGAGAAGTTACCTGAAACCTATATAGTAAACAATGACCAATCCAGCTTTGCTAGTATGCATAATTTGTTTATAGATGTTTTAGTAAGCCAAGGTCTATTAGGAATAACTTTATTTGTTATATTTATGATATTTGTTTTGGTAACTGTATTTAAGAAACTTCATAAACTAAATAAACAAGACTATATTTTCTATGCATTGATTTTAACTTCGATTGTTCCGATATTTATTTCAAGTTTTTTCTATTCCGAAATACTTTATATTAACACATCCGGTTCGGTAATTTTTTGGATTGCATTAGGTTATCTAATGAATTTATCAGCCAAATTAAAGGAAGAAGAAACATGTGTAAAGTAAGTATAATAATCCCTGTTTATAATGTCGAAAAATATTTAAAAAAATGTGTAGATTCGGTTATAAATCAAACTCACAAAAATTTGGAAATTATTCTTGTAGATGATGGCTCCCCTGATAATTGTCCTGCTATTTGTGATGATTATGCTAAAACAGATAATAGGGTAAAAGTAATTCATAAGCAAAACGGAGGTCAGGGAGAAGCTAGAAACTATGGTATAGAAATAGCACAAGGTGATTATTTGCTGTTTGTAGACAGTGATGATTATATTGCGCATGATACTGTTGAAATATTAGTAAATAAGGCGAAAAAACATGACGTCGATATGGTTATATTTGATTATGTAGCAGTTGATGACCAGCAAAACATAGTTTATAAAAGCAATTTACATTTCCAAAGAGAAAAAATTTACAATTCTAAAATAAATAAAGAAATAGTTATAGCAAATCCTTCCCCTGTAACGCAACTTTATAAAAAAAGCATATTTGACGACCAGGAAATGCGTTTTGCATCACATGTAATTTATGAGGATTTGCGTTTAATGCCTAAGCTGTTCCAAAAAGCAAAAAGTATAGTTTATGCTGACAGTAAGCCGCTTTACTACTATTTACAGCGTAGTAATTCCTCAATGAGAAATGGAAATATAGAAAAAACCAAATCTCATAGAATTTTAGCAATTAAAGATATATTAGATTACTTCAAACAAAAAAACATGACTAACGACTACAAAGAGGAGTTAGAATGGATTTGTATTTTTCACGGATTCTTTTTGCCATCGCGTGAAATTTTGCACTTTGATGGGGAATATTCTTCTGCAATTAAAGAATTGTATGAAGAAATGTGTAAATATGTATCTAAACCATTAAAGAATAAATATTTAAAGACATTAACTAAAAAAGAAAGATTAATATTTTACTGTATTTATTATGGTTATTATCCTATTTTGAGGTTTATACTGAACAACTTGAGATTCAAATAAAGAACAAGTATTTTCTAATTTCAACTATAAGTTTTCAATGCTGAAATATGAATTGATTTTTTTGTTTTGTATCCATTTGTTAGTAGCTTGTAGCTATGTTTATATAGGAAGATAGTATTTGAATTTCATAAAAAATCAAAAATAAATTCGGAGGTTTAAATAATGAAAGGTATCATTTTAGCAGGCGGTTCGGGCACAAGACTTTATCCGCTTACGAAGGTGACTTCTAAACAACTTTTACCGATTTATGATAAACCGATGATTTATTACCCCATGTCTGTACTGATGAATGCAGGTATACGTGATATTTTAATAATATCTACTCCACAGGATACACCGAGGTTTAAAGACCTTTTGGGTGACGGCAAACAGTTTGGGGTTAATCTTTCATATGCGGTTCAACCTTCGCCTGACGGGTTGGCACAGGCATTTATAATTGGTGCTGATTTTATTGGCGACGATACTGTTTGTATGGTATTGGGTGATAATATATTTGCAGGTCACGGACTGAAAAAACGTCTTAAGGCCGCTGTCGAGAATGCTGAAAGCGGTAAGGGTGCTACGGTTTTCGGATACTATGTAGATGACCCTGAACGTTTTGGAATTGTTGAATTTGATAAAAACGGACGTGCTATTTCCATAGAAGAAAAACCTCAGAAACCAAAGAGCAATTACTGTGTTACAGGTCTTTATTTCTATGATAACCGTGTTGTTGAGTATGCAAAAAATCTTAAACCCTCCGCTCGCGGAGAACTTGAGATTACAGACTTAAACCGTATTTATCTTGAAAACGGTGACTTGAATGTTGAACTTTTAGGTCAAGGATTTACCTGGCTTGACACAGGAACACACGAAAGTCTTGTTGAGGCTACAAATTTTGTTAAAACGATTGAAACCCACCAACACCGCAAGATTGCGTGTCTTGAAGAAATAGCTTATCTCAACGGTTGGATTAGCCGCGAAGATGTTCTTGAAGTTTATGAAGTTTTAAAGAAAAATCAATACGGACGGTACTTAAAAGATGTACTCGACGGAAAATATATTGATGTTTTAAATTAATTTTTCAGGAGAAATTATTATGACTATTATTGTTACTGGCGGCGCCGGATTTATCGGTTCAAACTTTGTATTCCATATGCTTAACAAATATCCTGATTACCGCATTATTTGTCTTGATAAACTTACCTATGCAGGTAATCTTTCAACACTTGCTCCTGTTATGGAAAATCCCAATTTCCGTTTTGTTAAGGCAGATATCTGTGACAGAGATGCGGTTTATAAACTTTTTGAAGAAGAAAAACCTGATATGGTGGTAAACTTTGCTGCTGAAAGCCATGTTGACCGTTCTATTGAAGATCCGGGAATCTTCTTGCAGACTAATATTATGGGCACTCAGGTTTTAATGGATGCTTGCCGCAAATACGGTATTACCCGTTATCATCAGGTATCTACCGATGAAGTTTACGGCGATTTACCGCTTGACCGTCCTGACCTTTTCTTCACTGAAGAAACCCCTATTCACACTTCTTCACCTTATTCAAGTTCTAAAGCGGGCGCAGATTTGTTGGTTTTGGCATACCACCGCACATTTGGTTTGCCTGTAACTATCAGCCGTTGTTCAAATAACTACGGTCCTTATCATTTCCCTGAAAAATTAATTCCGCTTATGATTGCTAATGCGCTTAATGATAAGCCTCTTCCGGTTTACGGTGAAGGCCTTAACGTTCGTGACTGGCTTTATGTTGAAGACCACTGTAAAGCAATAGACCTTATTATTCACAAAGGCCGTGTTGGTGAGGTTTATAATATCGGCGGTCACAATGAAATGAAGAATATTGACATTGTTAAAATCATTTGCAAAGCTCTCGGTAAACCCGAAAGTTTGATTACCTATGTTACAGACCGTAAAGGTCACGATATGCGTTATGCTATCGACCCAACCAAGATTCACAATGAACTTGGTTGGTTGCCCGAAACTATGTTTGCTGACGGTATCCAAAAGACTATTCAGTGGTATCTTGATAACAAAGAATGGTGGGAAACCATTATTTCGGGCGAATATCAAAATTACTACGATAAGATGTACGGTAACAGATAATGAGAGTATTTGTAACAGGTGTAGGCGGTCAGTTAGGCTTTGACGTTATGAACCAATTGGCTGCCCGCGGATATGAAGCAGTCGGCAGTGATATTTTAGATACCTGTGCCTTTGAAAAATACGTAAAACTTGATATTACAGATGCTCAAGCAGTACATCAAGTTTTAGAAGAAGTAAAACCTGATGCAGTAGTACATTGTGCTGCGTGGACAGCGGTTGATGCTGCTGAGGATGAGGAAAATCAGGCAAAGGTGTATTCCATAAATGTAAACGGTACCGAAAATATTGCAAAAGTTTGTAAAGAATTAGACTGCAAAATGGTATACATTTCTACCGATTATGTGTTTAACGGTCAGGGCGAAGAGCCTTGGAATGCTGATTGCAAAGATTATGCACCGTTAAGTGTTTACGGTAAAACCAAGTTAGAAGGCGAATTGGCGGTAAGCAGTATTTTAGATAAATACTTTATCGTTCGAATTGCATGGGTTTTTGGTTTAAACGGTAAGAATTTTATCAAAACTATGCTTAATGTAGGAGCAAAGTATGATACTGTTCGTGTAGTTTGCGACCAGATAGGTACTCCTACCTATACGCTTGACCTTTCACGTTTGCTGGTTGATATGATTGAAACCGAAAAGTTTGGGTTTTATCACGCCACTAATGAGGGCGGATTTATTAGTTGGTATGATTTTACCTGTGAAATTTTCCGTCAGGCAGGCTATGATACAAAAGTTGTACCCGTGACAACTTCGGAGTACGGTATTTCTAAAGCGGCAAGACCTTTTAACAGCCGTCTTGATAAATCAAAACTTGTAAGCAATGGTTTTAAACCGTTGCCCACTTGGCAGGATGCCCTTTCCCGTTATTTAAAGGAGATTGAGTAATATGGGACAAATTAAGGTTACAAAATGCCCGATAGAGGGACTTTATATAATTGAGCCTGCAGTACATGGCGACGCCAGAGGCTACTTTATGGAAACATATAGCCAGCGTGATATGGCAGAAGCAGGGCTTAATATGGTTTTTGTGCAGGATAATCAAAGTATGTCTGTTAAAGGTGTACTTCGTGGCTTGCATTTCCAAAAAGAATATCCGCAAGGTAAACTTGTGCGTGTTATTAAGGGCAGAGTATTTGACGTTGCTGTTGACCTTCGTAAAGATAGTGCTACATACGGCAAATGGTTTGGTGTTGAACTTACCGAAGAAAATAAAAAGCAGTTTTATATTTCCGAAGGCTTTGCACACGGATTTTTAGTGCTTTCTGACACGGCTGAATTTTGCTATAAAGTTACTGATTTCTATCACCCCGGCGATGAAGGCGGTCTTGCTTGGAATGATCCTGAAATTGGTATTGAATGGCCGGAACTTGTGGGTGAGTATAACGGAACTGCAAGTGCAGATGGATACACACTTTCAGACCGCACACCCCTTAATTTAAGTGATAAAGACCAAAAATGGTCAGGAGTTAAGGATACTTTTAAGTTTTAGGGAGAAAAACGAATGAATAATCCTTTGATTTCGGTTATAGTTCCTGTATATAAAGCTGAAGCGTATCTCAAAAAATGTATAAACAGTATTATAAATCAAACATATAAAAATTTAGAAATCATTTTGGTGATGACGGTTCGCCTGATAAATGCGGTGAAATTTGTGATGAATTTGCAAAGCGAGATTCTCGTATTCGTGTTATTCAAAGCAAACGGTTTAAAAAAGCCTTTAAACTGTTAAGTAAGAAAAATAAAATATTTGCTATTCTGTGTAAATGTAAGTTTGTTTACAGTGTTAATGACAAAATTTTATGAAAAGAAATAAGTGTGGGAGTAAAGATGTATTCTTTAATCATAGTTGATTATAATTCTCTTAATAATACAATTAAATATGTGTTATCTTGTAAAGAAAAACTCGGTGTAATTGGCTCTTCACATATTGTTATTCTGGAAAATGGGGAATTTGAGGGCACTTTGGAGGAGTTAACTTCTTTTTTTGGTGACTATGAAATTTGTGAAATAGACGGTGTGGAACAAACCACATATAAATTTCGTAATGAATTCCAAGAAATATATTATTGCTGTTCCGGAGCAAATTTAGGATATGCAAAAGGAAACAATCTTGCGATTCGTATTGCAGAAAGTATTTGGTCAGATCCTTACTATATAGTAAGTAATAACGACCTTGTTTTTAAGAATAATATTGATTTATCATTAGTTGACAAGATTTTTAAAGAAAACGTTTCCGTAGGAGTTATTGGACCTGCGGTTATAACACCGCAATTTGAATCGCAGTCTCCAAGATATTGGCAAAGCGCTGTGCATAGACTGATTTTCAACTATTGGATAAGTGTTTTTGGCGGGATTTTCGGCTTAAAAACGCGAATGTATCTTTTCGATAAATATGCAAACGATACTATCAAAGATGCGAAAAGCGGCTTGTGTGCATGGGTTTCGGGTTGTTTTATGTTTATAAGGGCTAAGGCCTTTAAACAAGCGGGTATGTTTGACCAAAATACATTTTTATATGCTGAGGAAATGATATTAACTAAGCGATTGCAACAGGTTGGATACGATATATACTATCTCAAGGAGATAGAGGTTATACACAATCACGCCGAAACTACAAAGAAAACACTTTCACAATTGAAAATGACAGAAATAGATTTCTATGCGAACTATTACTTCTATAAAAATTATACAAAAACTTCATCAATAGTACTGTTTTTAGCAAAAGCGAGTTTTAAGTTATTAAAATCTTGTATATATCTTAAAGGTATTATTACTAATAACAGAAAAAGGAAAATTTAAATGTTGGGTTTTATAAAAGATTTTTTATATCGTAAAGCAGAATTGCGCAAATGGAGAGAAATGAACTCCCACAACAAAACTTTTTTAACAGGTCCCCTTTTTGATATGAATTGTGTAACTGTAGGCAAACAAACATATGGACCTATAAATGTGGAAATGTCGCGTCACGATGTTCATTTAAAGATTGGGAATTTCTGTTCAATAGCCAATGGAGTTACCTTTGTTTTAAGTGCGGAACACAATACTAATCTTATTTCAACCTATCCTTTTAAAGTTTTGTATACAAAGGTTGCTGAAAGCGAAGCGCTATCAAAAGGAGATATCGTTGTTGATGATGATGTGTGGATAGGTTACGGCGCGACTATTTTATCAGGTGTTCATATAGGTCAAGGTGCTGTTATTGCGGCAGGCGCAATAGTTACTAAAGATGTAGAACCTTATCAAATTGTTGCGGGAGTGCCGGCAAAACCCATTAAATACCGTTTTGATAAAGAACTTATAAATGAACTGTTGAAGGTTGATTTTTCAAAATTGGATAGAGATATAGTTGAAAAAAATATAGAAACACTTTATTCGCCCTTAGAAAAAACGCAACAACTTGATTGGATGCCCAAGAAGTCAAATTAAGGAGAAAATATGAATCAAGATTTATTAGTTTCGGTAGTTGTGCCGATTTATAATCAGGAAAAATATCTCAATAAGTCTATCCCATCAATTATAAATCAAACCTATAAAAATTTAGATATTATTCTTGTGAATGACGGCTCAACCGATACAAGTATAAATATCATCAAAGAATATGCTGAAAAAGACAGTCGAATACAGGTGGTTGAAAAGAAAAACGGCGGTCTTGTAGATGCTACGCTTGCGGGAATTTCTGTTGCCAAGGGTGAGCTTCTTTGCTTTTTGGACCCCGACGATTTATTTGGGGAGAGTTTTGTAAAAACTTTTGTGGAAAGTTTTACGGATGATTGCGATTTTGTATCTGCAGGATTTTATTATGATAATAAAGGTGTTTTATCACCGTATCGATTAAAAGAAGACCGATTTTTAACTAAAGAGGAACTTTTAAGTAAAAGAGACAGCTTTTTGTTTGACGGTGAAAACACCGAAATTTCAAATTGCTTTTTTATTTCTCGTTGGAATAAGATGTATCGCACCTCTTTGGTAAAAAAAGTGGCAGAGGAATTTTCTGAGTGTAGAAATGTTTCTCTTGGTGAGGATACGCTTTTTACTTATCTTGTATTAAATTATGCTTCCGGTGCAAAGACTATATCGTTGCCAAATAGTTATTTTTATAATATTGGAAATCAAAACTCAATGATGAATAAGGGTCAGTCTCAGGTACAATTTTTAAAAAGCAATAATGCTTTTGAAAAGTTATTGAATTTTGTTAAGAAATACGGTTCAGATATTTCCCAAGCGTATGCATTATATTATTTTCTTATACAAGGAATTATTGTTCGTGCCAAATCTTCAAATAAAAGCGAATATAACCAAGTTGTTTATGCGCTTAAAAAGAATTGCAATTACCAAATTGCTAAAAAATATATAAAGATGTGCAAAAGACCTTTAAAAGAGGTAGTTAAAGATTTACTTCGAGGAACATTGATTGGTGCTGTTCTTAGATGGAGCCTCAATACAGTTCGTACATTTAAGCGCTATGCTGTTTTTTGGACCGAAAAACTTGTAAAAAAAGGTCTGGTTCGTGCCACAAGACTTCTCAAATTTCAAATAAACAGAGATAACGCTGACAAAGATATGAATTCAAAACTTCCGTTGATTGAAAAGCGTATCTTAAGTTTTCTTGAACCTTTTTTAAACCAAAAAACAAATCTTGAAGAGTGCCTTATAGAAAAGAATATTTTCGTTTTTTGGTGGGATGGGTTTGAAAATGCACCCGAAGTTGTAAAAAAATGTTTTAATTCGGTATGCAAATATCATCCCGATTCCAAAGTGATAGGTATAGACAAAAACAACTATCAAAACTTTACAGATATTCACCCTGAAATTATAGAGGACTTTAAAAAAGATAAAATATCGGTGCAAACCTTCTCTGATATTTTAAGATTTAATCTTTTGAAAAATAATGGCGGAATATGGATAGATTCAACAATTTTGTTTTTGTCAGAATTAAATTTACTCGAAGATTTAAAAAATAAATCTTTCACATCTTTGGAATTTTCAACAAGCCGTGATTTTTTGAAATATGAAGATTATGAATGTTCGTGGTCAGGCTTTTTCATTGCATCACGGAAAAACGGGGTATTTGTTAGGGTAGTTGATGAAATTTTCAAACAATATTATTTGAAGTACAAGACATATTCAATTTATTTATTCATAGACACAGTCTTAATGATTTGTAAAAAATATGGATTAGACAATAACGTTTTGGACAAAACTTTAAAGACTTCAGATAATATGTTTACATTAGCATGGCTTTTAGGAGAAAAATATGACAGCGATGTTATTGAGATGATTAGAAATACCCCTCAAAAACTTCGTTGGAACATCAATAATATTAACAAAGATAATACATTTTGCGGTTGGTTATTAAGAGAATAGATATGAATATACAAAACAATCAAAATTCAAACAATAATATAGCAACGGGTGTTGTTTGGAAATTTGCTGAAAGACTTTTTTCGCAAGGAGTCTCTTTTATTGTCTCAGTAATTCTTGCACGCTTACTTGCACCTGAAGATTACGGTGTGGTAGCGATTGTTATGGTATTTATTGAGATTGCTAATGTGTTTGTAATAAGCGGTCTAAACACAGCTCTTATACAGAAAAAGAATGTAAATGAGACAGAAGTTTCCACAATCTTTTACTGTGGTGTTGTTTTGAGCGTTGCGCTTTAT
>JAZSDM010000041.1:0-13367 GCA_045531145.1 Acutalibacteraceae bacterium | reverse complement strand
AGGTCCCCGGAAGACTACCGGGTTGATAGGCTGCAAGTGTAAGCATGGCGACATGTGTGCTAGGCAGTACTAATAGACCGAGGGCTTGACCTATTTTTTCGATCCATTCTTCTTTACTTGTTCAGTTTTCAGGGTGTGAGCCAACTTATGCACCATTAGCTCAGTTGGTAGAGCACCTGACTCTTAATCAGGGTGTCCCGGGTTCGAGTCCCTGATGGTGCACCAATTTGATTTTAATGTCTTTTTAAACGGCATTTTTAATAAAACAATGGTGGCAAGGTTGTTGTCTTTATGTGGCCCGTTGGTCAAGTGGCCTAAGACTCCGGCCTCTCACGCCGGCAACACGAGTTCGAATCTCGTACGGGTCACCAAAAAAAATAGAATAATTGGCATAAAACAGTGCATACTGTTTTATATATAGTGCCGAAAGGCACAGCAAATCAGTTGGTGTTGATTGCGGCGAGGGTCCACCCGTTCCCATACCGAACACGGAAGTTAAGCTCGCTTGCGCCGAAGATACTTGGCGGGAGGCTGCCTGGGAAAATAGGTAGATGCCAACATTTTTGCCCTAATAGCTCAGTCGGTAGAGCATGCGGCTGTTAACCGCAGTGTCACAGGTTCAAGTCCTGTTTGGGGCGCCAAAAAATAAAGCACTTCTTCGGAAGTGCTTTATTTTTATCCAATCCGAAGGATTGGTATGTAATCGCCGTCAGGCGTATGTAATCCGTTTGCAACGCAAACGGTATGTCATCAAAGTGTGAACTTTGTATGTTCTTTCCCTCGGATTGATTACATGCATTTCCTTGCGGAAATGATTACATTCCGCAACAAGTTGCGGATTACATACAAGGCTTCGCCTTGATTTATATACGGATTTCTGCTATACTTGTTATACGAGGTGAGAATATGAAGGATAATCCGTTGCTTAAAAACGCCGAACATTTAGCGATTGATATAGAGACTCTTTGCAAAACTTTAGAACATAAAAGTAACTCGAACATTATTTTTCAAATTCGTAAATCTTCTTCAAGTGTTTTTGCAAATATTGCCGAAGCGCAATATCCTCAAAGTTTACCGGATATGCTTTCAAAATTCAAAATAGCTCGCAAGGAATGTGTTGAAACAGAAAGCTGGTTAAAACTTTTATATTCAAACACTTCAATAAATGAAGAAACTTTCAAAAAACATAGAAACCTTTGTGGTAGAATTCAAAGAATCTTAACATCTTCTTGTATTACTATAGAAAAGAAAATAAAACAAAACAATAAGCCGTGAATTTCACGGCTTTTAAATATTTTCATCATCTAAATACTGCATAATATCTTCGACATTACATTTCAAAATTTTACAAAACATTTCGATTGTATGCGTACTAACACTTTCATTTCGCTTTAATCGAGTGATTTGTCCAGGACTAATATTGTATTTTTTTATTAGTGTATATTGTGTGACACCTTTTTCTTTCATAGTTTGCCATAATTTATCATAGGAAATCATAATTTTTTAATCCTCCCTATTGACATGATAACCGATTATGGTGTATGATTATATTAACCAATATCGGTTAATATAATCATGGGGGTTAGAAATTATGGACGAAAATATATTATTAGTTCAGGAAGACGAAGGAAATTTAGATGTGCAAAAAAGAAAATTTAAAGCGTTAATATTAAATAATTCTTTTGATTTTTCTATTTTCATTGCGTCTTGTATCTTTTCCGTTGTTTTGCTTATTATATTTTTCTCTGCTGCGAATTCGATAAAAACAGGTGGTTTAGAAATAATGAGCATACAATCTGTTGGAGGAAAGACCTTAGAAGAAGCATATTATCAAAGTTTAGGATATATTTATGAGGGGTATTGTGTCGCAGTTAAAGCAATAGGAATTTTTTGTTCGTCTATACTTTTGCTTTTTGGTGTTTCGAGGTTAAAAAATGTTAAGTAGAAAAATCATATGCTTACTTATAATAGTTATGACTATTTTTGTAGGGCTATGTGGTTGCGATAGCGAATTTGATAAAGTAAGGGGAAAAACCGAAACAAATAAACTTGTGAAACAAGAATCTGAACCTAAGGTTTCTGATTTTGAGGTTTCAAATGTTGAAATAGATTATGTGGGGTCAAGTTCTTATAGTAGTTATTTAGATGTTGTTGGAATTGTAAAAAACAATTCCAACAAAAAAGCCAGTTCAATAACGCTGACAATATATTTGTATCAAAACGATAGCGTTGTTTTAACGGAGAAAGATTATGTTTTTGATTTAGGACCTTATGATGAGAATACCTTTGAAATAAGTGTGGATAAAATCAAAATTTTAACTTGCGATGAGTATATTGTAAAAGTAACAGATGTATTATGATGTAGAGGGATGTAAAAATGAAAAAATTATTAATTACTCTTTTGTTAATATTACCTATTACGTTATGTAGTTGTAATACAAAAACTACGAGCGAATTGTTGCCATATGGTTTAGCCTTTGGTGACACTTATGAGCAGTGTGTAGAAAAAATTGCAGAAATAGATGGTGTGAAAATAGATGAAATAGAAAAGAGTATTTCAGGATATGAAGAATTATATGGACAAGAAACTTTTAGTTCAATGTTACATATAACAGACGATAATGCCGAAAAAAATTTAAATAATGAATATTTTGGAATAAAAGAGGGAATAAGCACTCATAGACATTTTCAGCTTTTGTTTAATAAAAATAAAGAATTGATAAGTTTTAGTTTTTATTCAATTGATGTAGAAGACTCGAAATTTGAGGAAGCAAAGGAAAAAATCATAAATAAGTTTGAAAAGATTTTGAATGAGGAAAACTATTCATATCAAGATGAAATTTTTTGCTATATGGGATATTGGTTAACTGACGAATACCAGGTATTGTTATATTCCGACTTAGAATATGATGAAAATTTGTTAAGATTAGATATAAAAACAAGAGAAACATATGATATCCAAATGAACCGTTAATTGTGATTTTACGATTATAGTAGAATTGGGTTACTATTCAAATGTGGAGTATGGCAGATGTTCAAAAACTTCAGTTTCCAATCATATTTTATTCGGGTCATTAAGTTCAAATGTCCCAAAAGAATCTCTTCTAAAAAAGCACTTCTTTGGAAGTGCTTTTTACATTCGCAAGGCATAAAGCGACATTACACTTTGTTGCAAATACTCTTGATAGATTTTCTAATTTGTGGTAGAATAATTATATAAGTAAAAATCAGGAGGAAGTTTATGCCAAAAATTCTTGAGCAGATTAAACATACGGTAGATGTTACTATTCCCGACAAAGAAGAGCTCACCCACGGACTACACCCGAAAATAGACTATGCCTTGCTTGTTTTGCGCAATATTTTTGTTGCGGCGGCAGCGGTACTGTTTTTGCTGTCATTTTTAATGCACGACATTCAAAATATTCTTAAAGCGGTGGCTTATTTTTGCGGTACGGGAGCGTATGTGTTCGAATGTTTGGCGGTTACCGACTGTTTTCAAACCAAAGTGCCCCACACCGAAATGTTTATGGTTTATTGCTTTGGACCTCTTTACTTAATGATGGGGTTCAGTTACATATTCTGGCATTGATAGGATAAAAAACACAGGATTCGCTCCTGTGTTTTTTTATTGCAAAATATATTAAAAAAATCAAATTTATCTCATTGACTTTAGGTGGCGGCGGTGGTATAATCGTTGAGGTTTGAAAGTGAATAATATGTATTGGATTGAGCCCTGGATAAAAGCGACTCAATATTTTGAGGAGATGTTTAGTTTGAATATTTTACTTTCAGTGTCAATCGCCCTTTTGGCAGGGCTTTTGATGACAAGACTTTTTAAACCGTTAAAGTTGCCGTCAGTAACGGCGTATCTTATTGCGGGTGTACTGGTAGGACCTTACTGTATGGGCAGTTTCGGGTTTGATGGAGTGGGTTTTAACTCGTCAGATGCCGTTGCACAACTTTCGCTTGTGTCGGAAGTGGCGCTTGGATTTATTGCCTTTTCTATCGGTAACGAATTTAGATTAGATGACCTTAAAAAAACCGGTAAGCAAGCCTTTGTAATAGGTATTGTTCAGGCACTTGCCGCTACATTTTTTGTAGATTTGGCATTGTGGGGAGTTCACCTTGCTATGCCCGAAAAATTCACCCTTCCGCAAGTGATTACTTTGGGTGCAATTGCAACAGCAACCGCGCCTGCGGCAACACTTATGGTTGTTCGTCAGTACAAAGCGCACGGTCCGCTTACCAAATTGTTGCTTCCTATAGTTGCACTTGATGACGCGGTGGGACTTATAATTTTTGCGGTATCCTTCGGTATAGCAAAAACCCTTGTAAGCGGTACTGTTGATATCATTTCAATTTTAGTAAACCCTATAATTGAAATTGTGTGTTCGCTTTTATTGGGAGCAGTAATGGGTTGGGTACTGACTCAGCTTGAAAAACTTTTCAACTCCAACACCAACCGTTTAAATTTAACTATAGGTGCGGTTTTCCTTACCGCGTCACTTTCTATGATTGACTTTAATATCGGCGGAGTTCATATACAGTTTTCGTCTTTGCTTACTTGTATGATGCTTGGTACAGTATTTTGTAATATCTGTCCTTTGTCGCACGACCTTATGGGCGCTGCGGATAAATGGACTTCACCCTTGTTTGCGCTTTTCTTTGTTATAAGCGGCGCGGAACTTGAACTAAGCGTTTTTGCAAGTCTTTCGATTGTGCTTATCGGCGTGGTTTATATTGTTACAAGATGTATCGGCAAATATTTGGGTACATTTGTGAGCGCTAAAATGACTGCTTGCGACCCCAAAATTTGCAAGTATTTAGGCATAACCCTTTTCCCGCAGGCAGGTGTGGCGCTTGGTATGTGCGCTACTGCAATGCAGTTGGGAAGCGAGGGCGCGCTTATTAGAAATATTACCTTGTTTGCGGTGCTTATTTACGAATTGTTCGGCCCGTTATTCACCCGTATGGCACTTACTGCTGCAGGTGAAATCAAACCGATTTCTGAAGAAGTTAAACAAAGACGACAAACAAAACTTGATGCCGTTAAAAACAAATAATTTAGAAGCCGTTTTGCTTTATGCAAGGCGGCTTTTGTATTGACAATGGGAGAGCCATATTTTATACTTTTAATATAAAGCAAAAACGTGGGGGGAGCGGAATGTCAAAATTTACAAAAGGGATAATTACAATTTCGGTGGACGACGGCAGAAAAGATGCTTTCCGCTTGGCAGAAGAACTATTGCCTAAATATAACATTCCTGCTACATTTAATATTGTTACGGGTTATGTTGATTTGTCCAACAGCGGTGAAAAAAGCAGTATCACTTTGGAACAGTTGAAGATTATGCACCAAAACCCGTTGGTTGAAATTGCGGGCCACGGGCATACCCACAAAAATGATGACGAGGATATACTAAAGGGCAGAAATTTGCTTTACGAATGGCTTGGGATTACTGATGACACTATCGGTTTTGCGTCCCCCGGCAGTAAGATGAAGAATGATTTTATTAAAGAAAACGGCGAGCATCTTCGCAAGTTGGGTTTTTTGTATATTCGTAGTGGAATAAGTATAGATAAGCCCACCGAACAGCACGAAATTGTGCGCGAAAGGGCTAAAGAATACGCTGTTTCGGACTATGTTGTTAATAATGTAAACCAATTGACCTACGGATTTGATAATATGTGCGTCAATTCGGTTATAGTTTTCGGACACACTACTATAGAAGAACTAAAACAACTGGTTGACATTGCGGCAGAAGAAAAAGCTTGCCTTACCTTTATGTTCCATAGTGTTGCTAAAAAAGGCGAATATGAACCGGACGATTTGTGGAGTTTTGATTACGATAAATTTTTGCAATTTGCCGAATATCTTGCAGAACAAAGAAATCAAGAAAAAATCGAAGTTCTTACAACGCGTGATGCGTTTTTAAAGGGATATAAAAAATAAATATCCTATGATTTTAAATTATTTCGGATTGAAAATTGACAGTAAAATTAAGATATGTTAAAATAAATGTACCAAATTTAGTTAAGGGCGGAAGAATGGCAACTGTTAGTATAACTAAGAAAATTGATGTAAAAAAGAGTTATGATGTTATCGTCTGTGGCGGCGGTGTCGCTGGTGTTGCGGCGGCGATTACCGCGGCGCAGCAAGGCAGTAAAGTTTTGCTTATTGAAAAGTCTAATATCCTTGGCGGACTTGGAACACTTGGTCTTATTAACCTTTTTGTTCCAATGTGTAACGGACGCGGAAAACAGATAATTTTCGGTCTTTGCGAAAAATGGACAAGACTCAGCGCTAAGTTAGGGTATGATACCATACCTGAAGAATGGAAAGACGGCGAGCCGACAGAACCCACCAATGTTCGTTATATACAAAGATACTCACCCCATATTTTCGCGCTTCAACTTATGGACGAAGTGACAAAATCAGGCGTGGAACTTCTTTATGACTGTATTGCCTGCGATCCCGTTATGGACGGCAACATTTGTAAAGGTGTTGTAACCGAAAGCAAATCGGGCACCGAATATTACGAATGTAAAATGCTTATTGATACTACGGGTGACTGTGATGTGCTTCGCCGTGCAGGTTATCCCACAGTTGCAGGGCAAAACTACTTTACATACATCGGTAAAATGATTTCGCTTGATTCCTGCCAAGCGGCAATTGACAAACAAGATATATTTTATGCATTTAAAAACTTCTGTGGCGGCGACATTAACCTTTGGGGTGACAAACAACCCGAGGATATGCCCCGTTGGTCAGGACTTACTGTAGAGGAAGTTACAGATTATCTTGTTACAAACCAAAAATTAATGCTTTCAAGACTTGGTGAAGAAGATAGAAAGACTCGCGAAGTTACCCATCTTCCTATGATGCCGCAGTTCAGAACAACCTGCCATATAAAAGGTGACTATTCGCTTAAAGTTTCCGACGCTTACAAGCATTTTGACGATTCGGTGTGCGCTATAAACGATTTTGAACACCGCGATCACCTTTGGGAAGTGCCTTTAAGAACACTTTGCCGTAAGGATTACCCGAATATGATTACTGCCGGCAGAAGCGCTGACGGTACGGGTTACGGTTGGGACGTACTTCGTGTAATTCCCCCTGCAATACTAACAGGTCAGGCGGCGGCTCACGCGGCGTGCCTTGCTATAAAAGAAAACGTAGGTGTGGCAGATGTAAACATCCGTACTTTGCAAGCAAACCTTGAAAAAGACGATGTTATGATTCACTTCCCCGACGAATACGTACCCGAAGATAAGACCATTATTCTTCACGGCAAAAACGCTGCCGAAATCGAAGGCGGACATATGTAAATTCTAAGCAGATAGCGATTGCTATCTGCTTTAAGTTTTGTTAAAATGTATTTGGGTGATAAAATGGAGCTGCCGCAAAGAAAACCCACAAGGCTTAAAAATTATGATTACAGTGGAAACGGATATTATTTTGTTACAATATGTACCGATAATCGCAGAGAAATTTTATCTCACATCGTAGGGCAGGGGCTTGCTCCTGCCGAAAACCGATTGTCCGATTACGGAAAAATTGCAGAGAGACAATTGCTCGACTTAGAAAATAGGTATACTTGTGTAAAAATTGATAAATATGTAATAATGCCAAACCATATACACGCTATTATTGTGATACAAAATGAAGCGGCAGGAGCAAGCCCCTGCCCTACATTATCTGATATAGTATGCGTTTTTAAATCGGTCACAACGCGTTTGTGCAAACAAAAACATCCAACAGATAAAATATTTCAAAAATCTTTCCACGACCATATAATACGTAACGAAAAAGATTATCGGGAAATTTGGGAATATATTGATAACAACCCGTTAAAATGGGTTGATGATTGTTATTACAGGAGGGCGGATTTATGAATACGCTAAAAATTGATTCAAAGAATGTTAAAATGATTGCTCACAGGGGTTTGAGCGGTATCGAGCGCGAAAACACAAATCCCGCTTTTGTTGCGGCGGGCAACAGAACTTACTTCGGTATTGAAACCGACGTTCACAAAACAAAGGACGGCAAATTTGTTATCATACACGACGAAACGACCGACCGCGTAAGCGAAGGGAAAATAAAAATTGACGTTGAAAAAAGTAATTACAGCGATATTGAAAATATCCTTCTTCCCGATAAGGACGGAACATTTAACCGCAAAGATATACGAATTCCGCTTTTGAGCGAGTATATTAAAATTTGCAAAAAGTACCAAAAAATATGCGTTTTGGAACTTAAAAATCCCTTTGAAAAGCAAGATGTTGAACAGATTATTGAAGAATTTAAAAATGAGGATTATTTAGAAAATGCAATTTTTATTTCGTTTGTCTGGGAAAACTGCATTATTTTAAGGGATTTACTTCCGAATAATGATGTGCAGTGGCTTACGGGAAAAAGGGTCACCGAAAAGACCGCGCAACTGCTTAAGGAAAACCGAATTAACCTTGATATAGAATATAAACAATTAAACAAAAAAACAGTGGATATGTTACATTCATACGGGGTTTTGGTTAACTGCTGGACTTGTGACGACCAACAAGACGGGCAGGCGCTTGCCGATATGGGCGTTGATTTTATAACAACAAATATACTTGAATAGTACGGCAAATTGATGTATAATCAATAACATAAATTATCGAAAGGGTGTTACAAATGATTGTTGACAACATTAGAAATTACAAAAAATATATAGGTGTAAACCCAAGATTTGAAAAGGCTTTTGCTTTTATTGAAAAAGCAGTAAAAGAAAATCTTGAAGTAGGGAAATATGAAATCGAGGGTGACGATATTCGCGGTTCGATTTCGGAATATGTTACAAAAGACGAAAAGGACTGCAAATATGAAGGTCACAGAAAGTATATTGATATTCAGTATATAATTTCGGGCGTAGAGGTATTTGGCGTTTGTGATATTTCTAAAATGACCTCTAAAACCGAATACGACGAGCAAAAAGATTATTTGCCTTTTGAAAATTGCGAAAAGCAGTCTATAGCCGTTATAGAAGAGGGCGAATACGGAATTTTCTTCCCTAATGATATTCACAAACCCGGTATATCCTTTAAAGGCGAAGCAGCACCGGTTAAGAAAATCGTAGTTAAAGTAAAGGCTTAATATTCAAAAAATAAAGCATTTGTGTTTTATCATATTAACACAAAAGGTAATAGTTTTGATACAATTTGTGATTGTATTTGTTAATCGCATATAATATAATAGCCTATATTAAAAACACAAAGGAGAAACCGATAATGTCAGAAGTAATTAATTATTTGCAACAATTTAATTTAGTTACAATTATAATAAGGCTTGTTTTGGCGGTTGTTGCAGGTGGTGTTATTGGTAACGAACGCGGCAAACACGGAAGCGCCGCGGGACTTAGAACACATATACTTGTGTGTATCGGCTCGGCTATGAGTTCGCTTACGGGATATTATGTTTTCCATACCTTACATATTTCGGGTGATGTTTTAAGACTTGCGGCTCAGGTTGTATCGGGAATCGGTTTTTTGGGCGCAGGTATGATTATTGTTAAAAACGGCAATATTGTTACAGGTCTTACCACTGCAGCAGGTATGTGGGCAACCTCGGCAATAGGTATTGCTTTGGGTTACGGTTTTTACAGCGGCGCTTTGGTAGCAACCGTTTTATGTTTCTTTACAGCAGCATTTTTAAGCCGTTTGGAACGCAACCGCAAAAGATCACTCCATTTTTATGTAGAAGCCGAAGTGTCCGGCAAAATCGGCGATATCATCGATGCCATTCGCACTGATATAGACAACGAGGCGGTAATAGAATCAGTACCGCCAAAGAGTAATGTTGCTAACAGCATAGGACTGCTTGTTACGGTTACTAACAATAAACCTGTCGGGGAAATCAGACAGCAAATTGAAGCAATCTCCGGTGTAAGATTTTCAATAAGTGATTAAAAGAAATCGGTGCAACCCCAAAGGCAGCACCGGTTTTTATTATAATTTGGTATACTTATAAATATTTGTGTTGGAATTGTAAATATTTGCACATCGCATTGACTTGACAAGTTTTTTGTGCTAATATACAATTAGATTTTATGTATTGAAAGGAGATGGTTTTGTGGATCCGCTTCCTCGAAGTAGCAACTCTATTGCTGCTCGAACGCCTTCAAGATATGGCAGATGTGTTGTACTAAAAATTCATATTTACTTTGTAGATTTGAATTGATGCAAGCTTATTAATAAAGAAAAAACACATTTACTATAATTTTGGAGGTTTATATATGTCTAATATAACAGGACAACTATTATTACAACTTATTCTCATTCTGTTAAACGCGTTCTTTGCCGCAACAGAAATTGCGGTTATTTCTCTTAACGAGAAGAAACTTAAAGCAAGAGCTGATGATGGCGATAAAAAAGCCGTAAAGATGCTTAAGATGATTGAAGAGCCCACCCGATTTCTGTCTACTATCCAAATCGGTATAACCTTGGCGGGCTTTTTAGGATCTGCGTTTGCTGCTGATAACTTTGCTGAAAGACTTTCCGGTTTGGCCGTGGAAATATTTAATATTCCGTCATCACAAGTCGGTACTGTCAATACAATAGCAGTTATTGTTATTACTTTAGTTTTATCATTTTTCACTCTTGTACTTGGTGAGCTTGTTCCAAAGCGTATAGCTATGAAGCATAAAGAAAAACTTGCCGAGGCTGTATGTGGAATGATAGCTGGTTTGGCTAAAGTTTTAAAACCGATTATCTGGTTGTTGACGGTGTCTACAAACGGGGTGCTCCGTTTGTTTGGCATTGATCCAAACGAAAAGGAGGAACCTGTTTCTGAGGAAGATATTGTACTGATGCTTGATGTCGGTGCCGGTGAAGGAAGCCTTAATCAGAATGATATTGAATACATAAAAAATGTTTTCAAGCTTGACGGTATGACTGCCGAAGATGTTATGACACCCCGTAGAGCGATTGCACTTGTTTCTCGAACAGCAAGTGATGAAGAAATTTTACAAGTTATCGAATCTGAAGGCTATTCACGAATCCCTGTCTATGACGATAATACAGATAATATTGTTGGGATTCTTCATACACGTGAATTTCTTCTTAAACATTCCCGCCCCGATTTCAAATTGGAAGATGTAATGCTTCAGCCTGCTTTTGTTCCGGCGGCCGCACATCTTGATGTTTTGTTCAAGGATATGCAAAAAGAACATAAACATATGGTTGTAATCATAAATGAATACGGCGAGACCGCAGGTATAGTTACAATGGAAGATATTCTCGAAGAAATTGTTGGTGAAATTTGGGATGAACGCGATGAAGCTATCGAAAATTTTGTAAAACTTAGCGATAATACATACCGTGTTCTTTGCTCAACTAATATTGAAGATTTTTTCGAATTTTTCGAACTTATACCTTCTGAAGAAATCGAGGCCACAACAGTTAACGGTTGGATAATCGAGTTGATTGGCAGTATTCCTGAACAGAACTTTTCGTTTGAACACGATAATCTTTTTATCACTGTTATAAAAGCTGATGAATTTATGGCTCAAGAAATAACTGTTGAAATCAAAGAAAAAAGCGAAGAGCAAACAGAAGTAAAGTAAAAAATTACGTCAAAGATTTTCAACAAGTGATTAAAAAAGACGGCGAATTTTCGCCGCCTTTCAGTTTGATATTGCGTATTTTGATAAAAAGTGGTATAATTGTTGCAAAGCATAGTTTTGGGTATGGTTTTTAAATACTAAATTTTGAGGAGATGCAAAATATGAAAAAATTTATTTCCGTATTATTGGCAGCCACCTTTATTTTCGTCCTTTCGGCTTGTAAAGATTCCGACAAGAATGCAAACGACGCTTTTTTTGACAGTGTTACCGAAACCGAGAAGGACACAGCCTCCGGCACAGAGGGTGCCGACGAATCCTCACAAGAAAGCGGTACTGAATCGGACGTTTCAAGCGCTACCGATTCTTCGGCTCAAGGCGATACTGATGAAGATTCTCCAAAGCAACTGTTTTATACATATTCGGATTCTTCAAACACACAAGCGTATATATTTAAAAAAGATGCCGATAGTGAAAATGCCTACTTTGTAAGCGCATCTGATTTAAGCACTGCGGCTTGCAATTGTATGTATGAGGACAAAGAAATAGAATCGCAAGTATTTACTATTGATGAAAATAGCACTTTAACCTGCCCCTGCGGCAAAACCGTTATCACAAAGGATTATTTGGTTAGTGTGGAATAATTTTAATAGCCTCCCTTGTGCAAAGGGAGGGGGACCGCTTGCGGTGGTGGGATTGTAAGGATAATAGTTGTCGCAATCCCTCAGTCTTTTTGCTTCGCAAAAATCCAGCTCCCTTTACACAAGGGAGCCTTTTTTAATTATCATTTTCAATTTTACACTGTGTCCCGTCGTGGATTATTTCGTAATTTTCTTTGTAAATTAAGTCTTCAATGAACACAAACTCGTACCCCTCGTCTTTGAGGCATTTGAGGATATTGGGGAGCGCGGCGGGGGTATGGTCGGCATCATTGTGAAACAGTATAATACTTCCGTTTTTTACCTTGCTTGTCACTCGGTTACAAATACTGTCGGGTGTAGCATTATCCTTCCAGTCAAGAGAATCAACATTTGATACAAAAGTAAAGAGTTTTCTTTTAAAATCTATTTTAAATATTATATCGCTTATAATTGGCAAAATCAATCGTTTTGTTGTTTTCCCCTCTAGAGCGAGGCAAAGCCTCGCTCTATTCACCCCGTTCATTCTTTATCCCC
The DNA here is from genome assembly GCA_045531145.1 of Acutalibacteraceae bacterium. Taxonomy (GTDB): domain Bacteria; phylum Bacillota; class Clostridia; order Oscillospirales; family Acutalibacteraceae; genus UBA737. The sequence continues at coordinate 595 of JAZSDM010000041.1, read as the reverse complement.
AAAGAACCAAGGGTTTGAAACTTCGCTTGATGCTCGTTTCAAAAGGTTTATGTTATTATTTTTACTATGTTTTATGCTATGCTCAATCTTCAATTAAACTTTAAAAAGTGTAAACGGGAGCAGACCAGAAGTGGAGTGCAACAGGTTAGAGTTTCCCCTTGCAAAAAGCAAGGAAAAACTCTTATTGGTTAAACGGTATGCTCCTTCGTTCCGCTTACAGTGTGGTTTGAGAGTTAGGTTTTTTCATTGCCTACTATTGCAACCTTTCAGGAAATCTCACTCCGCCCTTGATTTTATACAATAGTTCCTTTTTCAGGGGTTCCACCCGCACAGTTCTCTTTTTTTATATGGCGATTTACTGACAACCTTTTCCATTGACGACAATTTGAGAAACCACACTCAAACCGCCGAGACGATTTATTACTTATGCTCGCCCACACACGAATTATTTTAAGGTGCTTATCGGTGTTATGCACCGCCTAAACCAAGGTATAAAAAAGTCCTGTCAATTACTTACCGACAGGACTTTGATTTTTTAAGTGCTTTATCATACTTATATCAAAGTTCATTTCTTGTTAGGAAGTAATGAACTGCG
>JAZSDM010000104.1:0-2079 GCA_045531145.1 Acutalibacteraceae bacterium | reverse complement strand
ATGTCGGGCTTATGTTTTCCGTTCGGATCGCCTACCGTAATCGGCAGATGAAACTGCGTTTAATGGAACTGTCTGCCTTTACAGAAGAGCATCTGGAAAACATCATCTACCGGCTGCCCTCCTTAAAATATCCGGAGGTGGTATTTGTAACCAATTTCAAGCAGGAGATTTATCTTAATATGCTTGAATCGCTTGCCGCATATTTTAATTTCGGAAGTTCAATCGTTGCTGAAGATGACCTTGCCGGTCGTCTGGCAGTCAATGCCAGAATAAGCCCCCGGGAAGAAATTCTTCGGGGATTTCAACTTGAAATTGCCCCGCCACAGTTGGCGGGAATTGCAACTATAGAGCAGAGAGAACGCCTTGCCCAAATGATTTGCGAAGGCCGCCTTCCTACGATCCCCCGTCGAAAATGGGAAAATCTTACAATAAAGGAAGCGGCAGAATTGATCTCTTCGGCAAAGGATGTTCAGCACAAACTTCCCGTTTCCGTGACGCTGGTTCTTGATGCCGTCAAGCGGATGAACCGGGAAGAGCGTTATCTGTTGGAACAAAATCTTCATTTTAACCAAGAAAGGAAAATTGCATGAAGATCATCAAAGGAGAAAAATTTGTATCGTTGGAGGGAATCGCCCGTTTTCTGAATGAAAAACAGCCGGAAAAAAAACTTCATTACACCGTTGCAGAGCTTGCCTGTGCATGGGCTGATGCAAGAGCAAAATTCTATCAGCTAAACGGTTATCAAGTGGAAGAAGGCAAACACTATGTTCCCGGCGACACCGAAGCGGAACATCTTTTATCCCGCACCGCCTGCGAACTGATTGAAAAGTTCGCTGCCGTTGACGGTCACGATGTGCCGCTGTTGGGTGACGGCATCGCCGGAATATTCACAACATAAAGGAAAAGAAAAGCCGGTCAGGGAGAAATCCCTGGCCGGAGAAAGGAACAAAATGTTTGAACTTCTTCTGCTTATCCTCTTTCTGATCTGCTACGGCTTTCACTGCCTCAACCGCTTCACCCGACGGCAGGCTGCCAGAGAAAAAACTTACTGGCAGGATCAAAAACGCTTCGGAAAGACTATTGCTTACAAAATCTATACCGCAGTCAAAGTTTTTCTTGCCACCGTCATCATTGCTGCCGTAACCTATATTTTCATCGCACTCGCCTACGGCGGCTGCCCAACCTTGACAAATCTAACCAACCCCAAATTTCAGGAAACCGCTCTCGGAGTCGGCATTATACTATTCCCACAAATATTACTTTATTTGGTTTTCATAAATAAGATTTAAATCAGAGATTTGTTCTATGGGAAACCAGTTTTTATCTATCTCTGAAAAAATAAAAAATTGGTTTACAAAAACTTTATGAAGAGTCATATGCAAGGGGGCGTTGTATTGAAAAAATAATGCCCCATGAGCAAAAGCATCTCTTACTTTGATTAGTAAGTGAAATCTTTGATATTCCGCATTAAAATCATATTGTGGTGATATTCTATTAAATAAACGAAATACATTAGAATTATTTGCCAAATGTTTTTTATCCAGAAGGGAATATCTAAATTTCATTGGACATTTTGAAGATGGAGGATCTACAATAGGACATCTAAGGTATCTTAAACACATATTGCGATAGATTTGCTCAAATATTGGAGGAAAAAAAGTAAATAATAAAGTATCGTAAAATTTATTTTTATTTCTGACTGCGCAACATGGCAATTTCGCTAAAGTAGAACATTTTATAATTTTGTTTATAAAATTTGACATTTGCTTTTGATTACTATGAAATTTGTTTTCAACATAGAAATAATCACAAAGTCCTTCCAAAAACGTTATTTCGTCAGGCGTTAATAAAAAATTACAGTGCCATGTTCTCCGATTAAAATTGGATGGATAAAAATTTAAGAGATTATTTATACAAGTAATAACTGCATAGTAATAGTTTGATAACGTCCGGAAAATTGCGCACATTTTAAAAAACAGGGCTTGAAAAATGCCTGTTTCTATGATTGATTATAATAACCACAAAATAATCAACAACAAAAAGGAAACAGGCACATGGAAAATGTAGCGCAAAAAATCG
>JAZSDM010000130.1:0-2773 GCA_045531145.1 Acutalibacteraceae bacterium | reverse complement strand
CCCGTACAAACAAATAAAATATTCATTAGCCTTTACTTTCTAACCAGTTTTTGCCAAAGTTGGCATCGGCAATAAGGTCAACACTTAAAGTTACTGCATTTTCCATTTCGGTTTTCAAAATATCACAAACCATTTGAGCGTCTTTTGCATCACATTCAACAATTAGTTCGTCGTGCACCTGTAAAATAAGATTTGCTGACGGAACTTTATCCTTTAATGTGTCAAAAACCTTTATCATCGCAAGTTTTATAATATCCGCCGCAGTGCCTTGGATGGGCGCGTTTCTTGCAACCCTTTCACCAAAGGCGCGTAACATTCCGTTAGAACTTGAAAGTTCGGGCAGATATCGTCTTCTACCGAAAAGGGTGGTAACATAGCCGTTTAGTTTAGCATCATTTATGGTGTTTTCCATATAGGATGCAACTTTCGGGTAGGTGGCAAGATAGGATTTAATATAACTGTCGGCTTCTTTTCTTGTAACGTCAATATCTTTTGAAAGTGAAAATGCGCCGATACCGTAAACAATACCAAAGTTTACCGCCTTTGCACGACTGCGGAGCACGGGGGTAACCATATCTATCGGAAGCCCGAAAACCTGAGCGGCGGTAGCGGTGTGAATATCCGCACCCGATTTAAAGGCGTTTATCATATTCTCGTCGCCCGAAACACTCGCAAGAACGCGAAGTTCAATCTGTGAATAGTCGGCATCGACTAAAACTCTATTTTCGTCTGCTATAAAAAATTCACGCAGTCTTTTTCCTTGCTCGGTTCTTACGGGAATATTTTGCAAATTCGGTTCAAGCGAACTTATTCTGCCTGTTCTCGCTTCGGTTTGGTTAAAGGTGGAGTGAATTCTGCCGTCTTGTGCTATGCAACCCTGTAAACCGTCGGTATAAGTGGACTTAAGTTTTGCAAGCTGGCGGTATTCAAGCAGTAATGATACTGCAGGGTGTTTGTCTTTTAGATCTTCCAAAACTTCGGCGTTGGTACTGTAACCGCTTTTGGTTTTTTTCTTGGCGGGAAGTCCCAATTCTTCAAACAAAGCAACACCTAACTGTTTTGGTGAATTGAGATTGAATTCATAACCCACCAAAGAATAAATTTGGTTTTCAATCTCGCTTATACGCTGTGCCAATTCTTCGGACATTGCTTTAAGTCCCGCGAGGTCAACAAGAAAACCTCTGAGTTCCATATCGCCCAAAACTTTTGCCAAAGGAATTTCAATTTCCTTTAAAAGTTTTAACTGTTCTGTTTTTTCAAGTTCTTTATAAAGTTTTTCGCAAGTATCTGCAAAAAGGCAGGTATTTTTAATGATATCGTCAGCCTCACCCACAATTTCGGGAAGGGAAGCCGAATATTCCTGCGCAAGTCTGTCAGGCGCATAAGAAGACGCCGACGGATTGCAAAGATATCCTGCAAGTAAAGCATCAAAATCTACATTAATTATACCGCAAAATCTTTTATAAAGGTTTTTGTAATCGTAAACTTTTTTTGAAATTTTGTCGTTTTCAAAAATTTCTTTTGCGGTTTGCTCGTCACATTTAAAGACTTTATCACCCGATAAAACCGCAAACTGACCGTCCTGCTCAAAAATGTAAGCAGTGTCGCTTAAACAAATATCGTTTGAAACGGTTACGGTTTTGGTTGATTTTTGTTCGGTGTGTGTAACCGCTTGCGCCTTTAAATTCATTTTTTCCATCAACTTAAAAAATTCAAGTTTTGTCATAAGGCGCGCTAATTCTTCGGTATTTGCTGATTTGGTTTTGTAATCTTCCACATTTGTGTTAATGGGAGCAGTTTTACAAATCGTTCCAAGTTCGCGGCTTAAAAATGCCGAATCTTTTCCTACCGCTAATTTATTTCTTACGCTGTCTTTAATATCAAGTGTTTCGAAGTTTTCATAAATATAATCAATACTGTGAAAACGGGTGATAAGGTCAGTAGCAGTTTTCTCACCCACGCCCGCAACACCAGGGATATTGTCGGACGAGTCACCCATAAGCGCTTTAAGCTCAATCATTTCTTCGGGGGTAAGACCGTATTTTTCAAACAAAGTTTCTTTGTTATAGTTAATAATTTCGGGTTTGCCCATTTTGGTTGAGGCAAGCAAAACTTTTGTGTGGTCGGATACAAGTTGTAAAGAGTCACGGTCACCCGTGGAAATAACACATTCATTTCCGCTGTTTTCACAGGAATAAGCCAATGTACCCAAGATATCATCCGCTTCAAAACCCTCACACTCAATACAGGTGTATCCCGCAAGGGTAAGCCATTCTTTTAAAATAGGCATCTGACTGCGCAGTTCTTCAGGCATACCTTTTCTGCCTGCTTTGTATTCGGCATATTTTATATGGCGGAATGTAGGCGCCTTTAAATCGAAAGCAACTGCCACACCGTCAGGATTTTCAAGTTCTTCCAAGCGGTGCAAAATGTTAATAAAACCGTAAACCGCGTTTGTGTACTGACCGTCCTTAGTGGTCAAAAGTTTAATGCCGTAAAAGGCACGGTTTATTAAACTGTTACCGTCAATCGCAAGTAATTTCAAGACGTATACCTCCTATTTTTACATATATATAATAGATTATATCACTTTTTAATTAATATGTCATCATATTTTTATAAAAAATTTGACACTTTTTATATTTTTAAGTATAATTTGAGTTATGAATATAGGAAATATTGAAATTAAAGGTTTTGCCGCTCTTGCTCCAATGGCTGGTGTTGCCGACAGAGCAATGAGGGAAATATGTGTAGAATACGGCGCAGGGTTTAC
>JAZSDM010000148.1:0-14158 GCA_045531145.1 Acutalibacteraceae bacterium | reverse complement strand
ACATATTCCAAAACAGCGCGCGCTATCGACATACCGTCAAAGGTGGAAGTACCTCTGCCGATTTCGTCCAATATCAGCAAACTGTTTTTGGTAGCATTTTTAAGAATATCGGCAACCTCGCTCATTTCAACCATAAAGGTAGACTGGCCTGAAGCCAAGTCGTCCGAAGCGCCTACACGGGTGAAAATTGCATCTACAACGCCTATTTGCGCCGTCCCAGCAGGTACAAAGCAACCAATTTGCGCCATAAGAGTTATAAGCGCTACCTGACGCATATAGGTAGATTTACCCGCCATATTAGGTCCTGTAATAATAGCGCAGCGGTCATCGTTCATATTGAGAAATGTATCGTTAGATACAAACGGAGTTTTAATCACCTGTTCTACAACAGGATGTCTGCCCGACTTAATCGAAATTGCACCCTCACCGTTCACAAGCGGACGGCAATAATGATTTTCTGAAGACACTAAAGCATAGGAACATAAAACATCAAGTTTTGCAAGTGCGCAGGCAGTTTTTTGAAAACGCTTTACCTCACCTGCGGTTATTTTGCGGATTCTGTCAAAAATCTCATACTCTACCTGAACAATTCTATCTTTAGCGGTAAGCACGCGCTTTTCAATTTCCTTAAGTTCTTCGGTAATAAAACGTTCAGCATTAGTAAGGGTTTGTTTTCTTATGTAATCTTCGGGCACTTTATCAAGAAAAGAATTTGTAACTTCGATATAGTAACCGAAAACTTTATTATATCGCACACGCAAATTTTTAATACCTGTGCGTTCCTTTTCCCGTGCCTCAATTTCACCAAGAACACCTGTACCCGATTTCATATCGTGTCTTAAAGTATCAACAAGTTGGTCATAACCGTCTTTAATAATTCCGCCTTCGCGTAAAGTTGCAGGGGCTTCGGGGTTGATAGCCTCGGCAATAAGGTTTGCGATATCTTGGAGTGTGTCAATATCCGAATAAATTTCCTTTAACATTCGGCAATTAACACCCGCAAGCAAACTTTTAATATACGGGAATTTTTGTGCGGTAGTCATTAAATTAAGCAAATCTTTAGCATTAGCTGAACCGTAAACCACCTTGGTCATAATACGCTCAATATCACGGATACCGCTTAAATTTTCTATAATCTCGCTACGCAATATCATATCGGAAACGAGTTCTTCTACAGCATTCTGACGAAGATTAATTGCGGCAATATTCAAAAGCGGTTGGGTAAGCCAACTGCGAATAAGTCTTTTACCCATTGCAGTTTTGGTTTTATCAAGCACCCAAAGAAGTGAGCCTTTTTTAGACTTTGTGCGCATAGTTTCGCAAAGTTCGAGGTTTCTTACTGCTGTAATATCAAGCCGCATAAACTGACTGTCAGTATAAACATCAATTTCATTAACCGAAATATGACCGTTTACACCCGTTTCGTAAAGATAACCGAGTATAAGACCGAAAGCAGTTGTAACAGCACTTTCTTTAATAAGTCCGATATTTTCTACGCTTATAACATCAAAATGCTTAAGTATTAAGGATTCGTTTTGCAAATAGTCAAAACACTCATTTTGGCGAATGGTTATAACACCCCCAAAATTGCGTTCTAAAAATTCCCACACTAAAGGCGCATTTACTTTAAAATCTTCTGAAAGTAAAAGTTCCCTTGGGGAGAATCTCGAAATTTCGTCAATTACACGGGACTGAAAACCGTCCTCGGAAAGTAATGTAGCGTGACATTCGCCTGTTGAAGCATCGGTAAAACATAGTCCCACTTCACCGCTCGACAGCACAACACTTGCAAGATAATTGTTTTTACCCTCGTCAAGCATACTGTCTTCAAAAACAGTACCAGGGGTGATTGTTCTTATAACATCACGTCTTACAAGTCCTTTAGCGGCAGACGGGTCTTCGGTTTGTTCGCAAATTGCAACCTTATAACCCTTTTCAACCAAACGGGCAATATATGCTTCGCAACTGTGGAAAGGAACGCCGCACATTGGCGCCCTTTCTTCCAAACCGCATTCTTTACCCGTTAAAACCAAATCCAATTCTTCGGAAGCCTTTTTGGCATCTTCAAAAAACATTTCATAAAAATCGCCCACTCTGAAAAACAGTATACTGTCTTCATTTTGCGCTTTAATTTCGTTATACTGCTTCATCATTGGAGATAACTCTGCCATTTTTAACTTCCTTTCAAATTATTTCTTAATCTTTAGTGGCAACCGCCGCAAGTAGAACAACTGCCTGTACAACCTGCATCTGTTTCACAGGTTGCAGGGTCTTCACCGTCAAGCGATTTTGAAATAACAGTGTTTACTTCGTTCATTAACTGGTCCAAAAGCGCTTTTGCGGTGTTGTATTCAACCATAACTGCGCTTGACATAATTTCACCGTACAATTTGCGAAGTTCTTCGTTAAGTGTTTTAACCTTTTCTTCGTCCTTATTTTCTTCGCCTACAGCCTTTTCAAGTTCCATTCTTTTAATGTTAAACTGACCGATTGCGTTTTGTAAATCAGCATCATCATCATTAGCAAGGCGAGCTTTTGCAAAACGAATATAGCGTTCATCTGCTTGTATTGCTTTTCCTAATTCTCTTGTTAATTCAATTACATCCATTTTAAATACCTCTTTTAATTAATTATTTATTAAAGTTCCGTTAAAGCAGTTTGTGTAAGAATCTACCTTAACATCAACAAATTTACCAAGTAAACTTTCGTCCGCCTCAAATTCGATTACCGCCGTACCTGAAGTATGACCTGACATATATCCCTCTTTAGAGCCGTAATCGTCGCACAAAACACGAAAAGTTTTGCCTAAGAATTTATTTATGTTTTCTTTTGCAACCTCTTCCTGAGCGAGTAACAGTTCATTAAACCACTCACCCTTTTCTTTGCGGGAAACGGGATCGTCCATTATAGCAGCAGGTGTGCCCTCACGCGCAGAATAGATAAAAGTAAAGAGTGACGCAAACTTAACTTCTTTAACAAGGCTTAAAGTTTCTTTAAAATCTTCATAGGTTTCACCCGGAAAGCCTACAATAATATCACTTGTTAAATCAACATCAGGTATGCGTTCTTTAGCATTTTTAATGAGTTCTAAGTAAGAATCGCGGTCGTAATAACGGTTCATAAGTTTGAGTATTCGACTTGAACCGCTTTGGAAAGGCAAATGCAAATGGTGGCTTACCTTTTCACACTCCTTAATTGTATCAAGCAGTTCTATTGTGCAGTCTTTTGGGTGGGAAGTCATAAACCGAATTCTGAATTCACCCTCGATATCATTTAACATTCTAAGCAGTTTTGCAAAGTTGACACCGTGTTCGCAGCCTTTACCGTACGAATTTACATTTTGTCCCAAAAGGGTTATATCTTTATAACCGTCCTTAATCATCTGCTTTGCTTCGGCAATGATTTTTTCGGGTTCTCTTGAACGTTCCCTGCCCCTTACATAAGGCACAATACAGTAGGTACAAAAATTATTACAACCGTACATTATTGGAAGCCAACCTTTAAACTTACCGTCACGCTTTATTGGAACATCCTCAACAATAGTATTATCTTCTTGCGAAAGTTCGAAAATACGGGGTGAACCGTTAAGGCGTTTATACAAAAATTCGGGCAGACGGTGTTCAACGTGAGTTCCCATTACAATATCAATATAAGGATAACTTTTTTTGATTTTTTGCGCTACCTTTTCCTGCTGCACCATACAACCGCATACTGCAACTATTGTATTCGGTCTTTCTTGCTTTATTTTTTTAGTGGTTCCTATATTGCCGTAAACCCTATCCTCTGCGTGTTCACGCACAGCGCAGGTGTTAAAAATAATAAAATCGGCTTGTTCGGGTTCGGGAATAATAGTATATCCCATTGTAGCCAGCATACCCTTTAAGCGTTCCGAATCACTTACGTTTTGTTGGCAACCAAAGGTTATAACGCAAGCCTTTGGGTTACCGCCGTATATCTTAGCAGAAAGTGCAAAAACACGTTTTGCATATTCTGTTTGAGTTTCAAAAACGATGTTTTTTTGCAATTAAAATACTCCTTAAAATATAATCAATTAATTATACTATATATTTATATATAATGCAAGTAAAAAAGCCTGACAAAATTGTCAGGCTTAAAATATTTATTCTACCGAATTATTAGAGCCAACCGTCAAGTTAGCAGAATAATAATTACCGTTTCTGTAAATTTTAATAGTCACCTGTTGTTTAGGCGAAACATCTTGGAATAAACTATTGAATCGTTTGTAATCTTCCACCACTTTAGAATTAAATTCGGTAATAATATCACCTTTTCTAAGACCCGCCTGATAAGCAGGACTGCCCTCGGCAACGCTTAAAACAACCGCTCCCTTAGGATAACCGTAAAGCATAAGCATTTGCGCGCTGTATCTTTCGCTTAAAGTAATGCCAATATACGGTTCGGGTGAATTCTCTTTTTCGATTATTTTGTTGCAAATTTCAATGACTTTATTTGAAGGTATTGCAAATCCCATTCCCTCAAACTCTTCCGAAACTATTTTAGAACTGTTAATACCTACAAGATAACCGTCGGTATTAACCAAAGCACCGCCCGAGTTACCAGGGTTTATTGCGGCGTCGGTCTGTATAAGCGAAATATCAGAATCGGAAGATACAATACGGTCAAGACCGCTTATAACACCGTAAGTCACACTATCCATAAACTCAAGTCCGCCGGGGTTACCCACAGTTATGACATACTGACCGACTTTCAGTTCGGTAGAATCTGCAACCTCCACCGCAGTAAGTCCTGTTGCATTAATTTTAATAACCGCAAGGTCTGATGAAATATTGTAGCCAACAACACTTGCCGCGTAACTTTGTGAATTTGCATCGCCATCCAAGAAGACTTCAATCTTTGAAGAAGAACCGCCTATTGCGTCGGCAATTACATGGTAGTTGGTAATTATATAACCGTCCTGTCGGTAAATTACACCGCTTCCTTCCCCGCTTGCTTCCTGATTACCGAAGAAACTCATAACCGATGTTGTAGTTCTGATACCAACAACACTCGGTGTTACTTTTGTAGCCACCGCTTCTACTACACTTGTTGCTTGCTCGTCAACATTAATACTGACATTATTGCCTTGCAAAATGGGTTGTTGCAAATTCCCTGATTTAGTGTTTTCGCCAAGAAAAACAAAGACAGTAGCCGCGCTTGTAGCACCAATAACCGCCGACAAAATGCAAGATATTATCACAACCCAAGCGCCGTATTTTTTTGCTTTTTTCTTTTTAGGCGGAGTATAACTGTAATATCCGTTAGGTCCGTTATTTCCAAAATTAAAATCTTCCATAAAGACTCTCCTTTAGTTCGAGTATACACATCATATAACAATATTATTTCCTTTTTTTATAACATTTGTTAACAAACGGTAAATTTTAAAATATCCCTCACTTAATGAGGGATATTTATTATTTCGCAAGATAAATAAGTAAAACCGAAACATCGGCAGGGCTTACCCCCGAAATACGCGAAGCCTGACCAATATTTGTAGGTCTAATCTTATTTAATTTTTCTATTGCCTCAAGGCGCAAACCGTAAACATTATTATAATCAATATCCTTAGGAATAAGTTTATTTTCAAGCCTTAGCATTTCGTTGACCTGCGCTTGTTGACGGGTTATATACCCTTCGTACTTAATTTCGGTTTCTACCTTTTCGGTAACATCCTTTGAAAGTTCGGGGCGGTCTTTATCAAACTCGGCTAAAATATCATAAGAAAGTTGCGGTCTTTTAACAAGGTCAGAAAGCCGCATTCCCGTAGTCATAGGCGCTGTGCCCAATTCTTCCATTATTGTATTAAGTTTCACGTTTGGACCTATGAATGTGGAGTTAAGTCTTTCAATTTCTTCTTCCTTTTGCTTGGTGCGAAGTCTGAAAGCGTCATAAGTTTCTTTATTTACAAGCCCTATTTTATAACCTGTAGGCATAAGTCTTTCGTCGGCATTATCCTGTCTTAAAAGCAAACGGTATTCACTTCTCGAAGTCATCATACGGTAAGGGTCCTGACAACCTTTGGTAACCAAATCGTCAATCAAAGTACCTATATAAGAAGACGAACGCGATAATACAAGTTGGTCTTTACCCTGCACCTTTAAAGCGGCATTAATGCCCGCAATAAGCCCCTGTGCAGCCGCTTCTTCATAACCCGAAGAACCGTTAAACTGCCCTGCGCCGTAAAGCCCCTCAAACTCTTTCATTTCAAGAGTTGCTTTCAAGGCAGACGGGTCTATACAGTCATACTCGATAGCATAAGCATTACGGATAATCTTAACATTTTTAAGGCAAGGTATTGTTTTGTAAAACTCAATCTGAACTTCTTCAGGAAGTGAAGACGACATACCTTGTAAATACATTTCTTCTGTTCTTTCGCCGCAAGGCTCAATAAAAAACTGATGCCTTTTTTTATCGGCAAAACGCACGATTTTATCCTCTATACTCGGGCAGTAACGCGGGCCAACACCCTCAATATCACCCGAATAAAGCGGTGAACGGTTAATATTTTTAAGTATTACTTCTTTTGTATCATCATTGGTATAACCAATATGGCAAACCACCTTATTTTCAGGCGGTGTTTCGGTAGAGTAACTAAACGGAACAACCCGCTCGTCCCCTTCTTGTACTTCGAGGCAATAAAAATCAATACTGTCCCTTGCAACTCTTGCAGGTGTACCTGTTTTAAAGCGCCTAAGCGGCACACCCAACTCTTTTAAACATTCCGCTAACTCGTTTGCAGGAAAGTTACCGTCAGGTCCGCTGGAATAGTTTACTTCGCCGACATAAATTCTGCCGCCCAAGAAAGTACCTGTTGCCAAAATCACGGCTTTGCAGACAAATTCCGCTCCCAAGTTAGAAATGCAGTGCCAACCGTCATCATTCTTCTCAATTTTTACAATTTCACACTGTTTAACATCTAAACCTTGTTGCAGTTCAACCGCGTGTTTCATATATTCACTGTAGGCACGGCGGTCAATTTGAGCACGAAGTGAGTGTACTGCAGGGCCTTTGCCAAGATTTAACATTCTGCTTTGTAAGGTGGTTTTATCCGCCGCCTTGCCCATTTCACCGCCCAAGGCATCAAGTTCGCGTACTAAATGACCTTTAGCAGTACCGCCGATTGACGGGTTACACGGCATATTTCCTACCCAGTCAACGCTGATTGTAAACATTATTGTCTTGCAACCGAGTCTTGCCGCCGCTAAAGCCGCTTCAACCCCTGCGTGACCTCCGCCGATAACTGCAACGTCATAACAACCGGCGTCATATCTTTTATATCCCAAAAGTATCCCTCTATTTTCCTAAGATTTTCTGTTGTCTGATATCCTCACCCAAGAACTTGTTAGCGTTATAATTCCCTATAAGTCTTGAAGCAACGCGTTCAGAATAACGAGTAGCGATTTCTTTAATTGTAAGGTTTGTGTTTATAATAGTCGGCTTTTTTGAAAGCATACGGGTGTTAATAAGATTATAAAGTGCCGCTTTTGAAAAAGCGGTAGACATTTCGGCGCCCAAATCGTCAAGCACCAACAAGTCACAGTTTATCATCGCTTCATAACTACCCTTGTTTTCGCCTGTAAATTTTTCCTTTTCAATAAGCGAAAAAAGGTTTTCGCAAGGTCCATAGATGGGTGTGAAACCCTTTTCTATAACACCCGAAACTATCGCAAGTGTCAAATGTGTTTTACCAAGACCCGATGCTCCCATAAATAATAAATTAGCCGAAGACTGCGGGTCAAAATTTATAACATATTCTTTGCAAAGTTTTAAAATCGCAGTCATTCTGCGGTTGTCGTCTTTGTTTGAATAATATTTTAAATCAAAGTTTTCAAACTTGCAGTCATCCAAAGGCATTTCCTTTGTGAATTCGTTAAGCATTATACTATTAGCAAGTCTTTTAACACATTCGCAAACCTTACCGCCAACATACCCCGTGTCGTTACACAAAGGGCAATCGTACGAAATTTCAGGTACTTGCGCTTTATTTAAAATTTGATTTTTTTGTATTGACAACATTTCGGATTCTTGCTTGATTTTTGCAATTTTTTCACTATCGCCCGAAAGCGCAGTCAAAGCCAAATTTGCACCCAAAGATGCTAATTTAGTATCAATATCCTTAAGTTTAGGGTTGGTATTATAAGCGGCTGCAAGCATCATTTCCCTATGTTGCTGTTTTTTAAGCAAGGATTGTTTTTTTATTTCAAATGCTTTTTTGTATGTAACTTCTCTTGTAATCATTATATTCATTCCTTAGAATTTAACATTTTTTCAAATAAATCAAGGTCGTAAGCGGCTTTGGTATCATCTTCGGTTGGTTTTTTATCATTTTCAACATCCTGCGGATTTTCAAAGCCTTTACTGTGCCAATTTTCTATTATTTTTGCGACATACGGAAAAGAAAATTTCGATTTTGTATCAACACAAGCTTCATAAGCCAACTGTAGCATTTCTTTTGAAATTTTCCATTCATCTATCCATTTAACCGAAAGTTCGGTTTCCTTTTTGCTGGGTTTTCTGCGTTCAAGTCCAAATGCCGACTGCACTGCACTCCACGCTTGCTCACCTAAAGCCAACTTGCGTAATTCTTCGTCCGCATCGGCAAGGTTATCAATTCCTTTATCCAACCAATCGGTTGCAACCGATTCAATAAAGCGGATATTCGGTTTATTATGGGTTACCGCGTACTGTACAATAAGTAAAATAAGGGATACATCTAACCCTTGGTCATCATAAAGCCATACTAATGTTGAGGTTTCGTTAGTCTTTAAATTCCTGCCAAATTTAAGTTGTGTTTCATTAAGCATATAACGTATTTTCGGATCTTCAAGCCCGCGTTTTGCAACGTCTTCCCTTTGCGGTTTTATAACCTTTTTAACGGTTTTTGGCTTGTCCGTAGTCGAGGAAGTCGTTTCTTTGGGTACAAGTATTCCAGCGTCCGCCCAAAAAAGCAACGCCTCTTTTACATCATAAACCGAAACATCGGTCTCATTAGCAATTTTCTCTACCTCAGGCAAATCGGCGCTATTTCGCATTATGTAAATAAGCACTTTTATATGCTCGCCCTTGGCTAATTTTAAGTATTTATCGGCAACAACGCTCGGCAACGCAAAGGTAGATGCGAAAACAAGAGAATTAATACTGTAATCCATACTATACCTCAAAATAAACATTAGTGTATATATTATATCAATAAAAATTAAACTTGTAAATATAAAAATTAAAAAGAAGTGCCTTTAATCAAGACACTTCTTTCAAAATTATTTAAGTTCAAATGTTTTAGATTCATTAACCTTACTGTTAGGACCTACGAAAACTTGAATTTCGCCGGGTTCCCAAACATATTCCAAATCAACATTATAGAACATACAGGTTTCGGGAGTGATAGTAAATTCAACCGTTTTACTTTCGCCTACTTCGAGCCAGATTTTTTCAAACCCTTTAAGTTCTTTTATAGGACGAGAAACACTGCACCAACTGTCACGAATATACATTTGTACGGTTTCATAGCCTGATCTGTCACCAATATTTTTAACGGTAACACTTGCAGTAAGACTTTCGCCTTCGCCAATAGCGTCTTTACTTAACTTAAAATCGCTATATTCGAAATCGGTATAGGTTAAACCTTCACCGAAACTGTAAAGTGGCTCAAGCGGACAGTCAATATAACCTGTTACATAATGTTCCAAAAGTAAAGGTGAATGGTCGGTTGGAAGCATATTGTAATAAATCGGGCATTGACCAACTGTTCTCGGGAAGCTCATGGTAAGTCTACCCGAAGGAGCAACATCGCCGAACAACATATCAACAACGCCTTCTGCAGTCATAGTGCCGCCATACCAAACATCAAGCACAGCCTTAGAACCGGCAGAAATCTTTCTGATATCTAACGGACGGTGGTTAAAGAATACAACAACTGTATTGGGGTTAGCCGCAGATACAGCATCAAACAATTCTTGTTGAATTTGCGGGATTTCCAAGAATACTTTTGAACTGAGTTCCCCACCGGTATCGGGGTGTTCACCTATAAACAATACTGCAACATCGGCTTTTTTAGCAGCTTTTGCAGCGGCGGCAATTTTTTTCTTGCGTGCAACGGGATCGCTTTCGTAAACGTCTTCCTTGTATTGATAGAACTCAATTTCAGGTTGTTCTTTACCAATCATCTTACAACCGTCATTAAAGGTAAATTTAGCCTTGGGGAATCTTTCGGTGATTTCGTCTTGAATCTTGGTATCTACATATAATTTACCACCCCAAGCACCACGGAAATCAGTAAGATTTAAGAAAGGACCGATAAATGCAATCTTCTTTGAAGCATCAAGAGGAAGAATTTTTTCTTCGTTTTTAAGTAAAACAGAACATTTTGGAACGGCTTTACGACCCAAATCCAAAAATTCTTTACATCTGTTAATTTTGTTTGCTTTTTCTTGGTCGGCAAAACGGTAAGGATTTTCAAACAAACCTAAACGGTTTTTAAGATTTAATACTCTGTAAACCGCTTCATCAATTAAATCCATTGAAATTTCGCCTGTTTCAAGCAGTTTAGGAAGACCGGTTACATAACGATTAATACACATTTCAATATCAATACCGGCTTCAATAGCGAATTTTGAAAGAACGGCGTTATCGTCGGAAATACCGTGTGAGTTCATATTATTAATTGAACCATAGTCACTGATAACAGCGCCCTTATAACCCCATTCGTCACGCAAAATTTCGCGCAAAATGTGTTTATCGGCAGAAGCAGGAATACCTGCAATAGAGTTAAATCCGCACATTAGCATACCGGCCCCTGCATCAACCGCTGCTTTATAAGGCGGCAAATAATATTGTCTTAAATTACGTTCGGAAACGTCAACAGTACCGTATTCACGGCCACCTTCAACTGCGCCGTAAGCGGCAAAGTGTTTAACGCAAGCACTGATTGTACCTTCTTTAGATAAATCGTCGCCTTGGTAACCTTCAACTATAGCTTTAGCCATTACGCTGTTTAAATATGTATCTTCACCGGGAGTTTCGGTAACACGTCCCCAACGGGGATCGCGCACAAGGTCCAAAGAGGGTGATAAAGTAACGTGCAAACCGTTTACCGAAGATTCTTTAGCGGTAGCCGAAGCTAATTCTTTTACAAGTTCGGGTTCGAAAGAACAAGCTTGAGCAATCGGTGACGGGAAGGTTGTGTGATAACCGTGAATAATATCCAAAACAAATAACATCGGGATATGGTGAGGATGATTTTCCATGTGTTCTTTTTGAACCTGCTTAACAAAATCCGCACCTTGAGTATCAATACTCGAACCGATACATCTGACCGTTTCTTCGGGATAATTAAAGCCTAAATCCGCGCCTGCAGGGTTAGGCTCATTACGGAAAAATTGACCGGGAATTTGTTGAAGTTCGCCCAATTTTTCGTCAAGTGACATTTCGCTTAAAAGTTTTCGTAATTCTTTATCTGTCATAAAAAAAACCACCTTAAAATTGTTTTTTAATTCCTTTAAAATTGAAATTCAACAGTATGAACCGTTCCCTTTTCGAATACGGGGATTATATTACTGTCTTGTACTTTACCGTCAACCGTGATTTTCTTTTCACTTGTTTTACGGATTGCTATATTATAAGTAATACCACGGTAAATTCTTGTAATATCAACACTGTCCCAATGTGAAGGTAAGCAAGGATTGATTTTAATGCCGTCGAATTCAGCGGTAACACCTAAAATAGATTCGGTAATATTGCGGTATAACCAACCTGCAGTACCGGTAATCCAAGAGCAAGGAGCAAAACCTTTACGGAAGGATTCTTGCGGTCCTAAATACATATTACTTACAACATAAGGTTCAACACCCGAATTTGCATTTACGGGGTTATCATAACTGATAAGTTTCAAGGTTTCAAAAGCGGTATCATTTTTGCCAAGTTTACAGTCGGCCGCAATTTTAAAGGTAACACCGTGGTTATAAACCGAGCCGTTTTCATAACCGCCGGGAATAAAGTAAGCCATACGGCCGATATGCTCATCCTTCTTGGAGTAAGCGGGAGAACATTGAACGTAACCGTAGCCGCATTTTAATCTTTCTTCAACGGTATCCATTATCTTTCGGCAACCTTCTTCATCCAAAATGTCGGCCAAAACAGCCCAAGTTTGAGGATTAAGATAAACTTTACCTTCAAAACATTCTTCAGAACCTAACTTTTCGTCCCAGTCGTTTATACCATAGATAAATCTATCACCTTCGAAAGCGTTTTTAATTATTGCATCTTTAAGAACACGTTTTTCTTCGGTGATTTTTGCGATCAAATCGTCATAACCGCCAACGAAATTCAAAATTTCGCAGAATTCGGTAATTGCTTTAACGGTAGCGATTGAAAGCCAAGCGCTTTCTCCCTTCATTTGATGACCAACGTTATTAATAGAGTCGTTCCAGTCACCGCCGCCCCATAATACCATATTACGTTTACCGCGATTGTCAAGCAAGAAGCGAAGACCTTTATACATGTGTTCGAAAACGGTTTCTTCTGCGTCATTATCGAAATAATTGCACTTAACATCTAAAATTGAAGCATCGCCCGATTCTTTGATATAAGCCAAAACGGTTGCGGGAATCCAAGCCGCGCCGTCATGATAAAGTTCGTAGTTTATAGGTTCAAACGCACGCATCGGGTTACCGTTATAACGTTGATGCATTAAGCAGGTAATAATCTTTTCTTTAGCGGCATCAATACCGAAAGCAACCAAACCTGCAACGTCTTGCATAATATCACGGAAGCCTTTTGAATAAACACGGCCCCAGGTTTTACCTAAAGAAATTTGTCTTTTAAGCCAGGTGTTGACCATACCGTTAATGTATGTATCGGGGGTGTTAACGCTGTAAATAGCGTCCATCTGGTCACAATCGGCCTTGATTTTTGCAATGCTTTCTTCAAAAACACCGGGTTTTAACTGTTGGTTTGATAATTCAATTGCATTTTCCAAACTTGTTGCAATACCAACTACAACGTTTATAACCTTTTCTTCACCGCAAGCCAAATCAATATCAAATTTTAAAGCGGCGCAATAGTGATTATCAAAAGAAATGCCTTGATTGCTTAAACTTTCATTTTGAAGACCCAAAGCACTTCCCCATTCGTTATAACCTTTGAAGTTAACGTCACTTACATCGTAAGATTCGGGTTTCATATCGGCTTTAAAGTAAATACCGCTGTAATCGTGGTCAACGGCAAAAGCATCGTGGCAGTAGTAAATACCGCCTAAACTTTCTTCGTAATCAGCATGACCGTAAGCCCAGTGACCGGTAACATTAGCGTCAGGACGACCATAAGGTACAACGCTTATCTTTTTAACGGCACCGCTTGTGTTTTGAACCTTAATTTGCCAAAGTTCTGCCTTTGCATTATCAGGAACGGTAATTGCAAATGTGGTTTTAACACCGTCATATTCACTAATCATTTCATGGTAGCCCATACCAACGTGGGTTTCGCGCATTGTAAACTCTTTGTTGGCATAGTTGCGGTTAATATCCCAAAACTCGCCAGTTTCACGGTTTTTTATGTACACAAGGCGGGTTGCTTCCAATTCGGAGAACAACTGTCTTCTTGCGTTACCGGGAAGTCTTAAAAAACTTTCACCAAAACCGAAGTGGTTAATGTTAGCCAAAAATTCCTCGTTCCAAAGATAATTTTCAAGTGGTCTGCGAGGTTTCATTTCGGTAATAACATATTCTTTTTTCGCATCATTAAAATATCCTACCATAATAAAATAACTCCTTTTAGTTATATTTGTTTCATTATATCATTTTACAATAATTTTTGGAATACTCTATTGTTGCTTTATGGTAGCATTTTGTTTCATAAAGGGAAATTTTAAACTGTAAAAAACACAACAAATTCTTATATAGAACACCATTTTAAAAATAATTTCATCACAAAATTTTTATCACAAATAATTACCTCTTGACAACGGCAATTATTTGCGATATAATTACATAGTTTTAATATTAAATTTAAAATACTTCGAGGTGTGGCGCAGCCCAAAGCGCACTAGTTTTGGGTGAGGTTGCGAGCGCGTCCTGTGGACGATTAAGCGAGAATAACGAAGCGTCGCGGTCGAAAAAATTCGTCGCTCCAAGACGGAAATTTTTTC
>JAZSDM010000094.1:0-4213 GCA_045531145.1 Acutalibacteraceae bacterium | reverse complement strand
GGTATATTCCCGCACAAAGCGGACTATAAACGTTCAATCCTTTTCCGCGGTTTTGACGATATTTTTATGGTGCCACATTCAAGACATACTACGGTTGATATTGAAGACATTAAAAAGTGTAAAGAACTTAAGATTTTAGCCTCTTCTGAAGAGGCAGGGGTTTACGCCTTAGCAACGGCAGAGGGCAAACAGATTTTTATTACGGGCCATTCCGAGTATGACGCAAATACATTAGCAAATGAATATTTTAGGGATTTAAACGAGGGAAAACCAATTGAAGTGCCCAAAAACTATTTTCCCGATGATAACCCCGAAAACGAGCCGATAGTTTCCTGGCGGTCACACGCTAATTTGCTTTATTCAAACTGGCTTAACTATTTTGTTTACCAAACTACTCCTTATGATATTAAGGAAATAAATAAATAAAAATAACAAAACGCGACCTTTCGGTCGCGTTTTTGCTATTTTATTCTTATATCGAATAGGAATTCGGTCTGGTTTTCGTTCTTTGCATTAAAATCAATAAGATAAACGGGTACTTTGTATAGTTTGTTCGGGTCAACTCCCCAACCGTGCTTGTTGTAAGAATCGGTAGAAACCTTTACCGAATATAAATTCGGGTCAAAAAGTATTTTTGCGCTACCAAGGTCAACTTCGTTTTCTTTTATTTCGGGCTTGATGCGAGTTACAAGGCGTTCGGTAATTACTTGATTTTCTTTAGAATACTCAAAAGTATCGGTTAAAATTACGCCGTCTTCACTAAGTTTAAAGGTGCGGTTTGCTTTCTTAATTAAGCCTTTTTGGTATGCCTTTTCAAAGTTTAGCGAGAAGGTATCATCATTTACGGTAACCGTTTCGGTGTTATATTCCTCGCCAAGTCCTTGATATTCGCCGTCAATAATCGGTACGCTGTGACCGTGTGACGAGAAGTTAAGGTAAACCATTCTGTCGTCATATTTTTCGTACCTGATATATTCGGGCGCACCTAAATCTACAAGCGGATTATCCTCACCTACAACAATCATAAAGCTTCCCAAATCGTTGTGGTTGTGGGGTTCGTAGTTGTGACCGCCCTTTGCCGCAAAACTGAATTTTTCTTTGCGGTTTATATACCACTGTGAGTCTTCTAAGAAAGAATATCCTAATGACAGCTTATCTTCTTCATAATCGGGGTCCATCCAAATTAAATTGTAGAAAATAGTATTTATAATCTTATCAAAAAGTTCGAGTTCGGGTAAGAGCACTCCGGAATATTTCTTTTTAAGGAAACAGAATAATCCCGGACCGGAAGTAAATTTTGAGGAAGCATCGGCAAAGGATACCGTCATATTCTTATTAAGTCTTGCTTTTTGGGGGAAGTAGGCCTGAGCTTCCATTTTTTTATTGTTAAAATAATCAATTTTACCGTTAGAATACTCATAAAGCAAATTTGCAAGATAAATATAATTTCCGTATCCGCCGCGCCAATAACCTGTACCTTCGCGGCAACAACCGTCATTATCTGCACCCGAAATAAATCGGTCAAGTCCGTTCATAACACGGGGTAAGAAGGTGTTTATTTCTTCATCTGTACCAAAGTGTAAAAGAGCAGCACCTGCACCGCAAGAAGTAACGGTAGCCCAGTTATTTAACTGACCTTCTGACTCTGGGAAGTAAGAGTAGTTTTTATAACCGTCAAAAACTCTCCTGCGAAGTTCGTATTCAACTCTTTCGTTTATGTAGTAGGGGAGTTTATCGCCAACCAAAACCGAAACTTCGGTTAAAATTCTGGCTGTTGTTGCTTGGTATAAATCAAGTTTGCGTATAACATAGTCTACTTTCGGCTCTTTATCCATATGACTGTGAGCAGGGATACACCAAGTAAATTCGTTACAAATAATATGAATAACGTCAACAAGTTCGTCCAAATACTTTTGTTCTTCAAAAAGCCAATATGCCGCCGCTAATACAGTACAGTTATTACGGCGTTTTAAATGCTCTTTGTCGTTACGGTGCCCTGTTGAGTAATAAGACATATAGTCACTCATTTTATCAACAATATATTCGGCTTCGAGTGCGGCGTCAGCTTTTTCTTTTATAAAGTCAACTAAAAAACGGCATTTTTCACTTTCTAAAAGTTTTTTTCTTTGTTCATTAAGGTTTACACCGTAATAGTTTTTCATACTCAAATTCTCCTTAAAGCCTATTTCTATAAATATAGCATTTTTTAAATTCGAGTTCAATGTATTGAAGGGACATCTTTTTTACAAAGATGTCCCCTTAGGAAATTATTTACGCATTAATCTTAATTTCAAAATCAAACTCGGTTTGATTTTCTTTCTTTGCGGTAAAGTCAATAAGATATACCATAACTTTAGTATAAGGTTCTCCTGCCATAACTCTGTGCGAAGTATATGAATCTTCAGAAATATTTACATCATATAAATTCTTATCGTAAAGAAGTGTTGCAGTACCTAAATCAATAGCGCCTTCGGATACTTTCGGTTCGGTACGGGTTACAAAACGTTCGGTAACGGTTTCGGTTTTTTCGGAATATTCGAAAATGTCTTTAAGTAAAACACCGTCTTCATTTATTGTGTAGGTACGGTTGATTTTATTTATAATTCCGTTTTCGTAAGCGCCTTCAAGGTTAAGCGAGAATGTGGTATCATTAGCGGTTATAACTTCCGATTTGTATTCTTTACCCAAGCACTGATACTGTCCGTTAATAATCGGAACACTGTGACCCTTTGACGAGAAGTTAAGATTTACCATACGGTCATCATAATGCTTGTATTTTATGTATTCGGGGGCTCCTAAGTCACAAAGCGGCATATCTGTGCCAACAACTATAAGGAAGTTACCTAAGTCGTTGTGGTTGTGCGGTTCGTAGTTGTGGCCGCCTTTTGAAGCAAAACTGAACTTTTCTTTGCGGTTTACATACCACTGCGCATCGTCAAGGTAGGTGGTACCAGTAGTATCAGCGTCTACTTTGTATTCCTTATCTAACCAGAAAAATGCCGGAATAGAGGTTACGCTATTAAAAAATGCAGTACCGTGGTCTAATTCGGGAAGTAGGACACCGTCATAAGTTCTCTTTAAATAACAAGCAAAGCCGGGGCTGAAAATAAAGTTTGCGCCTGCATCGGCAAAGGAAACGGTCATATCCTTGTTAAGCCTTACTTTTTGGGGGAATAATGCCAACTTGTCAACCTTATCGTTATGTACATAATTGATTTTGCCGTTAGAATAGTTGTAAAGAATGTTTGCAAAATAACTATAACTTCCAAAACCGAAGTTCCAGTAAGCAACACCTTCTTGGCAGCAACCGTCATTAGGCAATCCTTCTAAATATCTATCAAGCCCTTTTATAAGACGGGGGAGAATTTCGTCAATTTCCTCTTGGGTTCCAAAGTGTAAAAGTGCAGCCGCACTACCGCCCATACACACAGCCGACCAGTTGTTAAGTTGGTCCTCTGCTGCGTGGAAGTAGGGGTAGGTTTTATAGGCTGTAATAATTCTTCTTCTAAGCTCGTACTCAATTCTTTCGTTCATAAAGTAGGGAAGTTTATCGTGTAATAAAACCGAAATTTCGGTTAAAGCGCGGGCGGTTTCGGCTTGGAATAGGTCAATACGGTGAATCATAAAATCCATTGTCGGATTTTCTTCAAAATTATTGTGGGCGGGAATACACCAAGTAAATTCATTACAAATAATATGAATAACGTCAATAAGTTCGTTTAAATATCTTTTGTCTTCATAGAGGTAATAAGCAATCGCCAAAGCCATAGCATTATTACGGCGGTCGAAGTATTCTTCGTCTCTTCTGTGACCGGTGGTGTAATATTCCATATATTTGCTTATTTTGTCAATATTATACTGTGCTTCAAGCGCCTTGTTCGCACGGTTCATTATCTGCTCAATCAAAGGCTTGTAATCCTTGCAAGACAGTATTTCTTCCTTTTTGGTTTTAAAGTCAATACCGTAATAATCTCTCATTTTTCTACTCCTTTTATTCACAAATATAGTTATATTATAATAATAATATAAAAATTATGCTTTGCTATAATTATATTTGCATTTTAATGGTATTTTCTTGCTTTTTATGCTTGTGATTTGGTGAAAAGTAAAAATTGCAGTTAAGCAAAAAATCCCCCAAAGTAGTTTTGGGGGATTTTGCTTTAATATTAAAATTAAGTTTTAGGTTTCCAATCTCGTTTGGTTTCTATTAAGC
>JAZSDM010000059.1:0-11076 GCA_045531145.1 Acutalibacteraceae bacterium | reverse complement strand
CCCGTAGTACCTGCGCTGCCGTCTATAAATACTTTTTTCATTTTGTAAACTCCAAAAGGTACTTTAATTGTTCATTTGTTGATTCAAGTCCCGTACCGCCTGCCGAAATGCGTTTTGAAACGCAGGTTTCGAGCGAAATTTCGTTATACAAATCGTTATCAAACAAACCGTCAAATTCCTTATATTTTTCTATCGGCAAATCTTCAAGTACCGTATTTTCTTTAATGCAATATGCCACAATTTCACCAACGTGTTTATAAGCGGTTCTGAACGGCATACCCTTTTTAACAAGATAATCTGCCAAATCGGTTGCATTAATAAAGCCTTTTTGCGCCGCTTTATACATATTGTCGGTAAGTACGGTCATTGTAGCAATCATAGGTGTGAAAACATCTAAACACATTTTAACGGTATCAACCGCATCAAAAATAGCTTCCTTATCCTCTTGCATATCCTTGTTATAAGCAAGCGGAATTCCTTTTAAGGTTGTGAGAAGCGCCATAAGGTCACCGTAAACTCTGCCCGTTTTGCCGCGTACAAGTTCTGCCATATCGGGATTCTTCTTTTGGGGCATTATACTTGAGCCTGTGGTATAACTGTCATCAAGTTCAATAAACTTAAACTCCCAACTTGACCAAAGGATAATTTCTTCGGAAAAACGGGATAAGTGCATCATAAGTGTTGCAAAACATGAGAGTAATTCAAGACAAAAATCCCTATCCGATACACCGTCAATACTGTTTAAGGTAATACCATCAAAGCCGAGTTTTTCGGCAGTCATATAGCGGTCGGTATTATAAGTTGTACCTGCCAATGCGCAAGAGCCTAACGGCGAATAGTTCATTCTTTTTTTAGCATCTTGGAGTCTTGTAATATCACGGCTTAACATCATACCGTATGCTAAAATATGGTGAGCAAAGGTTATTGGTTGCGCCCTTTGAAGATGGGTATATCCCGGCATAATTGCGGTTTTATATTCATTAGCCTTATCGCATATAACCGATATTAAATTTTTAATTAAGCCTATAATTTCATCGGTTTCATCGCGCAGATAAAGTCTTATATCAACTGCAACCTGATCGTTACGGCTTCTTGCAGTGTGAAGTCGCTTACCTACATCACCAATACGCTTTGTAAGTTCGCTTTCAACAAACATATGTATATCTTCGCAAGAATAATCAAACTCTAATTTGCCACTTTGCAAATCCTCTAAAATGACTTCGAGGGTAGCGATAATTAAATCGCTATCCCCTTTAGAAATAATATTTTGAGCGCTAAGCATTGCAGCGTGTGCCATAGAGCCGGTTATATCCTGACGGAACATTCTTGAATCAAAATGAATTGAAGAATTAAAATCGTCCGCCTGCTTATCAAGTGCCTTTTGGAACCTGCCTGCCCACATTTTTTCCATTTATAAAAACATTCCTTTCAGTCACAAAAACTGATTATTTTAAGCCGTTTTTAGCCTTCATCTTAGCGTAAACTTCGCTGGGAAGTCCGTAAAGATTAATAAAGCCTGTTGCATCGCTTTGATCGTAAACATCATCTTCATCAAAGGTTGCAATTTCGGGATCATAAAGTGAATAAGGCGATGTAACGCTTGCGTTAATCATATTACCTTTGTAAAGCTTTAAGGTAACATCACCTGTAACGGTTTTCTGGGTTTCCTTTACAAAAGCAAGAATTGCCTGAGTTAAAGGTGTAAACCAAAGCGCATTGTAAACATTTTCAGCCAACTTTTGAGCTACAAGAGCTTTATAGTGTGAAGTTTCTTTATCTAGACAAAGAGTTTCAAGCACTTTGTGAGCCTTGTAAAGAATTGCACCGCCGGGGGTTTCGTAAACGCCGCGGCACTTCATACCAACAAGACGGTTTTCTACAATATCCAAAAGACCGATACCGTTTTCACCGCCCAATTTATTAAGGGTTTTAACAAGCTCAACCGAGTCCATTTCCTTGCCGTCAACCGCGGTGGGAACACCCTTTTCAAAGTGGATAGTTACATAGGTTGGCTTATCGGGTGCCATTTCGGGAGAAACACCCATTTCAAGAAAACCTTCTTTATTGTAAAGCGGTTCGTTAGCGGGGTCTTCCAAATCAAGACCTTCGTGTGATAAGTGCCAGATGTTCTTATCCTTTGAATAGTTGGTTTCGCGGTTAATTTTAAGCGGAACATTGTGCGCTTCAGCGTAAGCGATTTCTTCTTCACGGGATTTGATATCCCATTCACGCCAAGGAGCGATAATTTTCATTTCGGGAGCAAGAGCTTTTACAGCCAATTCAAAACGAACTTGGTCGTTACCCTTACCTGTACAACCGTGGCAGATAGCGTCCGCACCTTCTTCAAGTGCAATTTCTACAATCCTTTTAGCAATGGGAGGACGCGCAAAAGCAGTACCCAAAAGATAATCTTCGTATAAAGCGCCTGCCTGAACGCAAGGGAAAACATATTCGTCCAAAAATTCTTTAGTAAGATCTTCTATGTAAATTTTAGAAGCGCCTGTTTTAATTGCCTTTTCTTCAAGACCTTCAAGTTCGTCTGCCTGACCAACATTACCTGATACGGCAATAATTTCGGGGTTGCCGTAATTTTCTTTAAGCCACGGAATGATGATAGATGTATCAAGACCGCCCGAATAAGCCAAAACTACTTTTTTAACCTGTTTCTTTTCCATAATAATTTCCTTTCACTTGCATAATATGCATTAATTCGTTAATTTTTATGCATAAATTATAGCATATTATGAATATTTATGCAATAGTTATTTATATTTTTTACCTATTTTACATATTTGTCGCAACAGGTAATGCAAATTTATGCATTATTAACAACTTTTTATTCAAAATCGCTTAATCTTCCCAAGTTTTTTCGTTTTCGTCTTTGTTTTTAGACTTGAAGCGAGGGATAATAAATCCGCTAATCATACAAAGACCGAAGATTACCCAACCTGCCAAAACGTTAGAGGCAACGTTATAACCGTCTGCCGCTCCGTAGATACCGCCTTTATTTACAAACAAATCAACAATATTCCATACAAACAGAACACCCAAAACTACAGGAGCGATAACTTTAACGGTTAAATTAAACCAAAGTTTAGGCATTTTAAACTTTTTGGAATTACGGTTAATTTCGTTTATAACTTTGCTTGTTTTAAAGAACCAGCCAATTGCCACAGTTTCTATTACACCGATTAAAATAAGTGTAAAGCTGTTGCACCAGTTATCAACAATATCCAAAATTGCAAGACCTGCACCCGTAGTATAAACAAGCGAAATTACACCTGCGATAATGCAAATAGTAATGGTTGTTTTCTTTTTATTTGTACCGAATTTATCCGAAAATGCGGTTGAGATGCCTTCGACAAGTGAAAATGCAGAGTCAATCGCCAAAGTACAAAGACAGAAATAGAATATGAATGAAAAGATTGCATTAAATATACCGCTACCTGAAAGATTTACGATTGCAGTCGGATAAACGATAAATGCAAGTCCAACACCTGTTTTGGTAAGGCTTTCTTCGAGACCTGTACCGTACATTGTGGTAAACATAACTATACCTGCCAAAAAGCTTACAGCCAAATCACTGAAAGCAATAATAAGTCCGTCTCGGGCGATATTGCTCTTATCGTCAAGGAAAGAACCGTAAGCAATCATAATAGCCATCATTACCGACATTGAATAGAACACCTGACCTACTGCATCAACCCAAAGCATAGGATCTTTCAAAGCAGAAAAGTCCGGAATGAAGAAGTGAGCCAAGCCTTCTAAAGCGCCAGGCATTGTTACACCCTTAACAGCCATTACAACTAAGCATATAACGGGTAAAAAGATTAAGTAAGCAATTATTTTATCAACACTTTTTGTGCCGTTGCGAATGCAGTAATAAATAAGTCCCCAAGCAACTAAAATACAAATTAAAACCGGAACCGAAAATGTACCAAAGCCTTTTATCGTGCCTGTTGTTTTTATAAGCCCTGCCCAAAGACCGCTTGCAGCATCGTTATCGCCTGTCATATTAATAAACTTAAAGCTAAAAACAGCCATCATAATAACCCAAGCAAAAACTACTGCGTAATATGTAACAATTACAAATGCGTTGGAAGTTGCTGCCCAACCGATAGGCTCAAACTTTTTGTTAATTCCGCGAAGTGCTCCCGGTGCGCCCGAACGCATTTTGCGGCCTATCGAAATTTCCATCATCAAAAGCGGAATACCTATAACCAACATTGCAAGTAGGTAAACCATTAAAAATGCGCCGCCGCCGTGTTTTGCCGCAAGACCAGGGAAACGCCAAGCGTTACCCAAACCCACTGCCGAACCTACCGCAGCCAATATAAAGGTTGCGTTTGAACCCCAAGTTGAACGTTCTTTTGTTGCCATAATATTTCTCCTTAATCCTGTGTTTTTGCTGTTTCTTTTTTTTCTTTAAATTCGCAAACCTTTTTGCGAACAATTAAATCATCGTAAGTTTTCTTAAAAGATACCCTACCCGAAAACCTGTTACCGCAATCACATACAAAATTTGCCCAAAACCAACGGTTTGAATATTTCCATTTTGTAACGCGTTTTGCTTTTTTGCCGCAGTTTTCACAAACAAACTCTAACTGACTTTTATCTACATTTTCGTCCTTTAAATTTGAAATGGAATAGGATTTAAACCGTAGCCTCTTGAAAAATTCGGGGTTTGAAGTATCCCTTATAAGTGCTTCAAAGCGCTCCTTATTATAACATTTTTTCAAAAGATATGCACAAACCAGACTATCGTCTTTAGCGGTGTGAAAATCAATATTATCGGTTTTAATATTTAAAAATTCCGCCGCAAGTTCTAAAGAAACCTGATTTTTATCTTCATACCCCAGTAGCCGCATTTCACCCTGAACAAATTTTTGAACATCCAAGTATTTTTCAATCTTAAAGCGTTTATTTTTTAAAATATTATCTTCGTTTTCCAAAATTGTATAAAGGTCGGAATTGCTCCAGGTCATTGTAACGGTATCTTCCCCTACCCAATCGTTATACCTGTCTACCGCTGTTTCAAACGGCACACCTTCAAGCATAATTTGGGTGGTAATACCGGTAAGTTTAGCAAACCTGCCTGTAACTTTTTTGGAAATACTTGATTTAACCGTAACTTCAAAGGTATCAACAACATCAAAACTTTGGTTAAGTTTTACCGCGCCGATTTGAAGTATCTGATTAATAAATCGCTTTTGTTTGGGGAAATATGTGCTATCCCATTCTAAATCGAGAATAATATAATTCATTATTTCCTCTTCGCTTCGTATTTCATTCTTTCTTCTTTATTTAAAATGCGCTTGCGCAATCTGATATTATTGGGTGTAATTTCCACAAGTTCGTCATTTTTTATAAATTCCAACGACTGCTCAAGACTTAATTTCGAATGTGGTACAAGTCTTAAAGCATCGTCCGAACCGGAAGCGCGGGTATTGGTCATCTGCTTTTTCTTGCAGACATTACATACAATATCTTCATTTTTCGGATTTTCACCAACAATCATACCCTCATAAACAGGTGTGCCGGGACCGATAAACAATCTACCTCTGCTTTGGGTATTAAAAAGACCGTAGCCTGTTGATTCACCCGTTTCGTGAACAACGATAGAGCCTGTTAAACGCTGTTCTATATCTCCTTTATATTCTTGGTAGCTATCAAACACGTGGTTCATAATACCGTTACCGTTTGTATCGGTTAAGAACTGCGAACGGTAACCGAGAAGTCCGCGTGCGGGAATTAAAAATTCAAGGTGGGAAGTTCCGCCTTCGCGAGTACCCATATTTTTAATTTCAGCTTTACGGGTTCCAAGTCTTTCCATAACCGCGCCGACATATTCTTCGGGAACTTCAATCATCAAAAGTTCAATCGGTTCAAGTAATTTTCCGTCCCCGTCTTTTTTATAAATAACTTCAGGCGGAGAAACTTGGAATTCGTAACCTTGCCTTCTCATAGTTTCAATCAAAATCGAAAGATGCAGTTCCCCTCTGCCCGAAACTTTAAAAGTATCTGCCGAGTCGGTTTCTTCAACGCGTAAACTTACGTTTGTCATAACTTCTTTAAATAGACGGTCACGAAGATTACGGGAAGTTACAAACTTACCGTCCTTACCTGCAAAGGGAGAGTTATTAACCATAAAGTTCATTGAAAGGGTGGGTTCGTCTATCTTTACAAATGGAAGCGGCTCTATGCAATCGGTAGCGCAGGCAGTTTCGCCTATTTCCAAATCAGAAAGTCCCGCAACCTGAATAATATCGCCGACTGTTGCGGTTTCTTCTTCGTATCTTTTAAGACCGCGGTACATAAACAGTTTTGCGATTTTAAGATTATTCGAAGTTCCGTCCTTATGGCAAAGGGCTACCGACTGACCTGTTTTTACTTTACCTCTTATAACTCGTCCTACACCGATTCTGCCTAAATACTCATCATATTCAATATTTGTGAAAAGTATCTGCAAAGGGGCTTCGGTGTCACCCTCGGGAGCATCGATTTCATTTACTATCGCATCAAATAACGGTTTCATATCCTCGCCCTTAACATCAGGCGAATAGCTTGCATAACCGTCCCTACCGGAAGCGAAAATCACGGGGAATTCAATCTGGTCTTCGTCTGCCCCGAGTTCTATAAATAAATCTAAAACTTCGTCGACTACTTCGTGGGGACGCGCCATAGGTCTGTCAATTTTATTTACAACAACAACCGCTTTTTTACCTAAAGCCAAAGCTTTTTTAAGCACAAAGCGTGTTTGCGGCATACAGCCCTCAAAAGCGTCAACAAGTAAAAGTACGCCGTCCACCATTTGAAGAATACGCTCAACCTCACCGCCGAAGTCAGCGTGACCTGGAGTATCTACAATATTGATTTTTGTATCGCCATAATAAACGCTTGTATTTTTGGATAATATAGTTATTCCGCGTTCTCTTTCCAAATCGTTGGAGTCCATTACACGCTCGTCCACCGTTTCGTTCGCACGGAAGGTTCCGCTTTGTTTTAAAAGCTGGTCAACAAGCGTTGTTTTACCGTGGTCAACGTGGGCAATT
Organism: Acutalibacteraceae bacterium; assembly: GCA_045531145.1. Classification (GTDB taxonomy): domain Bacteria; phylum Bacillota; class Clostridia; order Oscillospirales; family Acutalibacteraceae; genus UBA737. The sequence continues at coordinate 4,024 of JAZSDM010000059.1, read as the reverse complement.
ATCGCTACATTTCGCAAGTTTTCTATTTTTGCCATTATAAAACTTCCCTTATATATCTTTAACCTTAGTATTATATAATATATAGCGTTTTTTGTCAAATAAAATAAACAACAAAAAATGATAGTATTTTCGTTTAAAATAAGTTATAATAAATTTAGCAATTGTATATTTCGGGAGGTACAGAATGTATAAAATTTTAAGAATCGACCCATATCTTAAAGACTATGAAAAAGACTTTGATTTAAGAATGGAAACTTATAAATCAAAAAGAAAAGAAATTTTAAACGGCAAAAGCATTTCAACTTTTGCAAACGGCCATAAATATTTTGGGTTTCACAGAACAAGAAAAGGTTGGGTATACAGAGAATGGGCGCCCGCTGCAGAAGAAATGTATCTTACGGGCGACTTTAACGATTGGAACATAACCTCCCACCCACTTAAAAGACTTGAAAACGGTGTTTTCGAAATAGAATTAGACGGCAAAAACACATTATGTGAAGGTCAGAAAGTGCAGGCAATTGTTGTTCACGGCGGTGAAATTTTGCGCCGTATTCCGCTTTATGCCACAAGGGTTGTTCAAGACCCCGTAACTTACCTTTGGTGTGCCGAAATTGAAGAGACCTTTAAACCTTTTGATTGGACAGATAAAGGCTTCACACCCGCAAAAACTCCCCTTATTTACGAATGTCATATCGGTATGGCACAGGATAAGTATGACATAGGCACATATAACGAATTTCGCGTAAATATATTGCCGCGAATCAAAGAATTAGGCTATAACACTATACAGATTATGGCAATTATGGAACACCCATATTATGGCTCATTCGGGTATCAGGTTTCAAACTTCTTTGCGGCATCTTCTCGTTACGGCAAAAGCGAAGACCTAAAAAAACTTATAGACACCGCTCACCAAATGGGAATTGCGGTGCTTTTAGACGTGGTTCATTCCCACGCGGTTAAAAATACCAACGAAGGTCTTAACTGCTTCGACGGTACCGAATATCAATTCTTCCACCAAGGCGACAAAGGAAATCATTCTGCTTGGGGTACAAAGCTTTTTAATTACGGCAAAAATGAAGTTTTGCACTTTCTTTTATCTAATTTAAAATATTGGATGGAGGTTTTCCATTTTGACGGTTTCCGTTTTGACGGTGTTACCTCTATGCTCTATCACGACCACGGTCTCGGCAGTGCGTTCAGCAACTACGGTATGTATTTTTCAATGAATACCGATATAGAGGCTATTACCTATTTGCAGTTAGCAAACGAACTTATACACAAAATCAACCCAAATGCAATTACGGTTGCTGAAGATATGTCGGGTATGCCTGGTATGTGCATCCCAATAAAAGACGGTGGAATCGGGTTTGATTACCGACTTTCAATGGGAGTACCTGACCTTTGGATAAAAACTTTAAAGGAAAGCCGTGACGAAGACTGGGATATTGCTAAAATCTGGTACGAGCTTATAGGCAGAAGACCTATGGAAAAAAATATCGGTTATGCAGAATCGCACGACCAAGCCCTTGTTGGCGATAAAACAATTATGTTCCGTTTGTGTGACGCCGAAATGTACACAGGTATGAACAAATTCGGCGGTAATATCACGGTTGACAGAGGTATTGCACTACACAAAATGATACGGCTTTTAACCTCGTCTGTTGCGGGTGAAGGATATCTGAACTTTATGGGCAATGAATTCGGCCACCCCGAATGGATAGACTTCCCACGTGAAGGCAACGGTTGGAGTTATCACTATTGCAGAAGACAGTGGAATCTTGTTGATAACGAAAACTTGCGCTATTGCGAACTAAACCGTTTTGACAAGCAAATGATTAATTTGTTAAAGCAAGAGGATATTTTGAATAAACCCACAATTAACAAATGGCTTCATAATGACGATAAAATTATAATCTACACTAAAGGTGATATTGTTTTTGCCTTTAACTTTAACCCCGAAAAAAGTTTTGAAGGCTATTTTGTACCCGTAGAAAGCGAGGGCAATTATAAAGTAATTCTTTCAAGTGATGACGGTACTTTCGGCGGTTATGACAGAATTGATAAAACCCAAACCTACAAAGCCGAAAAAACCCCTGCGGATTGGGTAGGTTTCCCCTGCTATTTACCGTCAAGAAGCGCGATTGTTTTAAAAAAATGTCAGGATTAAGGTTTTAACATAATATATACTGTAGTATGTTATTTTGGAGTGTATATTATGGAGAACAACTTTCCCGTACCGATAGTGAATGATAAAGATTTAAGGTTGTACGAAGATTTTTTAAAGTCAGATAATAAAAACCAAACCGCACTTACAACTAAAAATAAATCTTATGTGCCCGAAACCCTTACAAACCCCGTATTTTTGCCTGCCTACCTTAAAAACCACATCGGAAAACTTGTAAAAATAGAATCGCTTATAGGTGATTGTTTACAATCCCGCGTGGGAACGCTTTTACAGGTTGGAGCAGATTTTGTGGTTATAAAACTCAACCAAAACTGCAGCAGTATGGTAATTGAAGGCAGAAGCATTAAATTTATTACAATCATTCACGATAATGATATGAAAAAGGCAAATTATTTTTAAATTACAAACACCCGCCAACAAAAGTTAGCGGGTGTTAAAATTATCAAAAGTTATGTAACAATTCTTTTCAATAAATTGAAATTTAATTATTTCTTTTTTCTTTAAAATATGAAACTACTAAAAAAACAAAAACGATAATAGACAGTGCTAAGAACAAAAATGAACCCCAATTCATAATAGCAAAAATACTATGAGCGATTGCCTGTATGATTGTTAAAACCAAAAATACACTTCTGCCATCTGCAGTAATGCCATTTATCCATTTACAATACAAAAATGCGCTAAACAAAATTGAAGAAAAAGCATTCAAACAAACGCAAATAACTGTGTGTATTTCTGCAATGTATATGTCGTGGTAAAATGGGTATGTACCAACAAATAGTCCAAGACCAACCACAAAGCAAATCCAAAATTGATATTGTTTTAACTTATTCAAAGAATTATACTCCTTTTACAACTTGATATTTATTCGCTTTTATCTAAAAGTCCACCGATTGCAAATCCAACACCAATAATTGGTGTAATCAATCCAACTAGTTCCCCAACAATCCATTCACCAAGAGAAGACGCGTACAAACAGAAGAAACCAAATAAAATCAATGCTATTCCAAATAATATTTTCTTAACACCTTTCATAATAAAAACTCCTGACTTTTTATTTATCAATTAAATTATACCACAGATTTGTGAAAAGTTCAATTATATTCACTTCCACGAGTTCTCATCTCTTAGATTCATAAAAAATAAATATCCACCCGCATAGCGGGTGGTATTTCATTTTCGGGCATAGCCCTATCCGATACTGGCGGCGCACAAGTGCGCTTTATAGTTGGCCTGGCAGCCCTGCACAGTTTACTAGTCACCAGTAAACTGGTCAATTAACACCTTGGCTCCCTCTGACGAGGGAGCTGTTGAGCGTTAGCGAAACTGAGAGAGAGAAAATTTAACTTGTGTTTTTATTTCATTATTCTCTCCCTCCGTCTTTTTGCTATGCAAAAATCCACCTCCCTCATCAGAGGGAGGCAAAACTCAACTGATGATATTTTTTTGTTCATCGATTAACCTTTTTTGAACCACTCGACTATCGCGTGGTTTTCGTTTAATATTTTTATAAACCTACAGTTGATATTCTTTTAACTAATCAGTTATTGTGAAAATATGTTATAATTATTATAATAAAATTGTAGCTACAAAACATATTAAAAAGGTAGGTTAAACTATGAATATCGGTAAAAAAATAAAACTTCTTAGAAAAGAAAATGATATTACACAAGAAAAGTTGGCGGCGTATTTAGGTGTGTCCTGTCAAGCGGTTTCAAAGTGGGAAAACGAAACAGCTTCACCCGATATATCACTCATTGTACCTATTGCAAATTTTTTTGATGTAACTACTGATGTATTATTAGACCGTGATGAAGAAAAGCAAAAAATTGAAAT
>JAZSDM010000009.1:0-11246 GCA_045531145.1 Acutalibacteraceae bacterium | reverse complement strand
TATTGTGATAAAGGGTAATGATTCTTAGCATCTCGGCAGCTTCATTACCGTATATATCTTTTCTTGTTTTCATAATTCACCTCGCAGGGCAAGAAAAAAGCGCCCGAAATAAATCGAACGCTTTAATCATATACCAATTATAAATATTTGTAATAGTTTCTGGCCGCATAGAAAAAACGGTAAACTGTAGTAGTTTTAGTTTCTTCATCAGTCTTGAATACTAAAATATAATTTTTAACAAGTGCTTTTCTATAACCCTCTTTTGCAAGACGGCGATCATCGCTGATGGCGTAAATGTACGGATTAGATTTTAAATAATCATAACATTTCACAACATCATTTAAAAATTCCGTAGCTGCAGAAGGATTGGCAAGATCAACAGAAATATATTCTACTATTTCCTCTAAATCATCTTCTGCAAGCTTGGTAACAACAAGTTTATACATTGTATTTTTTCCTTATGCGAGCCAAGCTTTCGTCAGCATCAAGCACCTTTCCGTGTTTAACCTGTTCTTCTGCTGCGGCTAATTTTGCGTAAACATCAGCCATAAACATTTGTTTCTCATACATTTCCATACTCATAATAACCATATCTCCGTATCCGTTTTTTGTTATAAAGATAGGTTCTGTAGCTTCTTTGCACATTTGAGATATCTCGTTGGTGTTTCTCAACTCTTTAATAGGTATAATTTGTGGCATAATATCAACTCCTTTTGCGACATAATTATAGCATAATTTTGTCGTACCTGTCAATAGTATATGCAAAAAAATTACAGTTTGCAAAACCTATTTTTTAATACGCATTATTTTCGTGTTATCTGTGTATTACACTCATAATACGCATTATTTTCGTATTAACTCTGTATAACCCCCTTTTTCAAGTAGTTGCTGCAGTTCTCTTCGGTCTGTTGTAATCAAACTTTTTTCAAGCTCACTGCATTTAAACTCAACCGTGATATTATTATTGTTCGTGCTTATAAGACCGTTGCCTCGCTCGAAATGGGTTATTTCCATAATCTCTGCCTCTGACAGCTTGAATATATCCTTAACCCTTTCGGCTTCATCATCCTCAAGGTTGAGTATTATTTTGGTTTTGCAGTTATTTATGATACCCTTACCGTATTTTCCATCCTCTAATGCAAAGAAGTCATTGAGGTCCTGCGTACCGCAAATTGCAGCACCGCCGTAGCCTCGTATTATCTTAAACATCTCAAGCACAAATTCGGCGGCTATTCTGTTTCCTGTACTGCCTATAAGTTGCCACATTTCATCAACATAAATAGCTTTTTCAACGGTACGGTTTTCCTTTGCTTTATCCCAAACAAAATCAAGGGCTACAAACATACCCACAGGTAATAAATCTCCTGAAAGCTCGGATATATCAAATACGGTATATTTATTATTGAGATCAACGTTTGTTTGTTGGTTAAATGTACTCGCACTTCCGTTTACAAGGCGGTTAAGTATATTGGCTAACCGTCTGGTTGAGGGAGATGCAATGAGAATTGAATATAAATCGCCAAGAATCGGCATTTCCTTATACTCTTCAGGATTGTTTTCATCAATTAAAGAGGAATTTTCGTGTGTAATTCCTTTTAAAGCATAGGTTTTAATCAGTGCCTCATCAAGCAACTGTCTTTCTTCGTGATTCATATCCGGTATAAGCAGACTGAAAAAGATGTGAAGCTGCTGTATCTTTCGGGCAAGTTCGGATTTTTCAATATGAGCACCGTCAATAAGCTCCTCGGCGGATTTATCGGTCTTGCGTATCTCCATTACATTGATGCAGTTTTTTGATGCAGGAGATATCTGAATAAACTCACCGCCGGTGTTCCTGCAGGCTCGAAGGAACTCATGCCCTTTTAATGGTGCGATTATAAATACCTGTATGCCTTTTCGCCGCATTCTGAGAGCCATAAGCTGCATCGTAAAGGTTTTGCCTGCACCGCTGGTTCCGACTATTGCGATATTTGCATTACGGTATACGGCGGAATTAAAAATATCTACAATAACAAGAGAGTTATTGAACTTGTTTACACCGAGCAGTATTCCGTTATCATCACTTAATTCGTAAGCGGTAAAGGGATAGCAGCTTGCTGCACCCACTGTCAGGACATTCCTTTTAGATAGCTCATATAAATGCTTTTCAAAAGAAACCAAGGGCAAGGCTGATAAAAATGCCTGTTCTTCACGCAAAAAGCAAGGAATAAGATTAAGGTCCTGAGATATGAGCATCTTTTTCATTTCACGTTCACGCCACTGCAGTTCCTCTACGGAATCGGCGGTTATGGTGATTAGTATGCTCATATAATAAAAGTCCTCATTGTTTGCAAGACCGTCTTTAAGAAAATATCCACTTCTGATAGCGCTGTCAAGGTCATCAAAATCCGTATTGGTGTCGCTTGTTTCCCGTATCTTTGAACGGTTAATTCTAAGTTGTTGACCGAGCCTTCGTACCATTTGGTCTTTTGGCTGACGGTAGAGAAATAAATCGGTATCAATACCTTCGCCCGCATTTATTAGTAGGCTAAGCCAACCTGCAGGCACCTGAGACTTATACCCGTAAGAAGGGATTATAAAATACGAATGGTAAAGTCCATCAATACTTATATAACCCGTATGGGTAAAATCTATCTCCTCCGGCGCAATAAACTCGGCAGAAGGTATGTTGTCTGTGTTTTTACCATTCTCCACATACCTTGATACTACCTTAGCAACCTTTTGCGAAAGCGGAGATTTAATACTTTCTTTACGGCAAATAAGACTATACAGGGCATCAACCGTAAACTCATCCTCGTTTTCAGGGATAATTACCTCATTGCCACACTGCTTAAGATAATTTACTGCTGTTCGTGTAGCAGTTTGAAGAGAGGCTATAGCTTCGCTTTCCTCATCCTTAACTCTGCGCCCATAAGATTCATATTCAAATATGATAAAAAACCTACGGGTTGTGGCTTCTCGGGAACCTATGCGGCCAAGCAGCCTTAAATAATCTTCCTGTAATTTGCGGCAGCTGATATCGGTTTCGTTAGCCATTTCCTGCATAACGATTTCTTTATGCTTTTTTGCATCGGCCTTTTTACTGATGACCTTGAACTGTATTTTTACAGGGCTGATTTTAAGATAGGAAATAAAAGAATATATTATATTGCGTTGCTCTCTTGCACTCCGAAGAAGAAAATTTATCGGCATAACTTCAATAATCTTTATATATCGGTTATCGGTAGTATAAATGATTCCGTTTTCAATTTTCTTTATCGGTAAGTACTCGGCAACGGGGTTTAAATATCCCGATTCTACTTTTTGCTTACGTTTCTTTTTATCTGTTCCTACTATGCGCCTGGCTTTCAGAAATTTAAAGAATGCGACAATAAAGGATGATAAGCATTCACCATTTATCCCCACTAGCCCGAAAATTGCCGCAGGAAGCGCCGTAAGGCAAAGAATAATAATTCTCGTGGTAAGCGGCAAACCGAGCTTCAGCACGGGATAACCGATTGCCAGGGCTAAAACCGCAGCCTCTATTGCATTTCGTATCTTAACCAGTCCGCCAAACAAAGAACCGCCCTCAATAAAGTTAGGCGGTATAATATAAACATCGTGTTCATTCGTTTTGCTCATCGTTGATCCTTTCTTTAATCATTTCTTCCATCCTCGCATCGTGCATTTTACCAATCTGAAAAATGCACATTATGATTATGCCGAAATAAGAACCCGCAACAAAGCAAATAAAACCTATTATTAAATACTTCATTTTAAATACCATCCTTTAAGAATAAGGCTAAATTTTCGGAATAGTTTTTTGCTAATTCCTTTTGCTCTGCCGATAGTTTGAAAATATTATCGGCAAAATAATCAGCCCCATTATAAAATACGGTATATACCGTGAACTTTTCTTCAACAATAACTGTACTTAATGTTTCTTCGCCAGTTTCGGCATTAACAACTGTTACTGTCTTCTCAACCGGTCTTATTTCCTCGGTTCTTTCGTATCGGTATAGCTTATCCTTATTGTTTCTGACCGTGTTCTCTAGATCTGAGAGCGATATACCGGTGTAATCCTGATTCTTTGCTGCACAGTATTGGGAGATAATATCATTTATACTGTTATCTATCCCGTCCTCATCGGAATAATCAATAATAAAATTTGTCTCTTCGGGTAGAGTAGTTTTATCCTGTTCTATTGTTTCCAGAACAAGTACAAAGCCTTCGTTGAATACTGTTTTAACCGAGTTTGTCACTGTTTCCATATTTTCTGCGATAACCGTAGGATTATTTAAAACAGGTGTTGTGTTATCCGTTGGTGAATATGCACTTCCCGTGCCACCGAATATAAGACTTGGGAGCATAGATATAATTACCATGGGGAGTAAAAGTATTACAATTACTCCCACTATTATTGCGGCAACAAGTCGTCTGTTTTCCCAAGCCAATGCCACAAGTGCACCTATCCAACCGCCCGATGAACCACCCTTGGCTGCAGCGGCAATAGATTTTCCTAAACTTACAGCGCTTTTTACCGTACTTGCAGCATGCACACCTTTTTGCATTACTTCAGATATAGCGCTTTGATTTTCGGCCACGGTTATCTATCCTTTCTATGCGGGGCACGAGGCATTCTTTTTTCTATTACTTCGCCTCTGTCAATGTATCCGTCCGGATGTGCAAACGGGCGTTGAACAACGGTATCCTGCGCATATTGCTTATACCAGCTTGAACCATCGGCTGATGTAACTATTGTATGACCGCCTTCGGGCTCATCATATTTATCTGTACTGTACATTGCAAAACTGATGCCTTCGGGATATTCGTGGGATACTTCTGTACCGGTTATTCTTCCTCCGCCTATCTCTACATTACTAAAAGACGGAATATTATCTGCATTTTCTCCAAGTGCCGTATATCCCATATATGACATAAGGGCTGAACTTGCGCCTTCACCCGAAATAGTTCCCATAGAGCGGATATCTCCATTTGCGATAGAGCCGATAACTCCATTAGCAAAACCGCCGCCCTTAGCTACTGAAGAATCATATATTCTTCCACCCAAACCGCCGCTTTTGGTTCCGTTTGCATTTTTAACCGCATTTTTTGTAACACCTCTACCAACCATACCGGCAAGACCGCCCTTAAAGGCTGAGCCACCACCAGAAGGATTAGCAGAACCGCTTTTGCCGAAGCCTCCAAATCCGCCTTTACCGGCAAAACCGCCAACCATTCCAATACCGCGAGCAGCTATTAAAGCCTCGGCGAGAAGTGAACCGCCCGTGTGTCCTACATTTATTCCGAGCGATGCCATAAAGCTGTCTATCTTTTGGGATACCTTTAAAAAGGCAATAGCGCAAAGAAACCAAATAAGAATATTGCCTGTAACGGCATCTTTACCTACACGGTTCACTTCGGCTTCCACCTCTGCCTCGGTAAGAGCAAATACGGGTAATGTAAAACAGAGCAAAAATATTAAAATAAATGCTGTAATTTTAATAAGCTTTTTCATACAAAACCTCCTTTAAACAGCCAACGGATTAGCCAAGAATGCGCCAACCATACTTGTAAAGAGTCTTAGACACCAAGCATTCATAACCAGCAGAAACACCTGACCGCCGAACATACGACACCATGACTTAAATATGTCGCTTGTGGATCGGGATGAACCCATTGCAAAAGCTACGGGGGCAGTAAATACAAGTACTCCTAAAAGCACATATCTCTCAGCGGCTTCAAACAGTAGTTTGATATAATTCCATGCAAGAATAATAAGAATAATCGTAGCAATAAGTACTACTGTTCCGCTGCAGCAAACACCAAGAATGGTAAGCAGTACCGAGTTAAAGTTGCCGAAATTCAGTGAAGGCAGGCTTGAATTTAAAATCCAGTTATACGGTGTACCACCGATTTTAAGCACGACGTTTACTATTTCATCGGCAAAATAAACGAGTAATATGAAAAATATGGAACGCAAGGATAGTTTTACAGGGTCCTCCGCCTCAACATCAAGCGGGGTGCCGAAATTCTTAAAGAGTTGCCATACCCAATTAAGTAAAATGAGACCAATTCCGAGGGCAACAAATATCTTATACATCGTTTCGGCAGCGGGGAAATATCTTGTAAAGGTTGTCATATCACAGCCGAGTGCTCCAAGTACCGACGAGTTAATTAAATCGAGAAAACTCATTACCTGCTCAGCAAACCATTCTACAATTCCGTCTAATATTCCCATGAGTCCACCGCCTTATCCGTTCCAACGTCCATCGGCAAAAAACGGTGTAATATATGCCATAATAAAACCGAGTCCGTTAAGGATAGCCCAGGTTATAATTATTCGCCTGAGCCATGCTCGTGATTCCGTAACGGTTTTTTCCGCCTTGGAAAAGTTAAGCATAAGCAGAGCAATCGCAGCCGTAACAACGGCGGCTATTGTTGAAATGGCGAGTATCTGATTGTACACATCCTTCATAATCTCTTCTGCTTTTTCCCAAACCGTAACAGACGCCGCAAACACATTAAGCGTAAAGCAGGCCATCAGGGTTACTGTTACAAACACGATAAAAAGTAATCGCCCGACATCAATATGCTTTTTGACACCGGGCGAATTAAAACCTATTCTTTTTTTCAAAACAAAACCTCCTAAAATAAAATTTAGGCAACAAAAAAGCACCATTTTTTAAATGATGCCGATGTTGCCTTTTTCTCGTGGTACACTTTTGAGCAAACCAATCTTAACATATTAAAATTTACACATCAATAGCAAAACAGTGCCAATGATGTGCCTTTCAAGCCCTTAATCGAAAAACTGTTCTAAAACCGTAAGACTTTCCTTTTCTGTATATCCCCAAAGAATGCAAGAAAGGGACTCTATAGCTTCTCTGCGTTTACGATAGTATGTGCGGTAACTTATATCTTTGATATGGGGCATTAACTGCTCAATTATTTCATCGGCATTTTTATACTGTTGCGGAGACAAGAATGCATAATACAATATCCAATAATAGGTTTCTCCGTTTTTATGCTTGCTTCTAAGCAAATCTACTGCCGATTCCATTAATCTTATCATTTTGTGGCTTTGCTCTATACTTTTTGTATGTTCAGTAAGCCCTGAATCTGCAAAATCTACTCCTGCAAGATATACCGAATCCAAAAAGTCTTCAATACTGCTTCCCATTTCTATACGAAACTTGTTTTTTACCTTTTGAACCGATAATTCAAGGCTCCACACAACATCCCGGTATTTTTTAAGCAAAAGATAGGTATTGTGGTACTCAGGAGCCTCTTTTCTCTCTAATTGCTTCTTATTTGCCATTCTGTTCACTCCTTTTCATTGTAACGTCAAATTTAAAGATTTCTTCTCCAGAACACCTTAAAACAAGCAAAAATCTTAAATTCTCGCTATTTACAGCTTTAATTGGAGATAAACTTGTTTCCTTGCATTCGGATAAAGGTAATAATATATACTCGGTTTTCGGACACGAAGAGCACGGAAAGCCCTGTAATGAAAGGATTTTGCCGACTTTTTGCACCACGCCTTCAGCCACCGTTTTTGAAACGCTATTTAAATATTCTGAAACGCTGATGTTGTTATGAATTTCTTCCGTATTTTCGGTGTCTTCGGGTATATTGAGTTCTATATTAAGTGCCATAGCAAGTTCCTGTTTATCTACAAGAACATCCGAGATCTCAAACATTGTTGAAAGATATCTCTTAACATATATAGCACTTCCGTGTGTGCCGCCAAATGTAAGCGTCATAATATAGTCTTCTTTTTTAAGTTTACTGATATATCTGCAGACCGTTGCCTTCGATATACCCCAGCGCTGCGCTAATTCATCATAACTAAGCAAGGGATTGCCCGTACCGTTTCTTATATATACCAGAGGTCCAACATCCGAACCCTGCACCTGTTCGTCGTTATAGATGGTGTTTATCCATAAATCTAAAACAGCATCCATTTCACTGCACTTGCCGTATGATACTAATTCGTTGGCTACCGATATAGGCAGGAAGAAGAATCCTGTTTGTTTTTGACACGGTGCATTATAATCCAATACTCTGTTAGCCTTGCACCAATTATTAACGCTGAACTTGATAAGCTTGCCACGACCAAGTAGGGTGAACTCAATTAGATGCCTGTCCTGAAGACTATGCATAACATCTACAGTTTGCTTCAAAGTTTTTAAACGTAATAATTCCTTAAGTTCACTAACTCTTAAAATCCATTCGCCGGGATAAACGGTGTAGCTGATTCCGTCAATTCGTTTATATGAGGTTCTGAAATTTGCATAGCAGCATAAAACGGTATAATAAAAAAGACCCGAACTGCCTCCTGTGCGAATGTTCGGGTCCTTGATAAGATACTGTATCAGTTGTCTGTATATCCTGCACCGAGGATAATCTACCACTTGTTTAATTTGTAATTGATAACTTGACATAGTTTTTTCTCCTTATAAGATTGGTGTTTACGGAAAACAAAAAACGCACACGGCTAAAAAGCTGTGTGCGGTGATATTGTTTACAGTTGCATTGGTTTTTCTTAGTGTTATAAGTTTTTCTATACACCATTTTTTCACCATTTTGGCGTGGAGATGTATAGAGGTTTATAAAGATATATTTTTTTAAGAAAGCAGAAAACCCCTTAAAAATCAGGCTTTATCGGGTTTTATGGACTTATATGGAAATATGAAAATCGGTAGATAAATTACCATACCTAATTTCATAAAATTTCTACATCCTTTATAGATTTTTCTTAACAATTATATATCTATGCGGAAATTTTATCAAGAAAAACTTAAATTTTCGTATAAAATGTTTTGCCTTTTTGTATATTTTATATTATAATAAAACTAAATATATAATTTTGCTAATAGGATGTGCAATTATGAGGACAAATTACAGCGTTTCTTTGGAAAAAATAGTAAAGGAATTTTCGCTTGAGATTTTGTCGGTGCCGATGGATATTTCAGAAATTATGGTATCCACCCCCGAAATTAACAGACCGGGACTTCAAATGGCGGGGTATTTTGAATTTTTTGATGAAAATAGGATTCAGATTATCGGCAAAAGCGAAGAAAGTTTTTTGGATAGATTTACTCCCGAAAAAGCTGAGCAACGTGTAAAAGACCTTTTTTCACACAAACCTGCGGCTGTGGTTATTTGCCGAAATCTTGAGTTTCCGGAAAAATATATTAAGCTCGCCCGTGAATACGGTGTGCCGCTACTCAGGACTAAAGAGTCTACTTCATCATTTTCGGCAGCCCTTATTGCGTTTTTAAATCTTAATTTAGCACCCCGAGTTACAAGACACGGTGTTTTGGTTGAAGTTTACGGTGAAGGTATTTTGCTTTTGGGTGAAAGCGGAGTAGGTAAAAGTGAAACCGCTATTGAACTTGTAAAGCGCGGACACCGCCTTATAGCTGATGACGCGGTTGAAATCAGACGTGTTTCGGATAAATCATTAGTGGGTACTGCACCCGATAATATTAGGCATTTTATTGAACTAAGAGGTATAGGCATAATCAATGCCAGCCGTATTTTCGGTGCAGGTGCGGTAAAACTTACCGAAAAAATCGACCTTGTTATTAACATTGAACAGTGGGATGTTAATAAAACTTACGACAGAATGGGTCTTGAAAATCAAACCACTAATATTCTTGATATGGAAGTGCCTTCGCTTACTATTCCTGTAAAGCCGGGCAGAAATTTGGCGGTTATTATTGAAGTTGCCGCTATGAATAACAGACAAAAGAAACTTGGTTACAATGCGGCTGAAGATTTGCTTAAAAGATTAGGTATGACTGACGGTGAAAATACCGAAACACAAGGTTCTGTAGAACCATTTTAAAGAGAGGGAAATTATGGCTTTCGAGAAGTTTTGCTGTGAAAATCAAATAAGTCTTAAACTTGGCGAAGTTATGAAAAATCACACAAGTTTTAAAATCGGCGGCAAGGCGGATTATTTTGTAAATGTTTGTTCGTTAGAAGAACTTAAAGCAGTAATTATAAAGGCAAAAGAACTTAATATGCCTTACTTTATTCTCGGAAAAGGCTCTAATTTATTAGTGTCCGACAAGGGAATAGAGGGTGTCGTAATATGTCTTACAGGACTTAATGAAATAACAGTTTGCGGTGATGAAATTAAAGCCGGGGCGGGCGCATCATTGGCGCAGGTGTGTATGAAAGCATATGAAAACGGTCTTACAGGGCTTGAGTTTGCTTACGGAATACCGGGTACCGTCGGCGGAGGACTTTATATGAACGCAGGAGCTTACGGCGGTGAAATGTCGCAGGTGACTGTATCGGCTGAGTGTATTGACGGTGACGGCAATCAAGAAAGCATTGATGCAAGCGAAATGCAACTCGGTTACCGCACAAGTGTTTTTAAGAAAAACGGTAAAATTATAACTTCGGTTAAGTTTAAACTTGAAAAAGGTGACTGTGGGGAAATAAAAGCAAAGATGGATGATTTCCTTTCGCGCAGAAAGGATAAGCAACCGCTTGAATACCCAAGTGCAGGCAGTACTTTTAAACGCCCCGAAGGTCATTTTGCAGGTGCGCTTATTGAAAAAAACAATCTAAAAGGTTTTAGCGTGGGCGGTGCTATGGTAAGTGAGAAACACGCAGGGTTTGTTATAAATCACAATAACGCTACAAGCGATGATGTTAAAAATTTGATGAAAAAAATTCAAAGCAGTGTTCTTGAAAATGACAAAGTACACCTTGAACCCGAAGTGATTTTTGTAGGCAGGGAATAGATATGCAAAAATTGATTGACGAATTTAACGCTTTGGGCATTAAAGATATGCCGAAAGTTACAAAACTTTATGGACACAAAGGCGAATTTGTTAATATCCAATGCAAACTGCCAAACGGTAATGTCAGTAAAATTTTGGATGATAGTAAAATGTACTATACAGCAGAACTGCCCAAGCAAAACAGTGAACGCTGTTTTGGACTTGTAACAGATAAAAAGCAGATTGCGGTTTTTGAGTATTCGGCAGGCGGTAAGGATGCCGAGCTTGTTATTTGGAAGAAACTATAGGAGTTTTTGGTATGGAATTACTTATTATTACTGGTATGTCGGGAGCGGGAAAATCTCATGCGGCTAACGCGCTTGAAGATATGGGATATTACTGCGTTGATAATATTCCGCCTGCAATTATACCTGCATTTGTGCAGCTTTCAGCGGTAAAAGGGGAGACCCTTAATAAAATAGCGATTGTTACCGATATCCGCGGCGGCGAACTGTTTGCCGA
>JAZSDM010000133.1:0-20217 GCA_045531145.1 Acutalibacteraceae bacterium | reverse complement strand
TAAATTGCGCGTGCTTTTGTTTTAAGGGTTTCGGCAACCTCTTCTTTAGAAGTGTTGGCAAGTTCTTCGGTAGTAAAGCGCAAATCTTCGGGGGTGGTTATCCAACCTAAGAAATAGTCTCTTAGTCCTTTTAAGTCCCAGTTATCGTGAACGGCATCGTCCGCCAAGAAAATGTTGCAGTAAGAATCAACAGTCTGTTCAATCATTTTAATAACGGTTTCTTTAAGGTCTTCGCCGTCAAGCACCTTGTTGCGCTGTGTGTAAATCAGTTCACGCTGTTTGTTCATAACATCGTCATACTGCAGGGTGTTTTTGCGGATAGCAAAGTTCATACCCTCTTTTTTCTTTTGGGCGTTTTCAATCGTTTTGGAAAGCATACCGCTTTCAAGCGGAGTGTTTTCTTCCACGCGCATAGTGTCCATCAAGGTAGAAATACGCTCACCGCCAAAAAGGCGCATAAGGTCATCTTCCAAAGATACAAAGAACTGGGTGTTACCGTCGTCACCCTGTCGTCCTGCACGGCCGCGGAGCTGATTATCAATTCGTCTTGAATCGTGGCGTTCTGTACCTATAATACAAAGACCGCCCGCGTTTCTAACTGCCTCTGCTTCGGGGGCGATTTCGGCTTTGAATTTATTGTAATATTCGGTGTATTTATCCCTTGCGGCAAGAATTTCTTGGTCGGTAGTTTCGGCAAAACCTGTCGCTTCAACAATCATTTCTTCGCTTAATCCGTCGTGACGAAGCTCTGATTTTGCAAGATATTCGGCATTACCGCCAAGCATAATATCAGTACCGCGGCCTGCCATATTGGTAGCAATTGTAACTGCGCCCAATTTACCTGCTTGGGCAATAATTTCAGCCTCTTTTTCGTGGTGCTTTGCGTTAAGTACGTTGTGCTTAATGCCTTTGCGCTTTAGCATTGCCGACAAAAGTTCGGACTTTTCAATAGTAACAGTACCGACAAGAACAGGCTGACCTTTTTTATTAGCCTCAATAATTTTTTCAATAACCGCTTCAAACTTAGCTTTTTCGGTTTTGTATACAACGTCATTTTCGTCAATACGGGCAATGGGTTTGTTTGTGGGGATTTCCACAACATCAAGTTTATAAATTTGTTGGAACTCGGCTTCTTCGGTCATAGCAGTACCCGTCATACCCGAAAGTTTGTTATAAAGGCGGAAGAAGTTCTGGAAAGTAATGGTGGCAAGTGTTTTTGATTCTTTTGCAACCTTTACGCCCTCTTTGGCTTCAATGGCTTGGTGCAAGCCTTCGTTATAACGGCGTCCGTACATAAGGCGGCCTGTAAATTCGTCAACAATAATAACTTCGCCGTCTTTAACAACATAGTCAACATCACGTTTCATAATACCGTGGGCGCGGATTGCTTGATTAACGTGGTGCGCTATTGCAATATTTTCACTGTCGTTAAGGTTTTCAATACTGAAGTATTCTTCGGCCTTTTTAACACCCGACGGGGTGAGCGTTGCGGTTCTTGCTTTTTCGTCAACAACATAGTCGCCGTCGTAATTTGCGCTTTCGTCACTTGCCTTATCGTCCATCTCTTTAACTTTAAACATTTTAAGTGACTTTGCAAAACGGTTGGCAGAAGTGTATAAATCGGTTGATTTATCACTTTGTCCCGAAATTATAAGGGGTGTTCTCGCTTCGTCAACCAAGATAGAGTCAACTTCGTCCACAATAGCAAAATTATGCTCGCGCTGAACCTTTTCGGTTTTGTAGATTACCATATTATCGCGCAAATAATCAAAACCTAATTCGTTATTTGTGCAGTAGGTAATATCGGCATTATAAGCCGCTTGTTTGTCCTGTTTGGTCATTCCGTGAACAATAAGACCGACAGACAGACCCATAAACTTATAAAGTTTACCCATCCATTCCGAGTCACGCTTAGCAAGGTAATCGTTAACCGTTACAATATGAACACCTTTGCCTGAAAGCGCGTTCAAGTAAGCGGGCAAGGTTGCAACCAAGGTTTTACCTTCACCTGTTTTCATTTCGGAAATTCTGCCTTGGTGCAAAATTATCCCGCCGATAATCTGCACAGGGAAGTGGCGCATACCAAGTACACGGTCGCCTGCTTCTCGGCAAGCGGCAAATGCTTCGGGCAAAATATCGTCCAAAGTTTCGCCGTTTGAAAGCCTGTCCTTAAATTCTTTCGTTTTACCGCGCAGTTGCTCGTCCGAAAGGGATTTATATTCCTCTTCTAATTTTAAAACCTTTTCTTGCAAAGGCAATATTCTTTTAATTTCTTTTTGACTGTAATTGCCAAAAAGCGCATTAAATAAACCCATAAACATAACCTCATAATTATAATTACAATCATTATACAATAATTTTTCTGAAAAATATAGTACAATTTGTAAATTTTTTAATTTTGAAATAAATTTATTCGACAGGGCAACACTATTTTTAAAGGAGGGTTTAAAAATGCAAAACAGTTCAATGTCATTTATAAAAGGTTTGGGTGCGGGTATGGTTGCAGGCGCTGCGGCGGTAGTTGTCGGCAAGGTTATGATGAAAGACCATAAAAATATTGAAAAAGGCGGAGCAAAACTTTTAAAAGCCGCAGGCGATTTTGTTGACGGCGTGCATACGATGTTCCACTAATTAATTCGTAATGCGGAATTCGTAATTCGGAATTGAAAGCACCCCAAAGGGTGCTTTTTGATTTTAAATTTTCTTTTTATTTGCTTAATGTTGCACCCAGTGGTATAATATTACAAAATAAATTTTCAAGGGGTATGAAAACATGACAAAATATTTAAACTATTCCTATGAACAACTTGAACGCTTTTGTGTGGACTGTTTTAAAAAGTACGGTTTTAGCGAAGAACAAAGCAAAATCATTTCGGATGTTTTGCTTCTTTCCGACCTTTACGGTATTGAATCCCACGGTATGCAGCGTTTGGCTCGTTACTACAACGGCATTAAAAAGGGGTTAATCAAGGTTGAAGCGCAGCCCGAAGTTGTTTTTGAAACTCCCGTTTCGGCAGTTATCGAGGGTAACGACGGTATGGGCCAGTTAATTTCCCACAAAGCTATGAATCTTGCTATCGAAAAGGCTAAAAAGTCAGGTATGGCTGTAGTTACCGTTCGCAACTCCAACCATTTCGGTATTGCGGGTTATTATGCAAAAATGGCTTGTGATCAAGGCCTTATCGGTATGGCTATGACCAATAGTGAGGCTATAATGGTTCCCACATTCGGCAGAATGGCAATGCTCGGCAGTAACCCGATTGCTATTGCCGCTCCCGCAGAACCTTATGACTTCTTCTTTGACGCTTCTACTACCGTTGTAACCCGCGGTAAGTTGGAAGTTTACAACAAAGCAGGCAAGGCTTTGCCTGAGGGTTGGGCTCTTAATGCACAAGGTAAAGGCAGTAGCGACGCTAAAGACGTTCTTACAAATATTGTTGCCAAAAACGGCGGCGGTATTATGCCACTTGGCGGCGAAACCGAGCAACTCGGCAGCCACAAAGGTTACGGTTACGGTATGTTCTGCGAACTTTTCTGCTCTATTATTTCAATGGGAATGACTTCAAACCATACACATATCGGCGGAAAGGGCGGCACTTGCCACGGCTTTATCGCTATCGACCCCAAAGTGTTTGGCGATGCTGACGCTATTAAGGAGCATTTCTCCACCTTCTTGCAGGAACTTCGAGAATCACCCAAGTCCGAAGGTCAAACCCGAATTTACACCCACGGCGAAAAGGAAATTATCGCTAAAGCAGACCGCCTTAAAAACGGAATTGACGTTAATATCAACACCGTTGCGGAAATGTTTGATATGTGCCGTTATGTAGGTCTTGACCCTGTGGAATATCTCGGTGAAGTTGAGTTTGACGGGGCAACCGAAAGTTCTTATAAATAATCAAAAATGAAAGCACGGAATCGTCAAGATTCCGTGCTTTTTTAATCTAAGTAAGGTTTTAAAATTTCAATCGCTTGGGATAAATTGGTGATGTGCGCAAACATTAATTTTTTAATGTCTTCGGGGAAATCCACAATGTCAGGTATGCCGATACATTTCATACCTGCCGAATATCCCGCTTTTATTCCGTTTGCGGAATCCTCAAAAACAAAGCAATTTTCGGGTTTTACACCCATTTTTTCGGCAGTAAGCAGAAAAACATCGGGCGCGGGTTTTCCGTTTTCAACGTCGTGACCTGAAACGATTGCATCAAACATATCCAAAGCATTAACTACGGTTAAATGGTGGTCTATAGAGTTCCTTGAAGAACCTGAAGCAAGACCGATTTTTATATTGTTTTGCTTTAAAAAAGCAAGAAGTTCTTGTGCGCCTTTTTTATACTCTACCTTGCCGTTGTCTAAAATATATTGGCGCGCGTGCCCGGTAAAAACATCGGTATCAAGACCTTTAAAATTGGTTTTTAAATAATTGGTCCAACCGTTTTGGTTCATACCGCAAACGTTTGGTATGTGACTGCCAATATCTTTAAAGCCTTGTTTTTCGCCTGCATAATCCCAAGCGGGAATACAAATACGCTGTGTGTCTAAAAGCGTACCGTCCATATCAAAAATAACACTAAACACAAAATCATCTCCAAAAAGAATATATCACAATATCTCAAGAAAATCAATTCGCGGTTGATTTTTTTGAGGTTTAATGATATAATTTTAAAAAAGCATCAAGGAGTAATATTAATGGAATTAAAAGGTTTGAAGATTAATTTTTTGGGCGACAGTATAACGCAAGGTGTGGGCGCAA
This sequence comes from Acutalibacteraceae bacterium, assembly GCA_045531145.1. Lineage (GTDB taxonomy): Bacteria > Bacillota > Clostridia > Oscillospirales > Acutalibacteraceae > UBA737. The sequence continues at coordinate 15,461 of JAZSDM010000133.1, read as the reverse complement.
GCGGTCCCGACAAGGTATATCACGCGCTTCTTAAAGAACAATGCGGTTTGGCAGAGGCTCGGAATTACGGAATTTCAGGCACAAGACTTGCTTTGCAAAAGGGTTCCCCTATAAGACAATTGGATGATTATGTTGATGTAAATTCTTTTGGTGAAAGATTTCAAAAAATGGATGACGATGCCGATTTGGTGGTTGTTTTCGGCGGAACCAATGACTTCGGACACGGCGATGCGCCTGTGGGTAAATTTGAAGACCGCACAAACGATACTTTTTACGGCGCTTGTCACTATCTTTTCAGCGGACTTATAAAGAAATATCTCGGCAAACCGATTGTTATTATGACTCCTTTACATAGAGAAAACGAAAATAAAGTGCCTGCACCCTACCAAGACGCTAAGGCGTGTTCACTTAAAAATTATGTAAATATAATAAGGGAAGTTGCCGAATATTATTCGCTTCCTGTACTTGATTTGTATGCCACAAGCGGTTTACAGCCCGCAATTCCCGAAATAAAGGAAAAATATCTGCCTGACGGACTTCACCCAAGTGATGCAGGGTACGAAGTAATAGCATATAAATTAAGAAGATTTTTAGAGAATTTGTAAAATAAAAGCCCTGCCGACATAAGTCGACAGGGTTTGTGTTTTGGTGGAGATAAGCGGGATCGAACCGCTGACCTCTTGAATGCCATTCAAGCGCTCTCCCAGCTGAGCTATACCCCCGAGTGTCTATATACTAACACATAATTATTACAAGTTCAAGAAAAAATTATATTTTATCACTTGACATAATCGAAAAATCGGTTATAATATTTTTGTTACAAAATTTTGGGGAATTGTGTAACGGTAGCACGACAGACTCTGACTCTGTTTGTTGGGGTTCGAATCCCTATTCCCCAGCCAAATATCCCCGTATCTATAGGTGCGGGGGTTTATATTTGTTTGGAAAATGAGGTGTGAACAATGATAATTCCGATTATTTTATTAGCAATAGGCTTTGTTCTGTTGATTAAGGGCGGAGATTGGTTTGTTGATGGCGCTACAGGCATTGCAAGACGTTTTCATCTGCCCGAAATTTTGATTGGTGCTACGGTTGTTTCAATCGGAACAACACTTCCCGAAGTTATGGTTTCGGCAGGTGCGGCGCTTCAGGGCAGCGGCTCTATCGCTTACGGTAATGCGATTGGCTCGATTATTTGTAATACATCTTTGATTGCGGCGTTAACCATTGCCATTAAACCCGGTGCTGCGGCAAGAAAAAGTATGATACTTCCGGTTGCGTTTTTCTTCTCGGCAGCCGCAATTTACTGCCTTGTGTCTTATGTGTTCGGCACTTTCTCGCGCCTGATTGGTATTATCTTGCTTTTGGTGTTTGCGGTTTATATGGTTTCTACCGTATTGCGTATGAAGAATACTGCAACCGAATTGGGAACAATTGAAACCGAAACGGAAATGGAACTTGTAAGCGGTGAAGACCATGTGGTAGAATCTGAAGAAAAAGGCACGAAAGACAGTCTTTTAAAGGATATCTTTTTATTGGTTTTAGGCGCAATACTTATTGCAGTCGGTGCGGACTTGCTTGTTGATAATGCCATTATTATTGCTGAGAAATTCGGCGTTTCCGAAAAGGTTATCGGTCTTACCATTGTGGCTTTGGGCACATCCTTGCCAGAGCTTGTAACAGCAATAACCGCTCTTGCTAAAGGTCACGGTTCACTTTCGCTTGGCAATATTATAGGCGCAAACCTGTTTAATCTTGTGCTTGTAAGCGGCGCGGCTATAACACTTAATCCGTTTGACGTGCCTGTTTCGGGACTTATCGGCGGTATAAATTCTTCCTTGGTTTTGGATATACCTGTAATGTTGGTTGTAATGCTTATTCTCACTGTTCCTACACTTATTAAAGAAAAATTATCGCGTTGGCAGGGTATTGTATTACTTGGGATTTATGTAGCATTCTGTGTTTTGCAGTTTGTGATTTAATATTGTAAATAAAATAAAAAAACTGACAGTGTCTGCTGTCAGTTTTTTGTTTTGTATTATTCGTCCGACAGGATTTTCAATAAATAATGAATGATTTTGGTGTCTGCTTTGTCGACGAAATATAAATAATATGTAGGCGTTCGAACAAAACGGGTTTAGAAAAATAGTAAATTTTTCTTAAAAATTGAAAAAACACTTTAAATTTCCGTTCGAGTGATATAATGTAAATAAAGGTTTACAGAAAATTTGATTTTAATGTAAACCAAAGTTTACAAAGGAGGGTTTTAGATGAAATATATTGTAAACGGAAGTATAATTTTAAAGGACGGAATAGTTGAGGATTGTGCTCTGGCTTTTGACAGTAAAATTTGCGGAATAACCGCAAAAGAGCAAATCCCTGCTGATGCCGAAATAATAGATGTTAATGGCGGTTTTGTAGCCCCAGGGCTTGTGGACGTTCATATTCACGGTTTTTTGGGTGAGGATGCGTCCGACGGTAGTGCCGAAGGAATAAAAAAATGGCTAACGGTATTATGAAAAACGGTGTAACCTCTTGGTGTCCTACCACTATGACCGTAAGTATGGAGGAAATTAATACCGCACTCGGTGTGGTACGCTCTTTGAAGAATGAAAGCAAGGATTGGGACGGCGCCGAAATTTTGGGCGTGCATTTGGAAGGTCCTTTTATTAATCCGAAGAAAAAAGGCGCGCAAGCCGAAATCCATATAAAACCGCTTGATGCGCAGTTTGTTATTGATAATGCCGATATTATTTCGCTTGCAACCGTTGCGCCCGAAATGGAGGGCGGTATTGATGGTATTAAGAAAATCCGCGAAGCCTCTGATGTAAAGGTTTCAATCGGTCATACCGATGCTTCTTTTGAAGAAGCACTTGCAGGTATTGATGCGGGCGCTACCCATATAACCCACCTTTTTAACGTTCAGACACCCTTGCATCACCGTAACCCCGGTGTTGTGGGAGCGGCATTACTGCGCGATGTTTACACCGAACTTATTTGCGACACTTTCCATATACATAAGGGGCTCTTTGAACTTGTTGCAAAAATCAAGGGCGACAGGTTGGTGCTTATTACCGACTGTACCCGTGCGGGCGGTATGCCTGACGGTGAGTATACATTAGGCGGACAAAAAATTATTGTAAACGGTATAAAATGTGTGTTGGAGGACGGCACAATTGCAGGAAGTGTTTTAACTCTTGATAATGCCGTTAAGAATGTTTACAACAATTCGAATATGCCTCTTTGGGCGGCTGTTAATGCGGCAAGTCTTAACCCTGCAAAAGCGATTGGCGTGGATGACCGCAAAGGTTCACTTGAAGCAGGTAAGGATGCGGATATTATTATCACAGACAGTAACTTTAATATTATGAAAACAATTATAGGAGGCAAGGTTAAATATGAAGCCTAAATTTGAAGCAAAATTAGATAAATCTTTTCAGCCTATGATTTTGGTCTTTAACGATTTTGTTAAAAGAGCAAAAGAGGCAAACGGTGAAAAATTAGTAATAGGTATTGAACGCAATAACGGATTTGTTTCTACCTTTGAAATGACTGTTTTCCCGACAATACAGGTCACGATGAAGAAAATCTTCGAGTAGTTGAGCGTATTGTAAAAACTTTGCTTTGGGTAAAGGGCGGTTATAAAATTATAATTGCCGGCTCAAAACTTATATATGAGGGTGTTGCCAAGGCTTATGCGCCCGACGGTGCACGCGCATTTGATAACGATTTTATGGCGGGGGTTTATGAAAAACCTTTTGAATGCGTTTGGAAACCGATTAGCGAAGCACCTGTAACGAATGAGTCTGCCACACCTATCGGCCGTCATTTAGACGGTTGCCGTATCGGTTTTGATGCGGGTGGCTCCGACCGTAAGGTAAGCGCTGTTATAAACGGCGAAAGCGTATATTCCGAAGAGGTTGTTTGGTTCCCTAAAATCAATTCCGACCCACAGTATCAGTACGACGGAATTCTATCTGCTATGAAATCCGCCGCAGAGCATTTACCAAGGGTTGATGCAATTGGCGTATCTTCCGCAGGTGTTTATGTTGATAATCGCATAATGGTGGCTTCACTCTTCTTAAAGGTTTCTAAGGAAGACTTTGAAAAAAGAGTAAAGAATATGTATATAGACATTGCTAAAGAGTTTGGCGAAAATGTTCCGCTTGAGGTTGCTAATGACGGTGACGTTACCGCTTTGGCAGGCGCTATGGACCTTAACGACGATTCGGTTTTAGGTATTGCAATGGGTACAAGTGAAGCAGGCGGTTATGTTGACGGCTCAGGCAATATTACAGGTTGGCTTAACGAATTGGCTTTCGCACCGGTTGATTATTCTAAGGATGCAATGGTTGACGAATGGTCGGGCGATATTGGTTGCGGTGTTAAATATTTTTCACAAGACGGCGTAATCAAGTTGGCTCCTGCCGCAGGAATTGAACTTGATGAAGCATTATCCCCCGCAGAAAAACTTAAGGTTGTGCAAGGTCTTATGGAAAAAAATGACCCGCGTGCCGCCGCTATTTATGACACCATAGGCGTTTATTTTGGTTATGCAATTGCTTATTACAGTCTTTTCTATGACATTAAGCATGTGCTTATTATGGGACGTGTTACCTCGGGTGAAGGCGGTGTAATTATTCTTAACCGTGCAAACGAGGTGCTTGAAAACGAGTTCCCCGAACTTGCAAAAAAATGCGAATTACACATTCCCGACGAATCAAGCCGTCGCGTAGGTCAGTCTATTGCGGCTGCAAGTTTACCCGAAATTAAATAACAAGTTTCATACTTTTATAACCTTTCAGCGAGAGAGACTGTCATTTTGGCAGTCTCTTTTGCTTTTGGTGGCTTTAAAAAACGCTTTACGGTCAAAAAACCGACAAGTCGAAACTTGTCGGTTTTTGTTATAATGTCTTGTAAAAAAATTAAGATATAAGTTTTTTAACATAAGGTATTTTTGACAAAAGCATACAACTTATCAGCGAAATTATATAAAGGGAAATTGTTGCTATAGGTACCGCAATAATAGGGTTGCAAAGGGTAATATCAAAACATTTTTTCATTATGTTAAAAAAGAAAATGTGGGTAAGATAAATCCCGAAAGTGTGTTGCGATATTTTAAGTATGAATTCACTTTTAAAGAAGTCTTTATTTGCAACAATAAGTAAAAATATTGCAATAGTAGCAAGTATAGTAAATATACTTTTATACCAAGTAAAAGCATCGAAAAATCTGTCTGCTTTGGTTGAAATAAAATAGGTGAAAAATGCGGTAATAAATGTGCATACGCTGTAAACCAGAATACAAATTATATTTTTTTGCTTATCTAATTTAATATTTTCAAATCTTTTGTAAAGTATATGCCCGCAAACAAAATAACCCAAATAATATGCTGCATTTATAATCGGAATGGGATAGTCAACACCTATATTGCTCTTGGTTATATATCTTGCGAGGGGCAGCACAATAACGCTTATGCCCGATAATACTATCCAAAGTATCAAAAATAGATTTTCGAGTTCTTTCGACAGATTTTTACACATATTCTGTACAAACGGCAAAGCAATATACACACTGATTAAAGCGTACATATACCATAAATGCCGTGAAGTCATTTCGGCATTAAAAAAAGAATTGACTAAAACATCGCCTATATTTTCGAAAGAAAACCCGTTTTTTTGAATGTAGTAAAATAGGCTCCAAAAAATCAGCAATAAAACAAATTTTATTATTTTTTGAAAATATTTTTTTCGTGAATATTCTTTGTTTATAATAAGTGCGCCGCTAATCATAAAAAACAGCGGAACACAGAGTCTTGACAGTGAATTATATATTACGGATATTAAAAAATATCCGTTGCTAATTTCGTCAAAAGCATAGATATAAATATTTGAAACATGTATCATTATTGTCATTATAATGGCAATAACTCTTATAAATTCAATATTGATTTTTCTGTTATTCATTATAATAATCCTTTGTTTTTTTGAAATTTTACCACATTTTTTCAAGCAAATCAACGGTTTTGTTTGTCTTGATTTTTGGTGTGGGTATGTTATAATATTTAAAATTGTTTTGAGGAGTGTGCTGGAATATTGGTTGCAAATATACTTACTGAGATTGGATTAAGCGCTGAACAGCAGGAAAAATATTTACAATATAAAGCGATAATCGGGGATAAACTTTTCGATTTAGCAAAGAAGTATATGCAATGCGAAATTTCTTTTGCTGATGCGGTTGAAAAAGCGCATCTGCAGATAAGCGAAAAACTTCACAAGTACACAATTAATGCACTTTTTGTGATTGAATGTATGCCCTTTTTGCTTGAAAAATATAACAAACAATCTATAAGCCAAGAGATTTTTATAAACTCTATGAAAGACCTTAAGTATAAACTTGATGAAACTAAAAGGGTTGACGGTATTTTTGGAATAGAGCCAATCTTTTGGTATGAAAGATTTTTGGATATGCGCCGATTTGCTTTTGGAAGACTGCAATTTAATGTTGCTGAATTTGAGCATGAGGATACAACCGTAAACGGATATACCGTTAAAAAAGGTGATTTTGTCCTTGCTTGCCATATCCCATCTGCAGGACCGCTTAAACCTGAAATGTGCGAACAATCTTTTAAAATGGCTTACGAATTTTTTAAAGACAGAGTTTCAGGCGGAATTTTGCCTGTCACCTGCCAATCGTGGCTTTTGTATCCCCCTTATAAATCGGTGTTTGGGGAAACATTCAACACGGCAGATTTTATGAGAAATTATGAAATAATCAAAACCGAAGAAACTGAAAAATTTAAGGATGCGTGGCGGGTTTTTAGTATGCATTTTGATGGGGATGTTAAAAAACTGCCCAAAGAAACAACAATGCAAAGAAACTTTATAAACTATATAGAGAAAGGCGGCAGTTTTGGTGTGGGGGCAGGACTTGCCTTGCTTGACGGAAAAAGTGTAATAACCAGAAAATAGAATTAATAAAAAATAGCCATCTCCTTAAGTGGAGACGGCTATACTGTTTTTTGAAATTATTTTTCTGTAAATTTAACTGCAGTACCGTAAACAATTACTTCAGCAGCACCTTGCATAACTGCGGCAGAGGCATAGCGGATATTTATAATAGCATCAGCGCCAAGTTTTTCTGCTTCGGCAACCATTCGCTTTGTCGCAATGGCTCTTGCTTCGTTCATCATTTCGTTATACGATTTTAACTCTCCACCCACTAAGGTTTTAAAACTTTGGGCAATGTCTTTTCCTAAGTGCTTTGAGTGAATGGTACTTCCTTTAACAATACTTAAAGTTTCAAGTTCTTTTCCGCTAATGTAATCAGTATTTACTAATATCATCTTCTTCACCTTTCTTTATTTCAGCAATTCTTTCTATGCAAACTTTAACCATTACTACCGCGAAAAATAGAGGAATAATACCTAATAAAAGTTTCCATATCCCATCAAGCACGTATATCAGTAAAGAGAAGTAAACAACAAAATAAAGTACAATAATAACTGTAACCACAATCGGTGCTATCATTTTCTTTTTATGTAATTGCATCTTTTTCGCCCCTGAAAAAGTTATTTCTTTAATGGAATTATAGATTAAATTTATCAATAAGTCAAGGAATAGTGCAAAGTTGAAGTGTGTGTGTAACTGTGATATAATATCTACATGAAAGAGAGGTTGTTTTATGACAAAAATATTATTCGTCTGCCACGGTAATATTTGCCGCAGTCCTATGGCGGAATTTATTATGAAAGAATTGGTTGAAAGAAAAGGCCTTTCACAGCAGTTTTATATTGAATCTGCCGCAACTTCGACTGAGGAAATCGGCAATCCGGTTTATCCGCCTGCTAAAAGGGCACTCGAAAAACGCGGTATTGATTGCAGTTTAAAGCGCGCGCGCCGTGTCACTTCTTTGGACGGCGACAAATTCGATTACATAGTTTGTATGGACAGTTACAATGTCAGCAATATAAAAAGAATACTTTTAGAAAAAGATTTTTGCAAAGTCTCTAAACTGCTTGATTACACCGAAAATCCGCGTGATGTTGCAGACCCTTGGTATACGGGGGACTTTTCTGCAACCGAGCGTGATACTGACGAGGGTTGCAAAGGTTTGCTTGAATTTATAACTTCAAAATAAATATATGTTTCGATATTACGGCATTTTTTAAGAATGCCGTAATTTTTTTGCGATATTTTGTATAAAACACTTGAAAAATACACAAAATGTGGTAGAATATACTTGTCCTAAAAATTAAAAAAGGGAGAGGATAAAAATGGATAAGTTCTTTAAAATCAAAGAACGCGGTTCAAATGTCAGGACCGAAATCATCGCAGGTTTAACGACCTTCTTTGCAATGGCTTACATTGTAGTTGTAAACCCTAACCAAATCGTTGGTTTCAGTTTTGACGTACCAGGCGTGCCCCAAATTTGGAATGCGGTATATATTGCTTCAATTCTTGCCGCAGTAATCGGAACAATGCTTTACGCATTGTATGCAAAATTGCCATTTGCGCAAGCTTGCGGAATGGGACTTAACTCATTCTTCTTTACATCGTTTATTTTGCCTCAAATTATCAGTGGCGGCGATGCAATCAAGGGTTATCAGGCTGGTCTTGTAATAATCCTTATTTCAGGTATTATTTTCTTGATTTTGTCTGCTACGGGCGCTCGCGCTTACATTGCAAAAGCAATGCCTGAATGTATGAAAAAAGCAATACCCGCAGGTATCGGCTTGTTTATTGCATTCATCGGTTTCCAAAATGTTGGCATTATTCAGGCTAACCAGTACACACTCGTTCAGTTTGTAAAAATTAACGGTGTTGCTTGGAAAGACCTTGCCGCTCCTATTATTGCTCTTGTTGGCTTTATCATTATTGCAATTCTTGCAAAACTTAATGTTAAAGGTTCTGTGCTTATCGGTATCCTTGCTACTACCGTTATTTACTACCTTGCTACCTGGCAACTCCCCACCTTTGACCTTGGCCAAATCGGTCAAACCTTTAAAGATTTTGCTGCCATTGGTATCACAGGTGTGTTCCAGGCTGAATCTTGGAAGAACGCTTTTGACGGTACAACCATCGGTAGCATTTTCTCTGTAATTATGCTTATCGTTGTATTCTGCTTGGTTGATATGTTCGATACCATCGGCACACTTTACGGCGCTGCTTCCGAAGCAGATATGCTTGACGAAAACGGTGACCCCGTTGATATCGACAAATCTATGGCTTGTGACTCTGTTGCTACTGTTGCAGGTGCTGTTTGCGGTACATCAACATGTACAACATTCGTTGAATGCTCAGCAGGTGTTGCTGCCGGCGGCAGAACCGGTCTTGCAAGTTTGGTAACTTCCATCTGCTTTATTCTTTGTCTTTTCTTGTCACCTGTTGCAAGTGTTATTCCTGCAGCAGCTACCGCGCCCGCACTTATTTATGTTGGTGTATTGATGCTCAAGAACTTTGCAAAAGTTGATATGAGCGATATGCAGAACGCAGTTCCCGCTTTCCTTGTTCTTATTATGATGCCCCTTACCTATTCAATCGCAAACGGTATCGGCATAGGCGCTATTGCTTACACTCTTATTGCTTTGTTCTCGGGCAAATTCAAGAAAAAGGACATTGCTGTAACAATTATTGCTTTGCTTTTCGTTTGCAAGTTTGTTTTCGGTACAATGTAATATCCCCATAAATCTAAACTGCTCAGGTGTCTTTGATGCCCGAGCAGTTTTTCTTTTTAAAATTTTTTAATATTAAAGACAATATTCTATCATTTTTTCATTTTATTTATAATATACTTTTATTAAACGATGTAAAAATGAAAGGTGATAAGAATAATGAACGGTTTTTACCCCGAAGGAAAACTTTATCAGGCACAAGAAAATAAAAGAAGTATGGCATCCGTAGCTATGCTTGCCAATGCCATTGTGCGCGAGGCTGTATTGGAAGCGCCGGTTATAATGTGTGATACTGACCACAATTTAATTGTAAACTTAGGCTGTATGAAAGGAATCATACCAAGAAACGAGGGAGCGGTTGGCATTGACGACGGCTCTACACGAGATATAGCGCTTATCTCCCGCGTGGGAAGAACGGTGTGTTTTGTTGTAAAAGAATTTAAAACCAATGAAAAAGGCGAAACTTACGCAGTTTTGTCGCGTAAAAAAGCGCAGGAAGTTTGCAGACAATATATACTTAATTCGCGTGCAATAGGTGAAATAATAGATGCAAGGGTAACACATCTTGAATCTTTCGGTGCTTTTTGTGATATCGGTTGCGGAAATATTGCCCTGCTTCCTATTGATGCAATTTCGGTTTCACGAATTTCCCACCCAAAAGACCGCTTTCAAGTGGGTGATGACATAAAGGTAATTATAAAAAATATAGCCGATGACGGTAAAATCACTTTATCACATAAAGAACTTTTAGGCACCTGGGAAGAAAATGCCCAAAACTTTTCGCCTGGGCAAACCGTTACAGGCGTAATCCGAAGTGTTGAAGATTATGGCGTTTTTGTTGAAATAACCCCTAACCTTGCAGGTCTTGCCGAACCTAAAGAGGGCGTAAAAGTCGGTCAGCAGGCAAGTGTTTATATTAAAAGTATTTTGCGGGATAAAATGAAGATTAAATTAATTATTATTGACAGTTTTCAAGGCTCATATTCACCCGAAATAAAATATTTTGAAACCCAGTCGCCAATTACCGAATGGGATTATTCCCCCAAAGACTGCTATAAGCGGATTTCAACTAAATTTTGCGGATAAAATCTTTACTACCGGCTAAGCCGGGAGGTTGCTCTGCGGCTGTAAGCTCACCGAATAATCTTACACTTGCAAACTTGCGCTGCTGCCGAAAATTTGGCAAGGCCCTCCTTGTGTAAAGGAGGGTGGCTGAGCGTTAGCGAAGTCGGGAGGATTGTATTCCTAATAACAATCCCTCAGTCAAAACCTATGGTTTTGCCAGCTCCCTTTACACAAGGGAGCCTTTGTTTATCGGCAAAAGTCTTCACGGGACCACTCGCTAAGCAAGTGGTTTTCTTAATACAAAAGAACAGACTCAGGATTTCCTGAGTCTGTTTATCATTTTCACCAAAAGCGGTTTGATTTTTTCTAAAACAAAATTTTTGATTTTACCGTAAATTTCTAAAACCTTTGCAACTATCGGGTCTTTGTATTTTACAAGCGAGAAACGGTTATATAACGCAAGCAGTATGTTCATAATTAGTATTGCGAGTATGACCCCGTCGTATCCTTTAAAAATTATGTGTATTAAAAAGGAGAAAATTCCGCATCCTAAACCGAAAATCACTTTGCCTGATTTGGTTGTCGGCGAAGTGGTGTAATCGGTTGCCATAAAGAAAGCGCCGAGTATCAGTGTTCCGCCTAAAATATCGTATAATAAATGTTCGGAAAAAAGTAAACTTAAAAATGCAACACTGCCTATAAAGGTAAGCGGAATTATGGGGGAAATAATTTTTCTTATAATTAAGTAAATTCCGCCTACAATAAGTAAGAAAGATGCGGTTTCGCCGATAGAACCCGAGTGCAGACCGAAAAATAAATCACTAAAGGAATAATCAACCGTTTTACTTGCTGTGTGGTAAAACGGCAAGTGATAGGCGGTCATTAATTTCGGGAAACAGAATTTAAGCAAAATAATACTTGTAACTGCGGGGTTAGTAAGGTTGTAACCAATACCGCCCAACAACTGTTTTACAACTATAATTGCAAAAACACTGCCTATAGGAACAATCCATAAAGGAATACTGTCAGGCAAGCACATTCCAAACAGCAAACCTGTTACTAAGGCCGAAAGGTCACCTACTGTTTGGGGCTTTTTTGAAAAAAGATTCCACAAAAACTCTGCCAAAACTGCCGATGCGCAGGAAACTGCAAGCACTAAAAAGGCTTTAAATCCAAAAAGTATACACCCGAATATGCATGCAGGCAGTAAAGCCATAATAACATCAAGCATAATAACTCTGGGGTATTCGTTGTTTTGGTTTAATAGCCAGAGTTTGCTGCCGTCTTTAATTTTACCAAACAAAGAAAGTACTTTTTCTTTAAGGAGCATTAAATTCACCTCAAAACAATAATACTATATTTTAACTAATTTTGCAAGTTGTCAAAAAAATGCTTTACATTTGGAAGTTGTTGTGATATAATCTTACGGCAACCGTATACTATGCTTCAGGTGTCTGCCCGAACGGGAACACTCACGACCTATTGCTTGGTTTACGGAATGAATTATTAAAAGGAGTGAAAACAATGACTAAGGAATTAAAGCAACAGATTATGACTGAATATGCTGTCCACGAAGGTGATACAGGTTCGCCTGAAGTTCAAATTGCTCTTCTTACTACAAGAATCAACGAACTCAATGCCCACCTTAAGACTCACCCGAAGGATAAGCATTCTTACCGTGGTCTTCTTAAAATGGTTGGTCACAGAAGAAACCTTCTCGCTTACCTTATGAAGAATGATATCGAAAGATACCGTTCAATCGTTAAGCGTCTCGGTCTTCGTAAGTAATTTGTTCACAAAAGGCAGGCTGCAAAAATGGCGGTCTGCCTTATTGCCATTTTTAAAACCAAAAAGAGATTTTCGTGATTTAGCGGTAAATTGAGCACCTATGTATAATAGATGTTGAATTTATTGCTAACCGAGAATCTCGAAAAATATAATTAAAGGAGATTAAAAAATGTTTGAAAACTACAAAGTTTATGAAACCACATTAGCCGGCAGACCGTTAAAACTTGAAACCGGTATGATGGCAGGTCTTGCAAACGCAGCAGTTATGGCTTCTTACGGCGAAACAAGCGTACTTTGTACCGTTACTGCCTCTGCTAAACCCCGTGAAGGTGTGGATTTCTTCCCCCTTTCAGTTGACTATGAAGAAAAAATGTATTCGGTAGGCCGTTTCCCCGGCTCTTTCACCCGTCGTGAAGGTAAAGCGACCGATAAGGCTGTTTTGGCATCTCGCTGTATCGACCGTCCTATCCGCCCATTGTTCCCTAAGGATATGCGTAATGACTGTTCGGTTGTTGCAACTGTTATGTCGGTTGACCCTGACTGTTCACCCGAAGTTGCCGCAGCAATCGGTGTATCAACAGCAATCGCTATTTCGGATATTCCGTGGGCAGGTCCTATTTCAAGCGTAAACGTGGGTCTTGTTGACGGTGAAATCGTTATCAACCCCAATTTAGAACAACGCGCAAAAACCGACCTTACTTTAACCGTTTCTTCTACCGAAGATTTGGTTGCTATGATTGAAGCAGGCGGTAACGAAATTCCTGACGACTTAATGTTTGACTGCATTATGGCAGGTCACGAAGTTAATAAGGAAGTTGTTAAATTCATCAACGGCATTGTTGCTGAAATCGGCAAGCCTAAGTTTGAGTTCCAGTCTAACGATCCCGACCCTGCTATTATGGAAGAAATCGAAAATTTCTGCATAGAAGATGTTAAAAAAGCACTTGATACTGACGATAAGTTGGTACGCGATGCTGCGCTTCTTCCCATATATAATGCAGTTCACGAAAAGTTTGATGAACGTTTCGAAGGAAACGAAGCTAAACTTGATGAAATTATGTACCTTGTTCAAAAACACGTTGTTCGTGCTTGGCTTAAGGACGAAAGAAAGCGTGTAGACGGCCGCGGCATTGATGAAATCCGCCCGCTTGATGCTAAGGTGGACTTGCTCCCCCGTGTTCACGGCTCGGGTATGTTTACCCGCGGACAAACTCAGGTTCTTTCAATTGCTACTTTGGCTCCCGTTTCGGAAGCACAGAAACTTGACGGACTTGATGAAGAAGTTTCTAAGAGATATATCCATCACTATAACTTCCCCTCTTATTCTGTTGGCGAAACTAAACCGTCAAGAGGTCCAGGAAGACGTGAAATCGGTCACGGCGCTTTGGCCGAAAAGGCTTTGGTTCCTGTTATTCCGTCGGTTGATGAATTCCCCTACGCTATCCGTGTAGTAAGTGAAGTTCTTTCTTCAAACGGCTCTACTTCACAGGGTTCTATTTGTGGTTCAACCTTGGCTCTTATGGCTGCAGGTGTTCCGCTTAAAGCTCCTGTTGCTGGTATTTCTTGCGGTCTTATCACAGGTGACGACGGTGTTTACGGTGACTTTATGACTATGGTAGACATTCAAGGTCTTGAAGACTTCTATGGCGATATGGACTTTAAAGTTGCAGGTACTCACAAGGGTATCACCGCTATTCAGATGGACTTAAAGGTTCACGGTTTAACACCTGCTATTATTAAGGAAGCATTTGAAAAGACAAACAAGGCAAGAATGCACATTCTTGATGAAGTTATGCTTAAATGTATTCCCGAACCCCGTGCTGAACTTTCAAAATATGCTCCTAAAATGCTTACTATTACAATCAATCCTGAAAAAATCGGTGATGTTATCGGTAAGCAAGGTAAGGTTATTCAGTCTATCCAAGAACAGTGTGACTGTACAATCAATATCGAAGAAGACGGCAGAGTTTATGTTTCGGGTCTTGATATTGAAAAGGCTAAACAAGCTGTTGCTATTATCGAACTTATTGCTAATGACCCCGAAATCGGCGGTATTTACAGCGGTAAAGTAACAAGACTTATGACCTTTGGCGCTTTTGTTGAAATCGCACCAGGTAAAGAGGGCTTAGTTCATATTTCTAAACTTGATGTTAAACGTGTTGAAAAGGTTGAAGACGTTGTAAACGTTGGCGACCAGGTTATTGTTAAGGTTACCGAAATCGACGACCAAGGCAGAATTAACCTTTCAAGAAGAGATGCTTTGGTTGAAGTAAACGGCGCAGTTGTTGAAGACGATGCCGACGAACAAACCGAGCGCAAACCCAGACGAGACAACCGCCGCGGTTTTAAAAAACGCGACAATTAAATTAATTCGTAATTCGTAATGCGTAATTCGTAATTAAAAACCGACCTTTTTTAAAGGTCGGTTTTGTTTTTAGAAATAAAAATTTTATTATGTAGTCCGTTGCCTCCCTTGTGTAAAGGGAGGTGGATTTTGCGAAGCAAAAGACGAAGGGATTGTGAATTCAAGATATAACCTGGTGTAAATTTAATTACCATTCCGTAGGGGAGGGGTTCCCCCTCCCGTTTTGATTTTGTAATGATTCGGGAGGGCGCAGACCACTTACGGTGGCCGTCTCCCTCTGTCACTTCGTGACATCTCCCTCACACTGTGAGGGAGTCTACCCTCCCCTACAATATATGTTAATATACCTTGATTTTTTTGTTAAATGGTGGTAAAATAATTTTGCGACACAAGTAAATATAGACCAATAAACCAAGGGTGTATTTTTATTTTGGTAAAAATACATTCTCTGTTTTGGCATTCCTTGGGATTGGTCAAACTTGTGTCGCAACAAGCGGAGTTATGTATTTTTCGGTGCGTGGCTCATGCTGCGCACTTTTTTAATTTTGGGGTATTAATATGGCAGAAACA
>JAZSDM010000072.1:0-1766 GCA_045531145.1 Acutalibacteraceae bacterium | reverse complement strand
TAAACCGCTGTAAGTACTTAGCACTTGACGAAGTTTCCTGGCTTTACGAATAAACCAACAAAAAAGACACCTGATTTCAGGTGTCTTTTTTATATGTACGGGACGATGTTTACATCGTTCCGTAAAAAATATTATTAATTTATTTTCAAAACTTTATAACCTTGCTTTTCAACAGTTTCTTTTAAAAGTGCATTGTCGGTTTCGGTGTTAAGTGTTATGGTTGCGGTATCATTTTCGTGGCTCACATCAGCAAAATCCACTTGCGGTAATTCTTCAAGTGCGCTTTTGACTCTGCTTGAGCAGTGCATACACATCATACCTTCGATTTTTAATGTCTTTTTCATTTTTATTTTCTCCTTTTTATTGGATAATTTTATTAAGTTAATTCTTAAAGCGTTTGATACAACACAGAATGAAGATAAACTCATAGCGGCGGCGCCGAACATTGGGTTTAATTGCCAACCAAGTAAATTTATAAATACACCTGCCGCTAACGGAATACCGATAACGTTATAGAAAAATGCCCAAAACAGATTTTGATGTATAACCTTTAAAGTGCTTCGGCTTAGTTTGATTGCACTTACAAGGCAAGAAAGACTGCTTTTAACAAGAACAATATCTGCGGCATCTATCGCAACATCGGTACCTGCTCCAATCGCAATACCTACATCGGCGCAGGTAAGGGCGGGGGCATCGTTTATACCGTCGCCAACCATTGCAACCTTGCCTTTTGCTTTTAATTTTTCAATTACTGCTTGTTTTTCATCAGGTAAAACTTCGGCAATAACCTCTTGGGTACCGATTTGCTTTGCAATTGCGTTTGCGGTATTCTTATTATCGCCCGTAAGCATTACGGTATAAATACCTAATTTTTTAAGTTGTTTAATAGCGTCCTCACTATCGGGCTTGATTGTATCCGCAACGGCAATAATTCCGCATAGGGTGTTATCCTTTGCAAAGAATAGGGGAGTTTTACCCTGTAAGCTAAGCTCATCTGCTTTAAGTTTAATACCGTTT
This sequence comes from Acutalibacteraceae bacterium, assembly GCA_045531145.1. Taxonomy (GTDB): domain Bacteria; phylum Bacillota; class Clostridia; order Oscillospirales; family Acutalibacteraceae; genus UBA737. Next base: position 749 of record JAZSDM010000072.1, on the reverse strand, counting down.
GGAATTTGGGTTGTTTCGCTTATATAAGAAGCGTTTCCGCCTTTTAATTTACTACCGTTTAAAACGGCGGTAAGTCCGTTGCCTGCTACTGCTTTAAAATCGGTAACATCTAAAGGAGTGATAGATTGTTTTTGACCTTCACTTATAATTGCTTTTGATAATGGGTGTTCGCTTTTTTGTTCTAAACTGACGGCTAATTTTAATAATTCATCGCTTTCAATACCGTAGGGTAAAATATCGGTAACGGTAGGTTTTCCTTCGGTAATAGTTCCTGTTTTATCAAGCGCTATTACATTTATTTTTCCCGATTCTTCAATTGAAACTGCGTTTTTGAATAAAATACCGTTTTTGGCGGCTTTACCGCTTGAGACCATAATTGCCACAGGGGTTGCAAGACCTAAAGCACAAGGACAGCTAATAACCAAAACCGAAATTCCGCGCGTAAGCGCAAAACCAACTGTTTGACCGATTAAAAGCCAAACGGCAGTGGTAATTAGCGCTAACACAATCACTATAGGGACAAATATGCCTGATACTTTATCGGCAATCTTTGCAATAGGCGCCTTTGTTGCGGCGGCATCGCTCACTAATTTGATGATTTGCCAAATAGCGGTATCCTGTCCCACACGCAGCGCTTCGCATTTTAAAAAGCCTGATTGATTTATGGTAGCGGCAGATACAGTATCATTAACCGTTTTGTCTATAGGAATGCTTTCGCCCGTAAGGGCTGATTCATCAACCGCAGAAAA
>JAZSDM010000062.1:0-16136 GCA_045531145.1 Acutalibacteraceae bacterium | reverse complement strand
CCGCAAATAGAGCAAGCCTCACATTTCTTTTTACTTTCTTTCATAGTCTTTATTACCTCCAAAAATAAATTACCCGAAGCGGCATTTTCCGCTTCGGGATTTTTCATAGAGATAATATACAATTAATACCCATAGCTTTTTCGGGTATTTTTTTGTTTAATTGACAAAGACGGTAATATACATTATAATTACTTTGCAACACAATCATATATGGTGTCCGTAGGGGAACAATACCTTGGTAAAAGGTGTTTCCTCTTTTTCTCATACCTTACGGGCAGAGATTGTGTTGCAACAGGGCATTAGTCCAGAGAAGGAATACACTTTTTCGTGCGCTCCTTCGGGAGCGCATTTTTTATTCCCTTACGAACAATTTTATTATACTCAGTGAGTATGACGATTCTTGTCATTGGGAAAAAATAATTTTTTATTTTGAATGACAAAATCTGTCCTTATAACTTGATATACTTAAATATGAAAGGAAGTGTAATCAATTATGACTTCTAAATATGACCGTATTTTATCTTTGTATGAAATGTTGACTGAGGGAAAGATTATTAACAAATCAAATGTAGCTTCTGAATTCGGTGTAACTGAGCGCACAATTCAGAGGGATATTGATGATATCAGAGCTTTTTTCTTTAGTAATACAATGAATGTTTGCTCTGACAAAGCAGTTGTTTTTGACAGAAAACTAAAGGGTTATCGTTTGGAAGATGAGAGCGGAATTACGCTTACCAACAGTGAAATTTTAGCGGTTTGCAAAATTCTTTTGGAAAGCCGTTCTATGCGTAAGGACGAAATGATGCCGATATTGGAAAAACTGTTGGATGCCTGTGTGCCCGAATCAAATAAAAAAGCGGTTAAAAAACTGATTGCTAATGAGCAATTACATTATGTCCCACCAAAGCATGATAAATGTATTTTAAACGGTCTGTGGGAAATTGGTCAGGCGGTAGAGCAAAACCGAGTAATGAAAATAGAATATCAAAAATTAAACGGTGAAACGGTAAATAGAACTATCGAACCCGCTGGGCTGCTTTTTTCGGAATATTATTTTTATCTTGTTGCCTTTATTCGCGATATTGATAAAACAGCAGAATTCGATAACCCCGATGATATCTATCCCACCATTTACCGTATAGACCGCATCAAAAACTTTGATATTACTAACGAGCATTTTACGCCCGTTTATGCAAACAGGTTTGAGGAAGGTGAATTCAGAAAAAGAATTCAGTTTATGTATGGCGGCAAACTGCAAAAAACTAAATTTAAATACAGTGGACCGTCAATCGAAGCGGTTTTAGACCGCCTGCCAACCGCTAAAATCATTAGCGAAGAAAACGGCATTTATACCATAGAAGCCGAAACCTTCGGCTCTGGTATTGATATGTGGCTGAAAAGCCAAGGGGAAAATATTTCTTAGGAGGATGGATTTTGAATAATGAATTAGAGAGATTGAAACGAGAAAAAGATGTGGCTATGGTTAAACTATATGAATCTTTAGAAATGAGAGGTAATATTGAAACTCATTTAACTCAAGTTTACGATGAATATTTGCGTGTTGTCAATCTTTCGGGACAAGCAGGATATGTAATTGACAAAATAGATAAAGATTTCAAAGAGAAAACAAAATTAAACACCACAGATATAATACTACTCTTTCTTTGTACCGCATTACAATGTGCAAGGCAATATTTATTACCTAATGATGCTTTAAGGTTTAAAACTGACAATAAACTTAAATCACATCAACAAGGCGATAACTTTATGCAAAATACGGTTGGTAAAGTAACAGGTTTAATTAAACCGGAATGGAATGAAATTTTATTTCAAAGTGTTCCGTATGATGCAATTAAATTAAGTTCTCATGTAAAAGATATCGGTTTATCGGGTAGTACTCATAGGTATAGAACATTAGGTCATGATCCAATTTTAGGTTGGATTTTCGGGACGGCAAACATAATGACAAACTCTTTAACAAAACATGATTTTGAAACTTTCCAAGTTAATATGGAAACAATGACAATTATTCGTCATTATCCTTTAGGTTGTGTGGGCATGATTGATAAAGCAATACAGTATTCTTCTGACACAAAACTATTAGTAGCCAGTGTCGCAAGACAGGCTATACATTTTGGCTCAGATATGTTTACAACTCAAGGTTTACCAGTTCCTTTCATTGCTACATTAAATAGCGATCTGGCAAAGGATATGCTTACAAAATGGAATATTGATACTTGGAGTGTGTTGAAAGGTGCTGGTTTATCAATTTTTATAAATAACTTAATATACTGCATACATCAATTATTTTATAACGAAAATAAGGATGGCGAAAAAACACTTTATGAAGTTCGCACAAGAAAAATACTTAGTTATTCTAACCTAATGGCTACCGGAAGTAATATATTGGTTTCTGCTTTAACGCAGGATTTAAAATTATTAGATGTAGGAGGTATGTTGGTAACATTATATCGTTTGGTAAGTGATTATAAATTTATTCACGATATTAAAAAAGAATTTCTACAGAAAGAATTTTATAAATTGGTTGTAGGAAATGATTACGATTTTGTAAAGGAGAATAAAAATGTTTAACAAAAAATATAAAAAAGGAATGAAAGATGCAGCTAAAGCTTATGAGGCTTTTGGTGAAAAACAAGAAAAAGCACTCGAGGTTATACTTGAAGAATTGCGTTCAGGTAATATAGATATAAAGAATGCTATTGAAAAGCTAGACGGAAATATCAATGCCCTATATGAATATTTAAATTCTAAGGAATTAGCTAAATTATATACTGTTTATACACCTTTTGATATTAAGAATTTAAAAGATAATGAAAAACTATTTTTAAGTGGTGCTTTGTTAAAACTAACTATGGACAAAGTTCCAACAGACGAGCAACAGAATTATTTGAGAGCAGTATTAAAATATTTAGAACTTAAAGAGCCGCCATTCGGTGTGGATTTGTTCGCTATTGAAAATATAACAGATAATAATACTCAAAAAGCAATTTACCAAACCATTTTAGAGTATCTAATATTACAAGATGGTGATAACTATGACGAAACCAAAATGCAGCATGAGTTTTTAGAAAGTTTTTCTTTAAATCCCCACCAACGTCAAACAATAGCAGAACATGTTGAAATTCTTTATTCTTTTACTGGTTCTATAGGTCTTTCAGAAAAATATGGATATGTTCCAGAAGAAGACGATTTCGAACAAGATACAGTTGAAAGTGAAAACTCAATAGATGCCGAAGAAGTTTCAGAAGAAAACGTAAAAAAATCAATACAACTCGCTCTTGATTGCAAGAAATTCTCTAACGATACTATTATATATCTTAAAGACTATATATTTATATCAACAGAAGATTCAAATACACTAATTAATATTAAAAATGGCGATAAAGAAGAAATCAATTGGTTACCTAAAAATATAAAAACTTGGGATTATATTTCTTATAAAAATAAATGTTGCTGTGTTTCTTCAATTGGCAATCTACTGATTGATTTTGAGAAACAAGAGCACGAAATACTATCTGGCAATATGCAACCTAATTTTTATCCACCTTTAATTGCTATGGATGACAAATATATTGTTATGAATATATTTGAAAACGGCGAAACACTTACAACAATATATAATACTTATACAAGAGAAAAAACGATTATTAGTGTTGAAAACCATGAGCGTTTCGGTTGTGCATCAATAATTAATGATGACATACTACTTAATGATAGAGATGTTATATATAAGTACAACGCTAATACCAAACAAACGGAAAAATTGTTTACAATTGAAGATGAGCAAATCTGTAGTAAACTTGGAATTGGTTTTGCAAAATCAAATGGCACATTTGTGGATTCGTTAATTTGTAATAATAGATTATATATACTATCAAAGTCTAATAATTATAATGAAGTAGAGAATCACTATATTTACTCATTTGATTTGGATAGTGGTAAAAATTGTAGATGTGAAGCGGACAATATATTTGTTCATACATCAGGTGTCTATAGCGCCAATGCGATAAAAAAAATTGATAATGGATGGCTTTTTGTTACAGAAGATAGCGGAAGTAAAAAAGCAAAGAATTCTAAATACATTATGCGTATATTCTTATGCGATAATAAACAAGTAATTAAATTGGCTGAAAATTGTGGGTATGGTGACTATCTCACAGACAGAGTGCCTGAAAAATGGAGAGATTATGTATTTTTTAATTACTATGAGCAAAAACAAAAGAAAATCAATGCTTGTGTTTCTATAAAAGAACCTATGAACATAATTTTTGCAAAAGCAAATTGAAAATATTAGGAGGTTATAAAAATGTCATTAATATCAAGAATGATGAGTGAAATAACAACACAATCAACCATTGGTAATGCCTTTCCTGGAATTTTCAATGGAGAAAAATTTGATTTTATACTTACCGAGATAGGCACAAATGATGATGAGGTAAAATTGCTTATATGCGATACTCTTGGTGTTTCTCTTGAAGTTTCAGAGAAAATAGTGGATAATGCTCCAATTAAACTTAAAGAGAGTATAACAAAAACTGAGGCAGAAAGTCTTAAAGAAAAATTTGAAAATATCGGTGCTACTGTAGAACTTCGTGAAGCGGAAAAATTCAGTGTTACCCTTACCAATTTGGGTTCACAGTCTGTTAAGGTGCTTAAACAATTAGGTGAGATTCTAAACATTTCTCTTGAATCGGTTATGAGTAAAGCCGAAAATCTTCCCCTTGTGATAAAAGAATCCGCAACCCGACTTGAAGCAGAGAAAATTCTATGTAAATTAGAGAATGTCGGCGCAACGGTAGAAACACATAAATTATAACCACAAAGTTTGCTTTGTGTTATAATACCACCGCTCAAAAGGAATGACGTTCTCGCCTTTTGAGCAAGAGTGCAAAGGTGCTTTTCATGTAATTTTCGCACCTTAATCGCTCTGCTACAGCGATAGCACTCTAAACTTCCTTTAGGCAGCACTCTGGAGTATGACAGGGTGCTGTCACCTTTTTAATTGGAATTTGCCAACAATTCTGCCTACAATTTCGAAAATGGACATATAAAAAACCACTTAACACCAAAAGTGAACATATAACAAATAAATCCCGATAAACCTTGTAAATAAAAGGGATTACCGGGATTTTGTTATAACTGCATGGGAGCGGATAAAAATGTATGTATCGTACTCCTAAGTGTGAGGTGTATCTAACGCTAAGAACTGCATAAAGGTACGCATATTGTGAATAAACTGAATATTTGCCCCCTTAGTTAAATGGACATAATAAACCCCTCCTAAGAAGTAGGTCGTTCGAGTCTATGGGGGCTGGATAGAGCAAAAAACTTAATATTTATTAGCAAATGTCCCAGTAGCTCAGCTGGATAGAGCACCACCCTCCTAAGGTGGGTGTCGGGGGTTCGAATCCCTTCTGGGACGCCAAAAAATCCGCTGTAAGCCTTGATTTATCGAGGTTTACAGCGTTTTTTATTTTATCGGCAATCCTCGTCAGTTCCAAGGTACTGACAGGGATTTTCTGTTCGCTGTGCCTCTTTTTTGTTTGCTAATTGGAATCGAACGATTTTTCCGAGTTTGCTAAGAATTTTCGAGTTCTTGCTAATTTTCCATTAGCAAGCCTTTTGCGCTATGATCGAAGCCAAAGTATTAGCAAGCTCCGGAGAGTTCTGTAATTGCTCAATAAGAGCGTTCAAATCAATCGTAGGCGCCGGTGTTTCTTCCTGCGGAGGTTTCACATTTCTTAAATCGGGATTGGCATAAAATGCACTTTCAAACTTCTGCGCATTTATCTTTCTGTCTTCATCAAGAATATGTGCGTACACCTTTGTAATCATATCGATTTCCGCATGACCGGTATCGCCTTGGGTAGCTTTCAAATCACCGTGGTTAAGTTTCAGCTTGTAAGTGGTACTGGAATGTCGTAACGAATGGAACACTACGTTGGGAAGACCTGCTTTCTGTTTTAAGTTCAAGAATTCCTTTTCGATGATCCTGTTTTCACAAGGTCTGCCGTTCGGCAAGGCAACCACAAGATTAAAGTCTTGATATTCGTTGCCGAGAAATTCTCTAAGCTCGTCCTGGGCCCGTTTCCATTCTCTTAATATGTAGGCAACCGTTTTGGGCAGCCATACTTTTCGGATACTGGAATCGGTTTTAGGCTTTTTCAGAATAATGCGGGTACTTGTGTTCGGCATAAGCGGAGTGAAAATATGATAGATGTCCTTTTCACCCAGCATTTCGATTGCTTCCTTGGTTGCTCGGGCTAACTCTTTATCAATAAAGACGTGTGCGTTATCATTGGCAATATCTTCATCGCTGATACCATAGAAGATTGGCTCGGGTTTGTAATAATAGTCTTCTATATATTCGTGTTCTCGATTATCTTCATAGCAACGATAACACAGCGGTTCATCTTCGCCGTCTTCGTAATACGCATCCTCACGGTGTATTATTCTTCCGCACTCAATACAGCTTGTATAATGGTCATCATAGCAATTGCTACATAACGGCATACTAAGTGTACCCGAATTATCCACACTCCAAATCCGATCCCCACAGTGAGAACATACAATAGTTTCCCTTGAAAAACATTCAGGACATATTCTTTTTCCGTCAAGTTCTTTCAATCTGTCTTCCTCGTAAACCTCACCGCAAATAGAGCAAGCCTCACATTTCTTTTTACTTTCTTTCATAGTCTTTATTACCTCCAAAAATAAATTACCCGAAGCGGCATTTTCCGCTTCGGGATTTTTCATAGAGATAATATATAATTAAAAAATATCCGTCGTTCGTTTTTTGATCGTTCGACAACACTCGGTATTACTTTTGAATTTTAGCATTATTTGTGATAAACTTTATTTGCTGCACTAAATTAATAAAATGTATAAGGTTGTTTTGTATCTTTTTCAAAAAAAGGGGTAATTATACCCTTTTTTATTTGTATGTATTAGTATCCGAAAGTGAGTTTTCGATATGAATCTAGTATCGTCTTTATTAGTTTGAGCAGGTGTCTGAGTTTGAATTTCAATATTTTTTCATTAGTAAAGTCTGCTTCCTCCATCGGAAACAAGTATTTCACCTATAATATTAGGGCTTTGCGACAAAAAGTAAATTGCGTCTGCAATTTCTTCAGGCATTGCTCTAAAGCCGCGAGGTGACCTGTTAGCCACCCTTTCTCCCTCTTTTTGTCTTAAAATTTCGGTTGCGGTCTGCCCCGGTGCTACACCGTTTAAAACTATGCCGTACTTGGCAATTTCCTTAGCAACTCCCATTGTCATACCTCTTACTCCCCATTTGCTTATACGGTAAGCATCGTTAGCAGCACGGAAGCCCATTTCAGAACACACATTAACAATATGTCCCTTAATGTTATTATCTATCATATATTTGGTCTGTGCTTGCAGCGCGAAGAAAACACCCTTTAAATTAATATTAATTGTATCATCAAAGGCTTTTTCAGTTTTTTCTAAAAAGTTTACGCCTTTGGCATCTTCATCGGTAACAATACCCGCATTGTTTACAAACACATCGATATTACCGAAAATTTCGTGTGCCTTATTTATAGCAGTGGAGGCATACTGAACATCAGATACATCCCATACCACATAACCGCAATTTTTATTGCCGAGCTTTTCTACCGCATCTATTAAGCGTTGTTCGTTTATGTCGGTTATAATACAACGGTAGCCGTTTTCCACAAACTTTTTTGCGGTTGCAAATCCTATACCTCTGCCTCCACCTGTAATTAAAGCTATTTTCATATAATCAAACCTTTCTCAGTAGCCATACAACCATTTCACTTTCGCCACGGTTGGCAAAAGCGTAGTACGGTATTAGTTTTAAAGAAGTTTCCGTGAAATTTTCATCTGTGAAATATAGCGCCCTATTTTCGCAAGGCATAAAGCCGGAAAGTTTAATGCTTGGGACCAAAAATTCCTTATCACAAACAGTTGGCGCTATATTAGTATCAATATAAACACTCTTTAAATCATTACCGTTATCAACACCTTCGGCACAGTAAACAATAGGTCCGCGCATTACAGCAACCCTGCCCGCATTTTCGTGTACTCTTCTGTTGGAGCTTACGAACACAATAGGCATATCCAATTCCAAAACCACTTGATTTGTATTTTCTAACGAAATAACTGCATAGCCCGATTTCATAGTATATTCGGCATTGATTTTGAAGTTTTTGCACCAATAAGGAATTCTAAGTGCTAAATACTTTTTATTGCCCTTGCAGTTGATTATAATTTTACCATTTGACGGATAATCGGTTTCCTGTTCTACCGCAAATCCGTCACCTTGGGTTTTAGAATTTATATACTGATGAACATATAAAGTATCGTCATCATATGTGTACATATATTCCGCAATTTTAGGTATAAATCTTACAATATTAGGCGGACAGCAAGAACAACTGAAAACTTCTTTTCTTTGAGTAATCGGGAAATGTTGTTTTTCTTTTGTACAGATATTGACATTATTAAAGATAGGGTCAATTTCCAATGGATTTTCATAAAAGAAGGATTTACCGTCCATTGAAACACCCGACAAAAATCCGTTATAAATAACCCTTTCAACAGTATCAGCATAAGCGGAATTTAATTCCAATTCCTGCATTTTAGCGCAAAACATTGCGAGCGAAATTGCCGCGCAGGTTTCGGTGTATGCCGTTCTGTTAGGCAAATCATAATCAACCGTAAATGCTTCACCCATGTGAGTAGAACCAACACCGCCTGTAATATACATTCTTTTATTAACTATATTTTCAAAAAAGCGTTTGCAGGCATCGATTAACGGTTTGTCATTATAATATTTTACAATGTCAGCAACACCAGTAAAGAGGTATAATGCACGAACGCAATGACCGTCAGCGGTGGTTCTATCTGCAAGCAGCATTTCATCCTGATTATAAATTCTTTCATATCGGTCATTGTAGGTTGCGGTTTCGTCATACTTTCCGTGCTCGTCAATAAAATACTTAGAAAGTTCTAAATATCTTTTTTCGCCCGTAGTTCTGTACAGTCTTACCAAAGCAAGTTCAAGTTCCGGGTGTCCTGGTGTAATAAAGGCAGCGCTTTTTTCTGTTTTAAACACCTTTTCTATGTAGTCAGCAAATTTGCACATTGCCTTTAAAAACTTGTCTTTTCCTGTAACTTCAAAGTAAGCTACTGCCGCTTCTATAAGATGTCCTGCGCAGTATAATTCGTGATTCCAACGTCTTGTAAAACGTTCTTCACTTTTACCTGCAAGATAATAACTGTTAAAATAGCCGTTTTGGTCACTGTTTTTTACAATTAAATCAATTATTCCGTCTACTATTTTTTCAAGTTCCTCGTTTGGCTCTTTTTTTATAAGATACGCTACACCCTCAACCCATTTGGCAACATCGGAATCCCAATAAATATGGGGTTCATAGTCAGTTTGGTTATCATCACAATTAAGTGCATCAAAACGGTGTGTTTCTGCAAAACGATTGTACACCGCATAAACGGTATTTTCCCTTACCATTTTTTGTTTTTGGTACCAAAAGCCTTTTTGTATATCGGTATTTTCAAAACCTAATCTCTTCATCGATTTTCCCTTCATTCACTTATGTTATTTTGATGTTTTTGCAGATTTTTGAAAGCTTTTTCCGTATTTCTTCAACTTCGTTCTTTAAGGGAACTCTATAAATTTCTGTGTATTTTTGATAGCCGAATAAATCATGTTTATCATTACCGAATGTATGATAAGGTAAAATATTAATTTCTATTATGTTTTGTAAACTGTTTACCAATTCTGCAATGCTTGTTATATGCACATCATTATCATTAACACCAGGGATAATTGGGCAACGCAAAACAATTTTTGGGGAAAGTTTATCAAGTTTTCTCAAATTTTCAATTATAACCTCATTTGATACCCCCGTCATTTTTTTATGAGTGTGAGGGTCAGAGACCTTATAATCATATAAAAATATATCAGTATATTTAGCTATCTTTTCCACATCGGTAAAACTACAAAAACCGCTTGTTTCTATACAGGTATGGATATTGTGCTCTTTGGCAGTTTTTAAAAGTTCGTATGTAAAATCGGGAAAGGCCATTGGCTCGCCGCCCGAAACAGTTAAACCCCCGCCCGATTTTTCATAAAACTTGATGTCTTTTAAAACGGTTTCCATAACCTGCACGACATTCATTTTTCTGCCAAACAATTCCAAAGCACCAACACAAGCATCTACGCAATTTCCACACAAATTACAGTTTGTTCTGTCAAAAAAGTGTGCTTTATTTTTCATACTATGACAACCATTTTTACACACATCAACACATTTACCGCAGTTTATACACATTGAGGAATTGTAAGATAATTCAGTTTTAAAGCTTTGGCTTTCGGGATTATGACACCATTTGCACGAAAGCGGACAGCCTTTTAAAAATACAACCGTTCTTATTCCCGGACCGTCGTGTATGCAAAATCTTTGTATGTTAAAAACATTCACACAAATATTATCATTCATTATGGTACCCTTAAAGCTCATAGGTATTACGGTTTATAATATCGTTCTGCAAGTGTCTCGGAAGCTTGGTAAAATAAGCACTGTACCCACCAACACGCACAACGAGATCTCCGTGGTCTTCAGGATGCACCAGTGCATCCTTCAAAATTTCATTGTCAACACAATTCATCTGTAATTGAACACCACCGTTTTCAAAGAAAACTCTTACCAAAGAACAAATTTGGGAAGTCTTTTCCATAATCTGCTTTGTAAACTTTATATTAAGAATAATACCACCCATAAACGCCTTATTATTCCACGATGCTACTGAATTGAGCATTGCAGTGGGTCCGTTAGTATCATGACCCTGAACAGGTCCACACGAATCCGAAAGTATGTCTCTGTCCTTTCTGCCATCGGGTGTAGCAGGTGCGCGATTACCATGGGAGGCATGTAAAATGTACGAAAACATACCCGGAACAACCTTTGAATTACGATATGTGGTGAGCTTTTCACATATTTTAATAATTTCATCTGAAATTTTAACTGCTACATTGTCACAAAATGTATCTTCATTACCGTAATGCGCAATTTTTGAGATAATTCTTCTTCTGAGTGCTTCATTTCCCTCATAGTTACTATCAAGAATTTCTATAAGTTCTGCCAAAGTAAATTCTTTATTTTTAAATACTAATTCATTAATTGTAGAGATAGAATCAATCACGTTAGCAAAACCAACAAAATCGGGCATAACCCAATTGTATATAGCAGCCCCTTGGCTAATACCCTTACCTTTTTCAATGCAACCTTCTATAAGGCAGGAAACCCTTAACGGCTCAGCACCATTTCGTTCGCGTTCAGCCTGTAATCTTGCCATTCTTTTATTGCCTTCAATAACATCAGTTTGTAAAACATCAATAAAATTATCAATTACATCTTCTATTGAAGTTAATTCCTTATCGTTATGCAACGAAATGGAAAAATCCTTAGCCATATTAATTACAGGGCATGTGGTCCATGCATTCGTTTTTCCTATTACAGAGATTTCGGCACACGTAGTATTAAGATAACTGTGAGAATCGCTTGCTGGCACACCCAATTTTTGCAAAGATTCCGAAATTGCATCATCGTTGTAAAGTGCAGGATGACCATACCCTTTTTCTACAAAACTTACTGCATATTCCAACAATTCTTCGCTTGTATCACTATTTACGCAAAGCGAAATTCCGGGAAGTGCCATATTTAGATGCTCTATTGCTGTTAAAAACATATATGTAAGTTCGTTTTCAATTAAGTTGCCGTTACTGTCTTTGCCGCCAACCATAAGCGTTATAGCCGAACGCGAAAATACATAAGTAGAGCACAGCATACAAAAATTATCAATTAACTCCTGAGCCTGTTCCTTTGTAAGAATACCCGATTTAATATCACGTTCATAAAACTCAAGCAAATATCTGTCGGGTCTGCCAAAGGCATATAACCCCATCAACGGGAATGTATAAAAATGGATACTCTGCAAAGCTTCTCTGAAAGTTTTTGCAGGATTTGCTGGCACGTTTTCTAAAATTTTGGAAATTTCAATTAATTCCGCAGCTCTTTCAGGCTCAGCGGTTTTTGAAAGTTCAAGTGCATATTCGCTGTATTTTTTAGCATATTCAAGCAATGCTTCAAGTTCTATTAAGCAGCCTTTATAAAAATCTTCTTTTTCTATACTTTCTCTAAATTTTTCATTATCCGAAAAATCTATTTTTTCGAGTTCAGCTTTTATTTCTGCAATAAGACCATTTACACCAACATTTAAAAGTTTCTCCAAATCAAGTGAGGTGTGGCAGCATCTACCTTCGCTGCCTATATTCGGTGCATTTGCAACAAAAGCTTTGTTGAGTCTTTCTAACTCTTTTTCGTCATCTTCTGTATATGTTGCAAAATCAAGTTGACCTACAATAAGTTCACCGTCATCAATAACAGGTTTCATACATTCAAGTAAATACGCTTCCGATTTTGCGCGTCTTAGTGTAGTAGTGGGTTCAAGACGGAATTTTTCCCATCCCTGTAAAAAGTACAAACTCTGCCATCTGTCATAAGAATAATAAAACGATCTGTTGCCGTCATCAGCAACACTTCCAGGCGCACTTCCTACGGGAGAATTAAGGTAAACTTGTCTTAAATTTTTAATTCTGTTTGTGATTGCAATCGGTTCATACATGTAGAGTCATCCTTTCAAAAATCTAATATTTCTAAAAATGTATAATTTCCAATATGATTAACTTGGATAAAATCACCCAAATTGTATTAAATTAAAAAATGCAACTAAGTTTAAGATGATATTCACCCGAAATACCTACTGATATATATTACGGATTTACCCGTTGCACCTATGACATTGCCTTCAGCTAAATATTTTTCTAACATAAATACCCCACCATGATTTTTATATCACATATACGAAAACAAGTAAACAGAAAATCACGACATTTTTCAAAAATTATGATTGAATTTTTCGTTTTTTATATTGACATCATTTTTTTCTCGTGTATACTAAAATTACTGTATTATTTAATTCTATACAACCTTTTGGAGGCTATAAAATGAATGAAAAAAATTTAGAATTTTCATTTGATATCCATAACATAAACGTAGAAGCAAGGTTAGATTGTTTAAACATGTCAAAAAATATAAAACCCGCTTCTTATGAAACACACTCTCATACTATGTACGAAGCATATTTTATTGAAAGTGGAACTTTAAGTTTACAATGCACGAATAATTCAATCGAACTTAAAAAACACGATATTTTAATTATTAATCCAAATACCGAGCATAAAATAATTTCGTGTGACGATAACTTAAAAAGATTTAATTTTCGGTTTTTATTCCCTGACATAAAAATCGAAAATGTAATTACAAAAGCTCCTTATACTTTGTACGAGTGTTCAAAAGAAGTCAGAAAAAAAATTTTTGAAAATATCATTGGAATACATCTTTATTTCAATGGTACTAATCACGTTCTTGATAGTTTTAGAATTAAAAGTTGCTTCGGCATAATAGTAAGTCATATTGCGGAACAACTCCTCCCTACTGATTTTTTTAAATCACGTTCCATTGTCAAAAAAAATGCAACACTGACACAATATATTATAATTGACGATTTTTTTGATAAAAATTATTCAAAGCATATAACAATTAGTGACTTAGCAAATGAACTGAATTATAGTACAGCCCATACAAACCGTCTGCTTAAAAATCGCTTCAATATGACCTTCTCACAAAAACTTTCACAAGTGAGACTTAATGCTTCAAAAAAATATTTAAAAAACACCACACTCACCACAAGTGAAATTGCCTATAAATGTGGCTTTTCTTCCACAAGAGGTTTTGAACTGTTTTTTAAAAAACACACCAAATTTTCCCCAAAAGAATATCGAAGTATTGATTTCTAAAATCAAGTAAATATTTGTTTTTTGACAACAACTTTGTTTTTAAATCGTCTATGGATTCTAATTTTGCAGGGTCTTGAAACATACCTCTGTGGCAATATGAACGCCTGAGCAAATATTTCTTTTGTGCAAAACAAGAAAACTTTGATAAATATAGAAGCAAGTGGTAATCACCTTGCCAACAATTTTGCCTACAAAAGCAAAAATGAACACTAAAAAAATTACTTAACACCAAAAGAGAATACATAACAAGAAAATCCCGATAAACCCTGTAAATATCAGGGATTATCGGGGTTTATTCGTAACATATCGGGAACACTCAAAAATCAATGTATCGTACTCCTAAGGGTCAGTTGTGCGTTCGATTCGCGCAGGGGGTGCCAAAACAAAAACTCGATGGAAACCATCGAGTTTTTGTTTTTATAATTTTTATTATTCTTCGGGCATTTCCCAGTTGTGCCAAACTGCCTGAACATCGTCATTTTCTTCAAGCATATCAATAAGTTTTTCCATTTTTACTACCATATCGCTGTCATCAATCTGGGACATGGTTTGCGGAACGTAGCAAACTTCGGCAGATACATATTTATAACCCTTTACTTCCAAAGCATCTCTTACAACGCCTAAAGAGTTCGGATCGGTTGAAATTTCGAAAATTTCGCCGTCAAACTCAAAATCGTCTGCGCCTGCTTCAAGAGCATCTTCCATAACGGTATCTTCGTCTAAGCCATCTGCTTCGATAACGATTATGCCCTTACGGTCAAACATAAACATTACCGAACCCGACTGACCGAGGTTACCGCCGCATTTATCAAAATAGTGGCGCATTTCACCTGCGGTACGGTTGCGGTTATCAGTCAAGGTTTCAACCACAACTGCCACACCGCAAGGACCGTAGCCTTCGTAAACTAATTCTTCGTAATTTGCGCCGTCGCCCTCGCCTGCGGCTTTTTTGATAATTCTTTCAATATTATCGTTAGGTACATTTGCCGCCTTTGCTTTGGCGATAACGTCCTTTAATTTACTGTTTTCATTAGGGTTTGCGCCGCCCGCTTTAACAACAACCGCAATTTCGCGGCCTATTTTTGTAAAAATCTTTGCCTTTGCAGCATCAGTTTTTTCCTTTTTACGTTTAATATTACTCCATTTACTGTGTCCTGACATAATACCAATCCTTTCAACCTAAAAATATTACCACAAATCTTTGTTTTGTTCAAGGGCTAATTCAATAATTCTTTCAATATCCGAAATACTTGAAATTTCGCCGCACATTCTTCTTAAATTTGCCGCCCCTTTAAGCCCTGTCATATACCACGCGGTATGCTTGCGCGACTCTAAAATTGCATTATGCGGGTCTTTATATTTGTGCATTAAATCCACTTGACGAAGAAGCACAGAAAACTTTTTTTTAAGACTTTCGGGAGTATAATCTTTGCCGTTTAAAAAAGCATTTATTTCAGCAAAAACAAAGGGATTTCCTTGTGCCGCACGGCCTACCATTACATAGTCGCAACCCGTGATTTCGTACATATTTTTGGCTGACTTTCCGTCACAAACATCACCGTTTGCCACCACGGGAATTTTAACCGATTTTTTAACCTCGGCAATAGTTTTATAATCAATTCCGGGGGCATACATCTGCACCCTTGTTCTGCCGTGAACAGTAATCATTTTAGCGCCCGCATTTTCGCACCTTTTTGCCAATTCCACTGCGTTTACGCTATCACTGTCCCACCCCGTTCGCATTTTAACGGTAACGGGAACAGGCACTGCGTCTACCACCTGTTTTACAATCTTTTCTGCCAACTTCGGCTCTTTCATAAGCGCACTCCCGCCGCCGTTTCCCGCCACTTTTGGTGCAGGACAACCCATATTTATATCAATAAAATCAGGGCAAAATTCAAGCGCTTTTTTAGCGGCTTGCGCCATAGTTTCGGGGTCACTTCCAAAAAGTTGGGAGGCAATCGGTCTTTCGGCATCAAAACAGCTAAGAAGCGAAAAGGATTTTTTATCCCCCAAGGACACACCTTTAGAACTTGTAAGTTCGCCAACGGTAAACCCTGCGCCGTATTCTACACATATTTCCCTCATTGCTCTGTCGGCAACACCAGCCATTGGAGCAAGAGCGGCAAAACCTTTAATTTCAATATTTCCTATATTCATAACTCAAATTATACTTAAAAATATAAAAAGT